>CAZFUD010000067.1:10257-17435 GCA_964521705.1 uncultured Opitutaceae bacterium | reverse complement strand
CCGAGTTTCCAGAACTGTGTGGTGTCGAGCAAAGCCTCGTGGATCGTTGTGTTCGGCCCGAGCTGGGCGAACGTTTCTTGCAACTTATGAAAGATTACGACGCGGTATTGAAAACCGTGGGATCGGGCTTCGATCAAAACCCATCTCCCGGAAATATCGCTGACGGATTGACAACCGACGCCATCAAATCGGCCGGCGCGGCCCTAAAAGGAGGCACGGCTCCTATCGAGGATGTATTCGATTATCCCGAATGGATTAGAAAACCCGGACTCAGCCTTCTCTGTACCCCGGGAGGCGACGTGGAATCGACCACAGCAATGGCGGGCGCTGGTGCCAACGTAATGATGTTCTCTACAGGGCTCGGCACACCAACTGGTAGTCCAGTCACTCCGGTGATGAAAATTTCCAGCAATTCCACTATCGCGGAGAAGCTATCGGATATCATAGATTTCGACACAGGGCCTGTCATTGACGGCAGCAAATCGATCGATGAGCTCGCGGACGCCCTCTTCGAACTAGCCATTCAAACCGCAAGCGGCGAATACGAAGTATGCGCCCAGCGCTTAGGGCAGGACGATTTCATCCCCTGGAAACGCGGCTTGTCACTATAGAGTAGAACAGGCATCTTGCCTGTTTCAAACACAGGCTGGAAGCCTGTGCTACTACTATGTTGCTCGATCTTCGCAAAACTGCCCTACCACGTCTTCTGCCAGATCGGTCCGCCTCGGTAGATTTCGCCAATTGGGTAGCGTTCGCTCGGCGTGACAGCGCTATCCATGATTTTCTCGATCCGCTTAACGACATCTGGATAATCCTTCGCCAGGTCTTTCGCTTCTCCGATATCCGACTTGAGGTTGTAGAGCTCCAAATGCGAGCCTTGACCGAGGCGGACCCCCTTCCAATCCCCCAACCGTACGGCTTGGTCATAGCGAGGTCGCATATGTCCATAATCCCAATACAAATAATCTCTCTCGGGCTTCAGTCCCTCACCCTTGAGCGCGCTCATGATTGAAATCCCGTCGATCTCTTTGGGTATATTGGCTCCAGCAATTTCCGCGAAGGTCGGAACCAAGTCCCAAAACGCTATAATTTCATCGCTCGCCTTTCCTTGTGGAATCTCCCCCACCCAACTGGCTACGAATGGAACCCGTATACCTCCCTCATAGAGGCTGCGCTTTGCTCCACGCAAAGGGCCATTATTGTCGAACTCTTCGCTTGGACCGGATCCCAGTGGCCCGTTATCGCTGGTGAAAATGATCAGGGTATTCTCCGCTAAGCCCATTCGATGAATCAAGGAAACGATCCTACCGACATCGTCATCCAAGCGTTTAACCATGGCGGCGTATTTCTTGGCTGCATCGCTCCAATTCGGCCTTCCGAAACCTTCCCAATCTGGAACGGCCAGGCGATCCGAGTCCTCCGAGCCATGCGAAAAATGAGGCAAGGTAAAGGCCGCATAAAGAAAGAAAGGTCCATTCGCGGATTCAGCAATAAAGTCCATAGCGCGGTCAGTCAGTAGATCGTGGCTGTAGTCCGCTCTCGTTCTACTGTTGTTTGGCAGCTCAAGCTTGCCGGTAGGCGAGGAACTATCATCGAGATACTCAGGATAATAATAGTGAGCATGATCCTGATTCTGATACCCAAACCACATATCGAAGCCTTGATTCTTGGCATCTCCCTCGGTACCTGGATCACCCAAACTCCATTTCCCCAAACCGCCGCAACGATACCCGCGAGAACTAAGGATCTCCGCTACGGTAATGTCCTCCATTCGCAAATACGTTTCATAGTGCGGCACATTATCGCGAACGGGTGTACGACCAGCATGAAGCCCAGTCATCAATACGCTTCGCGATGAGGTACACACGGGACCACCAGCATAAGCTTGTGTAAATCGTATCCCCAGTTCCGCAAGGGCGTCGATATTAGGCGTCTGGAAATGCTTCTGCCCGTAGCAGCCTAAGTCGCCATAGCCTAGGTCGTCTGCCACGATAAGAACGATGTTTGGAACGGCGGCTGAAGATGGAAGTAGAAGGCCTGTGGCGTAAAAGAATAACACCCATCTCGCTGCTGTAGGAGCGGCTTTACGCCGCGATGGGCTTTGAGAAATTTTATCGCGGCCTAAAGCCGCTCCTACATCGGTTATTCCCTTCCTAAATAGAGCGACGATCCTACTCATATTTCGCAGCGCTCCTATTCATTTCCGCATTCCACTTTTCCCAGGCTTCTTGCAGGGCTGCTAACTTTTCAGGATGCCGATCCGAAAGATCGTTCGTTTCCCCAAGATCGTTTCGCAAATTAAAGAGTTCCCGATTCCCATTCTGTTGAGCCAATTTCCAAGGGCCGCTACGGACCGCGTAGTTGCCTCGCATTCGCCAATACAAATTGCGCTCGGGCAGAGCCTGCCCTTGAAAAAGCAACGGCGACAAATCTACGCCGTCCAAGTTCAAGTGATCTATCGGGACTCCCGCCAGTTTTGCAAAGGTGGGAAACCAATCCGTCGAATGCGCTAGTTCAGATGTCACATCGGCTTGAATACGATTTGGCCAAGATACAATGGTGGGAACACGGTGACCTCCTTCGTACATTTGGCCCTTTTGGCCCCTAAGCTGCCCATTGCTGGAAATGTTCTCGAACCCTCCGGAATATCTTAAATAGCCCCCGTTGTCCGAGGTGAATACTATGAGCGTATCGTCTCGAATTTTTTTTTTATTGATAGGGGCTACAACGTCACCCACACTTCGGTCCATAGCCTCAATCATTGCTTTCACATGAGGAAAAACATTAGAACGATCAGGTAACACTCCCCACTTGTCGTCATGATACGAAACGCCTACTTCCCGATGAGGAGGATCTTGAGGCCCCTGCCAGGGAAAATGGATGGCTAAATGGGGTAGATAGAGAAAGAAGGGCCGATCGCGATTAGCTTCGATGAATTCAATACTTCGCTTGGTCAACAACGCTGTCGTATAACCTTCTTCAATCACTTTTTCCTCATTTCGCCACCAATCCAAACGGCCACTGCGATCAACATGACTGAAGAAGTCGCCATCCCCGGAGCCCAAACCGTAGAACACATCGAAACCTTGGGTGGTCGGAAAAAAGGGAGGCGTGTATCCAAGGTGCCACTTTCCAAAACAGCCCGTGACATAACCCGTCTCCTTGAGAACTTCGGCAATAGTCACCGCGTCGTGAGGCAAGCCAGAGTGATAGTCCCGAACGCCCGAAATCGCTCCATCGAATTTCTCCCCAAATCGCTGCTGGTAGCAACCTGTCAGAGTCGCCGCCCGTGTAGGTGTGCACATAGGCCCCGATGAATGGAAATCGGTGAAGCGGATTCCGTTTTGAGCCAAAGCATCGATATGCGGCGTTTGCACCCGCTCGTTCCCATAGCAACCCAGATCGCCATAACCCAGATCATCTGCCATGATAAAGACGATGTTGGGGCGGGCGCTTAAGGCTGAAGGTAGAAGGCTTAAGGCGTAAAAGAAAGTAGCGCAGGCCTTTAGGTTGCGTATTCTCCATTTACTGAATCTCCCTAGCACCCCGTTCATCGACTCACCAGCCTCTCCAGTTGCGCTTCCAATCCGGGCAGCCATTCCTTGTATTCATTTTTCTCAGCAACATTCACCGTTTCCAGCGGATCCCTACGGTGATCATACAACTCTTGGGCGAGCACGGCGCCTGTTTCGAAGTCTCTCCACTCCGTGTAGCGGAATCGTTTGGTTTTTGCTGAGTAGCCCATCACTTGAGGCAACTTGCCTTTCGGATAATTGGGGCGCGGTGTTTGCGTTAGGGCCGCGGTTTTAAAACCCTGGTTAGGGTCTTCCAATAGGGACACTAGCGATCGCCCTTCCAAGCTGGTTGAGGGTGAGATTCCGCATAGCTCAACAAGCGTTGGATACAAATCCAACAGTTCAACCAATGCATCCGTTCGCTGGCCACCCTTATGATCTGGAGTAGCGATAATAAGAGGTACATGAGCGTCCAGTTCAAATGCCGTAGTTTTGCGCGTCAACCCGTGCTCGCCCAAATGCAGCCCATGGTCCGACCACCAAACGATAATGGTGTCGTCTCGCAAATCCAGTCTTTCGAGCTCATCCAGAACCTTGCCAATTTGCGTATCCAGATAAGTGATCGCCGCCAGATGCCCATGATGCATCTCGCGCAATTCCACTGGCTTGCTTTTCCCATCGTAACGAGAACTGGTCAAAGCGATATCCGGCACATCGTTTGGCGGATCCAAATGCAGCGGAAGCGGAATCGAGTTACGATCATACATGTCCCAATACTTCTTTGGGGCATTGAAAGGCGTGTGCGGCTTCCAGAATCCTACCGCCAAGAAAAAGGGCTCTTGAGACTCCGCCAAAGCTCGCATCCGCTCCACCGCTTTCTGAGCGATCCGACCATCGTAATAAGCCTCATCGGGTACATCTCGGCATTCGATTCCACCGGCGCCTGAAGCTAAATTTGGCGGCAAGGATCCTTCGACTTTCGCTTCATCATGCCCATGGGTCTCGTAGTGGAGAAACTCAGGTTCGCTCCAGGAAACTCGGTCGCCGCGCCAGTCGTCTTGACGCCAATTGTGGAAAATCTTCCCGATACCAATCGAACGATACCCATTCTGCATGAACAATTGAGGCAAAGTCACCGCATCAGGCGTGTTTTGCCGAAAATGCGTATACAAATCCCAAACGCGTAAGGTATCCGGACGCATGCCGGTGAGCAGCGAGGCTCGTGACGGGTTGCAAACAGTCTGCTGGCAATAGGCTCGTTCAAACAAGGTCCCTTGCTCGGCTAGCCGATCGATGTTCGGAGACAATACATGACTATCACCGTAGCACCCCAACTCGACTCTCAGATCGTCGACGGCGATGAAAAGAACGTTTGGTCTTTTGCCCAAACCGATCGGAGTGAGCGTCAGCGCTATAGCGACGAGAAGGTGAATCAACTTCATCATTCTAATGTGGGACGATTGGCTCGCCGAGCGTGAACTTTCTGCAAGTAGTCTAGGAGCTCCCGTTCCAGTTCCTTGGCGACATTCGGTTGCGATCGGGTCAGATTCTTGCTCTCAGAAACATCCACGGCAAGATCGTAGAGCTCCGAGTTCCCCTCTTCCTCGAAATAGATCAGTTTGTACGGGCCTTTTCTAACAGCCGATTGAGGTCTTGTCTGACTAACACGATAGTCATCCATACCTATTCGAGTAATTGCTTTGCCGAATTTCGTTCCCTCAGGATGATAGTAAGGAAAGTGCCAATACAGATTCCTGTCCAAAGCTGTGCTCGGCTGCGAAAACAGAGGTAAAAGGCTCACTCCATCTAAGTTGGCGCTTTCAACGGGTTGCCCGACGATCTCGGCAATGGTCGGGAACATATCGTACCCGATCACGGGCTCGTCGCAAATGGAGTTTGGCGCGATTCGCCCGGGCCAGCGCACCAGCATGGGTACACGAATCCCCCCTTCGTAGAGATTCCACTTTGAACCACGCAAGGGCTTATGAGACACATATTCGGGATGCCCGCCGTTATCCGAGAGAAAAACAACCATAGTCGTTTCATCGAGGCCAGTATCGTCCAGCGCAGAGAGTAATTCTCCTGTGTAATGATCGAGCGTTTCCAAGCAGGCCGCATACGCTATCCGCTTTTCTCGATTTGGAGAATTTTCGGGAATTATCCTATCGTACTTGTCCCGCAGCCATTGGTACGGCGATTGAATCGGAGTGTGGACAAAGAAATGGGACACCATCAGAAAAAAAGGCCGCGTCTGATCGCGCGTCTTAAGATACTCTATCGATCTCTCCGTGATACCATCCGGATGGAATCTACCTGGCTCCTGAAGAACCGGAAGCTCTTGTTGGCTATATGGGTGACTTCCAAAGTCTTCAATCGCCACTTCAAAACCCTGGCTCGTTGGTCCCAGATCCGGATCCCAGCCGAGGTAACGACCGTCGTAGTGAGGATTCAAGTGCCATTTTCCGAAATACGCGGTTTCGTATCCATCTTTCTGAAGGCGCTCGGCGATGGTAGTTTCGGCAGGGTTCAACGCTAGAGTGAAGGGCGGCGCCTTCAAAGGGGGAACCGGTTCGATCACTTGACTGCCTGGCTCTGCCTTCACAACAAATTCGAATCCAAGACGAGCCGTCGTCTTCCCGGTCAGAATACTCGCTCGAGCAGACGAACAAATTGGAGCGGGCGAATAGGCCTGCGAAAATCGCATCCCCTCTTTAGCCAACCGGTCGATATGCGGCGTCTCATGCCATGGGTGGCCATAGCAGCTCAGGTCCGTCCAAGCTAGATCGTCTACGAGGATAAAGAGAATATTGGGACGGGCGTTTCCTCCTGGCATCCATACACATGCGCCAAGCATGGCTAATAGCAGAGGAGCAGACTGGTTGCGCTTTCCAGCCAAGTCTAATTCCCCCTTGGATTGCTCATATAATAAAGGCGGCCATCTTCGGAACCGACAAGCAAGTCGGGAACTCCGTTCCTGTCCCAATCGACTGTTGTCGGGCTAGAGGTATGGCCTGAGATTTTTCGACCGTCTAACGGTCCCAGATTTTTCAATACGGTTTTGCCATCGCGCTCGCCCATATTCCTATACCAATCCGCGTTCTCCCCGTTGAAAAGGATGTCCAATCGGCCATCGCCATCCCAATCGACGACCTCCAGCTTGCGACGCCCGCTCTTGCCTGCAGGACCTCTAATCAAGGAAAGCGGCTCCCCGTTTTCATCGCAAAAGATGCGTTCGCCTGGCAGGAGACGCAATAAGCCCTCGCTCAACGTTCTTCGAAAAAGCGCGAGATGGCCCTCGTGATCCAGCATGACAAGATCCATTAGCCCATCCCGATTCCAGTCGACGGCAACGGGTGTTGTTCTCCATTGGCTGGCTAATTCACGACCCACCGGGTTCCACCAATTCCAAGCTGGCTTAGGAGGTTGCCCCTGCCATTCGACCTCGATCGACCGGGCTGTGTCCAACATAGGCTTTCCCTCAACTCCAATATTTCGATACCAAATGACCTTTCCCCAAATCGAGTTAGCAACGATATCCAGCAACCCGTCTCCATCCCAATCAGCCACCGTTTGAGTGGTGTAACCCCATTTCGCTTCCGCCGGTCCCTGAATGGAACCATTATTCCCAGCTTGTATTCGTATGGTGTGGCCGCCGGCTTCTAG
>CAZFUD010000067.1:6549-10247 GCA_964521705.1 uncultured Opitutaceae bacterium | reverse complement strand
AGCAACTTGACCTTGTCCCAAACGGGATTGGATCCGCCGCCCAAATTCTCGAAAAACCCTATATATCCAGCCGTATTCCCGCAAATAATATCCTCGTCCCCATCCCTATCCCAATCTACTCCGAAGGGAGTCGCTAGGGCCCCGAATTTCACATCCTTGGCCCGTTGCTGAAAGTAGACAGGTTTTCGATACTGCGGAAGACCGTCTTTCACTTCCCCTGTGTGCTCAATAAAGGCCACGCGACCATCCTCATCTCCGCAAATCAGATCTAGATCGCCATCCTTGTCCCAATCGAAAGCTACCGGGACAATCATTTGCAGTTCCATCTTCAATAGAGATCCCTCCGATCGCAAACGTCGCCCTGCGGCATAGTTTGGTCGCGTTCGAGTCCCCGTATTTTGAAAGTAAGTAAAGCTGTCCAGAAATTCCCCGCACAATAGATCCAGATCTCCATCGTCATCAAAGTCGCCAAAATTTGGCGACGGCCACCCGAATACTTCCACGTTTTGTCCGGCAGCCTTGATTTGCCGCGCCCCATCATATCGGGGCTTTTCGCTAGTCCCTAGATTCCGAACCCAAAAAACCAATCCTCTCAAGGGTCCGTTCGTCCATTCACCTTTGCTATTGTAGGCGTCATCCCACCCATAATCGGTCCAGTCGCCAAACCCGGTGACAATATCCAATGCCCCATCGCCATCATAGTCCACATACTTCCATTGTTTGGCTCTGATGTTCCCTTTAGCCGTATAGATATCGTTGTTCGATAGCCCAAGCGCCTTTCCTGTATCTATGCCTTGTTGGTAGAACTCGGTATGCTCGATTCCGGGTGAAAGCACACGAGGCTCGCCGTCCACGTAGGAAACCTGAACATTGTGATTCCCCTTGCTGATGCGTACGGGCGGCTCGAATACGGGAAGAGCTAAATCGCCTCCCGTGTTTTCAAAGAAGTAGGTCCCGTTGTACGGCTTATCGGGGCAAACGACTACCAGATCATGATCCCCATCCTGATCGAAGTCCATCGGCAGTGGCCAAGCCCATAGGCCCACTCCCAAGTCGACAACCAATCCCGGATTATTGTACTGAAGGCGTTCGAGCTGGCGATCATCAGCGAAGAATACCAAGGGGCAGATCACAACTAGAGCAGTTGAACGAACGAGAAAGGCTATGGTCTTATTTATCATAAACGTAGCGCTGGCTTCACCTTGCGTCTTCGGATTTTTGGGCAGGCTGAAGCGCTGCCCTACAAAAACTACAATTTATTCGGATCCAAGACCGCATGCTTGATGCCCTCTCGATTGTAAGTGTAGGTTATGTGGATACGTCCGTCGGCCGCTTGTATCACAGCGGGGTACGAATACTCGCCCCAATGGCGTTGACCGCGAGGACGTTCTCCTGTCTCCCATTCCAATGTCATGGCCATCTCCCAATCGATTCCGTTTTCAGATAAAGCCACGTTGAGAATCTGCCGGCTGGGCACTTTGGTTTTCCTTGTGGAATGATTGTATACCAGCAATTGCCTACCGTCCTGCAGAGAAACCGCGTCCGTTCCCGCGCTCGGATTAGGCAATTCCGTCGCCTCCATATCGCTCCAACTAACACCTCCATCACGCGACCAACTCTGGGAGACCACGTCTTGCTTGGTGCGACAAAGGATCTGCATGTCCCCGTTCACGTAGGTGAGAATGCTGGGCTGGATAGCGTCGAACTCGATCCCATTGTTGATGGGTCCGATCACATCCCAGGTTTTACCGAGATCGCGGGTCACTTCGAAATGAACACGCCAGTAGCCATCGCCTCCCTCGATATCTACTTCCGTACTCGTCGGACAAAGTATGGAACCATCCGCTAGCTCTATCGGTTTGTTTTTTACCGGTCCCAACAAATGACCAACCGCCCAGTGCTCGCCTAGCTTTACAGGCCACGACCAGCTTTTGCCGCCGTCGTCCGAAGTAGTCAGCATACCCCACCACTCTCGCGGGTTAGGACCCACTTTATAGAAAAGCATTAACGGTCCATTTGAAGGCTGGAACAAAACCGGATTCCAGCAGGGGTAACGCAGATTCATGGACTGAACTCCGTTAACTACTTCCACGGGCTCTGTCCATCGCTCACCTACTTTTCGCGAAACCCATATTCCCACATCCGGATCTCGTTCTCTGGTACCCGCAAACCAAGCAGCGACTAATTCGCCATCCGATGTTTCCACGATAGTCGACGCATGGCATTCCTTGGTTGGCTTGTTCGCTATCGGAAAAATCTGCTCGGACACTAACAAGCTTCCCTCGCCTACCTTGGCGACTGGAGGGAACTCATGGTGATCGGCCCGGGCGATGGGAAAATACGCAGTAAAAAGAATTATGCCGCAGAGTAGCTGGGTATTTATAATATTCAAATTAGTATCCATTTATTCAATATTCCTAGATATTTTCAAATTCATGCTTCCAAATCCAATTCATCGAGGATTCTTTTCACTTTATCTCGGTCTTCAGGGTAAAATCGGTTGAAGGGTTCAGCCATGAGATCATCGCATAAGCCGAGTATCGATGCTGCGCATTTCGTCCCTTTAATAAAGCGCGAAGCGTACTTTCCAATTTCGTAGATTCTTCCGAAGGCCTCGATATTCTCTTGCAGCAACGACTGCTGCGCTTCGTCCCCATCTCGGGCGGCATTGTAAGCATCCACAAAAAGCTTCGGGTAGATATTAGCCCCTCCATTGACACCTCCGTCACCTCCAAGGGAAATGGACCTGATCATCTTTTCCTCGGGTCCCATGAACAATCTCCAGTCCGGACGTTCCTCTTTTAGCGAACAGAGCTTCTCATAATAGGCCAGATCACCACTGCTATCTTTGATCCCTATGACTCCTTTCAGATCGCTCAGCTTCCTTAAGGTTTCGATCTCGAACCAAACCTTTGTTAGAGACGGCATATTGTAGAGCAATACGGGAAGCGGCAGTTTCGGGACGATCGTTCGAACGTATTGTATCAATTCCGTTTGACCTGCCGGAAAGTAATAGGGCGTAGCCAAAACGACAGCATCGGCTCCAGCGTCTGCGGCCACCTTCGCGAGACTTATCGACTCTTCCAAGGCCGTATCGGAAATCGATACGAGCACGGGTAACCGTCCAGCTACAATTTCGCTCGTTGCCCAAATCAGCTCTTTCCTCAGTCGGTAGCTCAAGCAGGGACCTTCCCCAGTGCTCCCTAAGGCGAAGACGCCATGCGCTCCGCCTGATATTATGCGCTCCAATAGTCGATTCAATCCTTCCCCATCTAGCGTGTCGCGACCGGATAGCGGAGTAATCAAAGGCGGGATGATTCCGTGCAGCTTCATCCTTTATCAGTCGCAGAGTCGTTACGACTACCGAACCACTTCGTGAACAGTATCCCGCTCAGCAGTATTGTCAGTGTACCGAAAACCGGAATCAGCAAGGCGTTAAACGGGCTGGCAAAACCACCGCTACTCAAATTTTGCAGCGTGGAACCTATGCCATGAACCAACGACGATTCATCCGCTCGCAAGAACATTTCCGCGACTTTCGGCAACGACATCCAAATTATCACCAGCACCCCAAGAATGACTGCGCACACCGCCTGGGGATTTCTAGCTCGATGGCTAATCAGGCCCAGCAAAAATAGCCCTACCATGCCTCCACTGAAAATACCTGAAAGTGTCCACCACATGTCCAATGCGCTTTG
>CAZFUD010000067.1:0-6539 GCA_964521705.1 uncultured Opitutaceae bacterium | reverse complement strand
CCGTGCCCGCTGCTCCCCACACAAAAGTCGCCATGTACAGGGCACCCATTTGCTTTCGCTCGGAAGCGTTAGGGTCGATCAAGCGGCGATAGTAATCCGTCATGAACAGAGTAGCCGATGAGTTCAAACTCGTCGAAATCGTACTCATTCCCGCAGCGAAAACAGCGGCGATTAGCAGCCCTGTGATCCCCGGTGGCAATTGGGTAGCGATGAAATATGGAAACACCCGATCACCCAGCTCCTCTAGACCTTTCTCACTCGCCAATCTCATTTGATTCGCTGAGAACTCACGGCTGTCAACATCGACTCCCATCTGCAACAATTCCTGACGAGCGACCACTTGGCGAACCTGATTCAAATCCTCCAAGGCACTCGATTCCCAAACCGGACTCGTTGTCTCGACTTCGATGACTTGGTCCGCGTTGTAAAATGCGAACAGAGCGGTCCCGATAAAGAAGAATACGGCACTCATGGGAACGTAGAGCCAGCCCGCCAACCACAAGCCACGCTTCGCTTCCCGATCTGATCTCGAAGCAATGTATCGTTGAATGTAGCTCTGATCGATCCCGAAATTGCGAAGGTTCTCGGCGATTCCGAAGAGAATCAGCGTCCAGAAAGTTTTTTCTGCCATCTCCAGGCTAAAGCTGCCCAGCGAGAATTTGTCATGGGCAGAAGCTACCTCGAAGATCTGGCCCGCCCCTCCGGGCATCTGAACCAGCATAACAACGAGAGCGATCACCGCCCCGGCCATCAGTACGATAGCCTGTATAGCGTCCGTCCAGATGACCGCCAGCACGCCACCTACAAAGGAATACAGGGTCACGGTGATCCCAATAATCAGCAGGATGGTCATGATGTCCCATCCGAAAATCACCTGCATAGGTAGTGCCACCAGATACATGACAACCGCCATCCGCGCCAACTGCGTAAGCATGTAGAAGAAACTTGCGTACATTCGGGCCCACAATCCGAATCGATCCTCCAGCGCCGCGTAAGCGGATACGTGCTGGCTCTTTCTATAATATGGCAAGAACCATCTGACCGCCACCCAAGTTCCCAAAGGGACCGAGAGCGAAAACACGAAAGCGTTCCAGTCAGAGACGAATGTCTTTCCCGCGTTGGCCAAATAGCTGATACTACTCAAGAATGTAGCGAAAATCGACAAGCCACATACCCAGCCGGGAATGGAACGATTTCCCGCTGTGAAGCCATCGGTCGTTCTCGTCTTCCGATAAAAGAAAAACCCAATCCCCATGGTGGCCACGAAATAGGCAACCAAAACGATCCAATCAAGAGGGGCAAGGGAAGGGCTCATAGGGATTTCAGCAGGGGTCAAGTTTCTCAAAAACCGCTACGAAACAAGCCTTTCTCTCCTTTGCCATCGTTCAAGGAAATTCTATACACGAGCTGCCTTGCCAAATCCAATTCGCTGGCAAACGTTTTGAAGATAGGTTCTAGTCTCTTATCTTTCTGCAGTTTTTCCTAGTCACAAACGAACCCCAAAGTGTCTCGGGACAGACTGTCCCAACGATCACTCTCGATGCGAAATACCCACGATTACATCTGGTATAGGCGGGGCATAATCCGAAATCTCGGGCTCGCTGTTGTTTGCAGCTTGCCTCTGCAGTTACGAGCCGAGATCGACTTCAACCGCGATATTCGCCCGATATTGTCTGAAAACTGCTTTCTATGCCATGGTCCTGATGAGGAAGACCGAAAAGGGGGACGAAGAGGTTCTGGCGGGTTGAGGTTGGATATGGAAGCGGGAGCGAAAAGAGACCTAGATGGCTACGCGGCTCTCGTTCCGGGTAAACCGGATGAAAGCGAGCTCTTGTTTTTGGTGACAACCGATTACGAAGACGAGCGAATGCCCCCCGCCAAACACGGTAAAGCGCTGAGCGAGGAGCAGATCGACTTGTTGCGACAGTGGATTTTGGAAGGGGGCGAATATGATCGTCACTGGTCCTACAAGCGGATCGAACGACCTGACGCTCCTGAGATCGATGAGAATGGCTTTGTTATTAGGAATGAAATCGACCGTTTCGTAGTGGACCGTCTTGTATCGGAAAATTTGGCGCAATCCCCCGAAGCGGATCGCTATGCCTTGGCCCGCCGCGTGGCCATGGATTTGACTGGGCTGCCCCCCACTCCGAGCGAAGTGGAAGCCTTTGTTCAAGATGAGAAGCCAGGCGCCTACGAAAGATACGTGGAGCTCCAATTGAAGAAGCCCAGCTACGGCGAGCATTGGGCGCGGATGTGGCTTGATTTAGCCCGCTACGCGGACTCGGCGGGGTATGCGGATGATCCGCTGAGAGAAATATGGGCCTTTCGCGACTACGTAATTCGTTCGTTTAACGAAAACAAGCCATTCGATCAGTTCACCATTGAGCAGATTGCGGGAGATCTATTGGGCGAAGCGAAAATCGATCAATTAGTGGCGACCGCGTTTCATCGGAATACGCAAACAAACAGCGAGGGAGGAACCGATGACGAGGAATTTCGTAATGAAGCTGTAATTGATAGAGTGAATACAACCATGAGCGTGTGGATGGGGACTACGATGGCCTGCGCCCAATGCCATACGCACAAGTATGACCCGATCACGCAGAAAGAGTATTTCGAGATGTTCGCGATTTTCAATAGCACCGCAGACGAGGATCGAAAAGACGAAGCGCCGGTTCTGGAATTGTTTTCCGATGAACAGAAGCGGAAAGCCCTGGAGGAAGGCATCGCGGATAAATGGCGTAAGCTTGAAGGGGAACTCAGGAAAAAAGAGCACCGAAAGCGTAGGCTCGAATGGGAGAAGCGGCTGATCTCGGGAGAGGGCTGGCAGACGCTGATTCCCCTGAAAGATGATGTGGAGATCCGATCGAAGGGGAAGTTCTCCATCGATGATGAAGGAATCGTGGAAGTGCATGAAAATTTGCGCCCAAACGAGCAATACACCATCACCGCGGATATTCCTGAAGGAATGAACGCTTTAAGCGGGATCAAACTGGAGATACCCGCTTCGGAGGCAGGAGACCCTCCGTGGTCTTTGACTGAAATTGAAGCCAGAGTTATCCAGGGGGAACTTTCGGAAAAAGTCGCGGAAGAGTCGAAGGGCGATGGGAAGAAGACAGCGGACTCGCCTTTGCGGCTGGTGAACTCAAGCACAACCTTCGATTCGCCCCAGACGAATGTAGCAAATGCTCATGATGGTAAGCGCGCTAATCATACACGGGGCTGGTCGGCGCCTGGTCGATTCGATGAAGACAATGAAGCGAGCTTCGAGTTGAAAAAGCCGGTGGCCCTTTCGAAGGGCTCGAAAATCAAGATCGTTCTGGGGCAAGTCGAATTCAATCGTCCGATTAAACGCTTTCGTTTGTGGGTGAGTGCAGAGGAGAAACCCTTGCCCGCTGTCCCTATTTCCTTGGCCGCCGCCATGGAGAAGCCGGAAAGAAAGCGCAGCCGGCAAGAGAAAGCGGCGCTTATCTCCTTTTTCGCCCGGCATGATTTTGAATCTCTAGAGTCGCATCGCGTCATCTCGGAAGAAAAGGCCAAGCATGATGCTGTAGAAGCGATGACGACGGTGCCCATCATGGCGGAATTACCGGAGAGTGGAATACGGAAGACCCATGTGCAACTTCGCGGCAGTTTTTTGGATAAAGGAGAAGTAGTCGGCAGAGGCTTGCCGTCGGCTTTTACGGAGGATGCTAGGACCGATGACCCTGATCGGCTGGCCTTGGCTCGCTGGCTCGTGGATCGCGAGAATCCTTTGACGGCGCGTGTCATTGCCAATCGCTATTGGGAAGCTATCTTTGGTATAGGCATTGTGGGCACAAGCGAGGAGTTCGGTTCTCAAGGGGAAGCTCCCTCCCACCCTGAATTGCTCGATTGGCTAGCCATCGAGCTTGTCGAAAGCGGATGGGATCTGAAATATCTCCTGAAATTGATTGTGAATTCGGCGACCTATAGGCAATCGTCCATCGTTACCGAGGAAATGTATCGAAAAGATCCAGAGAATCGGTTTCTGGCTCGAGGTCCTCGTTTTCGGATTTCGGCAGAAATGATACGGGATCAGGCGATGTTCGTCAGTGGCCTATTGAGTCCTAAAATGTATGGTCCTTCGGTTAATCCTCCTCAACCTGAAATGGGATTGAAAGCGGCCTTCGGGAGCGAGACGGATTGGGAAACAAGCAAGGGTGAAGATCGCTACCGACGCGGCATCTATACATCGTGGCGACGGTCCAACCCCTATCCGTCCATGGCGACATTCGATGCTCCCAATCGAGAGGTTTGCATGGTGCGTCGGGAACGAACGAATACACCGCTGCAAGCCTTGGTGACGCTCAATGATCCGGTTTATGTTGAAGCGGCTCAAGCCTTGGGACGACGCATGGCCTCGGTGGAAGGCTCGGTCGCGGAAAAGGCGGTGTTCGGATTTCAACAATGCCTGACGCGTCCGCCTTCGGTCCAGGAAAAGGAGACATTGCTTGGTTTGTATGAAAGCCTTAAGATGCGCTATTCGGATGATTTGGAAGCCGCTGTGGATATGGCGAGCGATCCGATTGGCCCGATTCCAGAAGGCGGCGATGTCGCGGAATACGCGGCCTGGACGGTTGTGGCCAACGCATTGCTCAATCTCGACGAAATGTTCTTAAAACGATGAATCCCCTACTCGAAAACGTTCAAAACGCCACGCGACGTCACTTTTTAAAGCAGACCTTTGCCGGTATTGGCGGCTTCGCCCTTGGATCTCTCGTCAACCCGGCGTCGGCGTCCAATTTGCCCAACCCACTGGCTCCGAAAAAGCCTCATTTTCCCGCAAAAGCGAAACGTGTCATCTACCTGCACCTGACCGGTTCGCCACCGAATCTGGATATGTACGACTACAAGCCAGAGCTCGTGAAGCGCGATGGACAGGATTGTCCGTCGGTGTTTCTGGAAGGAAAGCGCTTCGCCTTTACGTCCGGAACGCCGAAGCTGCTCGGCACTCGCCGCAGCTTCAAGCAATACGGGAAAAGCGGCATGTGGATGTCGGACGCGATACCCCATCTTCACGAGGTGGCCGATGAGTTATGTATGATCCACTCTATGAATACGGATCAGTTCAATCATGCTCCCGCCGAGCTATTCACGCTTACGGGGTCGCCGCGAGCAGGGCGCCCATCACTGGGGTCCTGGGCGACGTATGGTCTCGGCTCGCTTAACGAAGATCTGCCAGGGTTTATCGTTTTAATCTCCAGCGGCGTACAGCCCAACGGCGGTAAGGCCTCATTCGGTAGCGGATTTTTGCCTTCGGTCTATCAAGGCGTTCAATGCCGTTCCGCGGGTGACCCAGTACTTTATGTTTCCGATCCCAAAGGCATGAATAGGGATACGCGTCGTCTGAGTCTGGATGCGATTCAGGAGATCAATGAATTGCACGCTGACGAGTTCGGGCATCCGGAAACGCGTACGCGCATTTCGCAGTATGAACTGGCCTATCGCATGCAGATTTCAGTGCCCGAAGTAATGGATATTTCGAGCGAGTCAGCGAAAACTTTTGAAAATTATGGGGCCGAGCCCGGAGCATCCAGTTTCGCGAACAATTGTTTATTGGCGCGCCGATTGGTTGAAAAAGGAACTCGCTTCGTGCAGCTTTTCGATTGGGGCTGGGATTTTCATGGGACCCGAACGGACAACGGTATACAGGAAGGACTTACGGATAAATGCGCGACGGTCGATAAGCCGATTGCCGCTTTGATAAAGGACTTGAAGCAGCGTGGTATGCTAGATGAAACGCTCATCATCTGTGGCGGCGAATTCGGGCGAACGCCTTTTCGCGAAGGCCGCACGGCAGCGTCGAATGTATTAGGCCGGGATCATTATCCGGATTGTTTCACCATGTGGATGGCGGGCGGGGGCGTCAAAAAAGGCTTCAACTACGGAGCGACGGACGAATTGAGTTTTACTGTAACCGAAAATAAAGTACATATTCATGATTTCCAAGCGACCATCATGCATCTGCTTGGCTTCGATCACGAGAGATTGACCTATCGCTTCCAAGGTCGGGACTTTCGCCTCACCGATGTCCACGGGCATGTCGTGAGGGACCTGTTGACCTAATGCCCTCTTACTAGGCGGCGATTGTTAGCGACTCCCTACCCGCTCATTGTGGGCATGTCCGGCAGGTCGTACATGGCGACCATATAGGGGTGGTCGGACCGGTACTCGGTCAGGGGTCTTGCGTTTTCTACACGCCCAATGGGGCGCGTTCCCTTTCCGACGATCCCCGATGCTTCATCTCCAAGATCCTCTCGAATGGCGTCAGCTTGCGCTTCCAAGGATGCAACAACTTCAGGCGCTTCATCGTACCGATTTCGAGATTCCCCGACATCTTCACGTAAATTGTAAAGCTCCTGAATGGGCTCGCTTTGCTTTCGAAAATGCAGCTTCCAATCCCCTACTCTCACCGCTTCCAGGGAATTTTGCCTGTAATAGAAAAAGGTGTCGTTGGGAGCGGTGGCTTTCGCATTGAACATCAGCGCGCTAATGTCGTAGCCATCGATTTTCCG
>CAZFUD010000066.1:0-17750 GCA_964521705.1 uncultured Opitutaceae bacterium | reverse complement strand
CGTTCTCTGGCAAGACGCTAATTTAATGCCTTTGAAACACTTTTGGTGACCACAGGCGAGGGGCCCCACCCGTTCCCATCCCGAACACGGCCGTGAAATCCTCAGCCGCCGATGGTAGTTGGACGTCATGTCCTGCGAGAGTAGGTTATTGCCAGATTATGGCCCGGTTTTCCGATAGGAGAGCCGGGCCCCTTTTTTGCGCTAGGCGCGGATGGTAGAGTCACCTTATTCCCCGAGGAGCTTGCTATCACATGCTAGAACCGGTTTGCTGATCGTATGCATTTGGTCCTGGCAAGACTCCTATTCGTTACAGCGGTTCTAATAACTATTCTTCCCGAGTCAGGGCACGGCCAAGCTGAGCGTCCGAACATCGTTTTCATTATGGCTGACGATCTTGGGTGGAGCGATTTGGCCTGCTACGGAAGCGATTTTCATGAAACGCCGAATTTGGACCGTCTTGCTCGGGAATCGGTAGTCTTTTCTGATGCCTATGCGGCGAGCCCGGTGTGCTCGCCGACAAGAGCGTCGATAATGGCAGGCAAGCATCCAGCCAGGTTGCACATGACCATTTGGCGGGAGTCAGCGACCCGAAGAGGCAGCCGAAAACTGCTTCATCCGGTCGCTTTGGACGCTTTGCCCTTGGAGCATGACACCCTAGCCGAGATTCTCCGTGATGCCGGATACTATACGGCCCATTTAGGGAAGTGGCATCTCGGAGACGCGGAGGCCTATCCGCAGGCGCACGGATTCGATATCAATATTGGTGGAACCCTTTGGGGCGCTCCCGAGGCGTTCTTTTATCCCTATAACACAGAGTACCGAGATTACTTCAATGGATGGCGCTACGTTCCAGACTTGGAGCCAGGAAAAGAAGGGGACTATTTGACTGATCGACTCACGGACCTAGCGATCGAGACCATCGAGGAGCGCCAGAACGAGCCGTTCTTCCTCAATCTTTGGTATCATACGGTCCATACGCCAATTGAGGGGAAGCCTGAAGTCGTGGAAAAGTATAAGCGAAAGATCGCTAAGGACAATCCGGAGAACCACGTTAACCCGCATTTGGCAGCCATGGTGGAAAGTCTGGATGAAAATGTGGGACGGGTGCTTTCGAGACTAGAAGATCTGGGATTGGAGGACCGTACGATCGTCGTTTTCACGTCCGACAATGGCGGCTTCATCGGGCGCTGTAAATTGAATCCTGATCTCCAGGTGACGAGCAACGCCCCCTTGCGATCCGGCAAAGGAAGTTGCTACGAAGGTGGTATCCGAGTGCCCATGATGATTCGTGGACCGAAAACGATAGCTAACTATAAATGTAGTGAAATGGTTTATACGTGTGACTTGTACCCAACCCTTTTGGCCATGGCGGGATTATCGGATCGAATCGAGCAACGCTTAGATGGCATCGACATAAGCCCGTTGTTGACCAATAGGAATGCGTCCCTCGAGCGGGATACACTCTACTTTCACTATCCCCACTATTACGGTACCACTACCCCTGTTAGCGCGATCAGGGAAGGCGATTGGAAACTACTCGAGTATTTCGAAGACGGACGACTGGAACTCTACAATTTAGGAAGCGATCTAGGGGAGACTGAAAATCTCGCTTTATCGAGACAAAGCTTAGCCAATCGCTTACGGGAAAAATTGGATACTTGGAGAAAAAGCGTCGATGCCCAGCTTCCCGAACCGAATCCCGATTTTGCAGAAAGGTAGGGAGAATCCGTCTTCGTTCTCATGCCTTCAGACTACGCCGAGACGAGCCGGCTCGGCCCTCCGTTTCTCGAATTTACAGGATACGTCCGGCGGCTGCCGGACTAACAGTATCACGCCTTGCGTTAACATGATAAAATCAAGCTACATCGTCCTCTTGCGAAGTGTCATGTAGCGCAAGCGCATCCCGTTTCGTCTTTTCTGTAGCGCTCCTCATCCAGAAGCGCTGACGAATTACCTAGGTTTTATTCGCTAGATACAAAATCGAAAACCAGCACCTTCTCTACATTAGGGCGAACCAGAGTGCCGAATTCCTTGTGCGATGGATGGGGCAAGTAGACTTCTCGTCCCGCTTCATCGTCGAAGGTCACGAGAAAACAGTGACTGTAGCCATCCGCTAATCCTTCCGGACTGTTATTAGTGCCCCACTCATAGGCGGCGATCTCAGGGATATCGCCCGGCAGCGAAGTAAATTTCGCTTCTATCTCCTTTATCTTGGCCTCGCTCGTGCCCTCTTTGAACTGGAAGAGCACGACGTGACGCAGTTTGCCATCCACATCCCCCGTCCCCTGAGGGTCGGCGGCGAAAAAGTCGACTACCGTTACCTTGTCGAGAGAAGGCTTGAGAACATCGACGAAGGCTTTGTGTTCTGGATGGGGCAGATAAGCCTCTCGAGCCGCTTCGTCGTGGAAGGTTACGAGGAAACAGTGCGTGAAGCCTTGAGCTTTGCTTTCTATACTCACATCCGTTCCCCATTCGAATTGAGTAATCCCGGGGATCTTTGCAGGTAGAGCTCTGAATGCTTCTTCGATGGCCTTTATTTGGATAGGAGAGGCGTCGTCTTTGAATTTGAACAGAACCACGTGGCGTAGGGGTGGAGCTGTTTCCTGGTCTGAATCGGTTGAGCAACTCGTAGTCATAAAGGTGAGGGCAACTAGCGCTAGGATACTTGAGATTGTAGATAGAATGGACTGTGTCATAATAGCTGGTGATAGTCCAATCTTGTAGCCGATCTTGTTTGATGCTCTCAAAGACGCTATTCGAAAAAGCGGTAGCGAGCAGGCGTGTCGCCGACTTCGAAAGAGGCTGCGGGATCCTTTTTGGGTACATCGAATTTGCCGCGAAGACGATCCAGCTCTTTACCCAGATCCCTTCGAATGTCTCCGTAGTCCGGATGATCGTAGAAATTCACCTGCTCTAGAGGATCCGCTACGAGATCAATCAGCTCCCATTCATCGCCATCGTCCTCGTAGAAGTGGATAAGCTTGTAGCGCCCGTCGTCGACTCCGTAGTGGCGGCGAACGAGGTGCCAGCCGGGGTATTCATAATAATGATAATAGTGTGTCTTTCGCCATTCTCGTGGCGTATTTCCCTTGAGTATAGGAACGAGACTGGATCCATCCAAATCACGAGGGATGCTCGCTCCAGCGATTTCCAGGAACGTCGCGGCAAAATCGATTGGGGAGACGATGTCCTCATTGACGCTACCCGCTTCGATTGATCCTGGCCAACGAACGAGAAACGGAGTCTTTAGGGATTCCTCATAGATCCAACGTTTGTCGAACCACCCATGCTCGCCCAAGTAAAAGCCTTGGTCGGAGGTGTATATGACGATTGTGTTCTCCGCCAGTCCGGACTTGTCCAAATAGTCGAGGAGCTCGCCCACGGCATCATCAACGGAAGCTATGGATCTTAAATAGTCTTTAATGTACCGCTGATACTTCCAGCGCGTTTCCTGTACACCATCGAGTCGAGCGTCGAGAAAGTCGTTATTCTTTTCGCGGTAAGCGTTGGTCCAGGCTTTTAGTTGTTCGGGGGTTAGGTTGGTTGGAGGGACCAGTTTCAGATCGTTGGCATTGAGGTCGCGATCGATCTGCATGGCTTGATCGCGATGAGCTTTGAGGCGCTGGCTGTAGTCCTCGAACAGCGTAGGCGGCTCTGGCATGTGGCGGTCGTCGTACTTGGTTAAATACTTAGGGCCCGGTTGCCAATTCCGGTGAGGAGCCTTGTGCTGAGTCATGAGCATAAACGGCTTGTCGGGATCGCGTCCTTCTTTCAGCCATTTGAGCGTAAGGTCTGAAATGATGCCGCTCGTATAGCCAACATGCTCGATGCGTTCTGGATTCTTTCCGTCTCCGTCCGCGTCCCGCAGCATGGGGGGATTGTAGTATGGGCCCTGACCGATCAGAACTTCAGAGTAGTCGTAACCCTGAGGCGCCGTGTGTTCGCCCAAATGCCATTTTCCAATGACGGCGGTTTGATAGCCGGCCTTCTGCATCAGTTTCGGGAAGGTCTGCTGGGTTCCGTCGAACTTGTTTCCATTTCTCAAAAAGCCATTCTTATGAGAATACTTTCCAGTCTGAATGGAGGCCCGCTGCGGGCCGCAAATAGAGTTGGTTACGTAGCAACGCTGGAACAGCATGCCTTCCGCCGCCAAGCGATCGATATGCGGGGTTTGATTCAGGCCACCGTCGTAGGCGCTAACCGCCTGGTAGGCGTGGTCGGTCAGAGAATATAAAGAGGATGTTGGGTCGGTCTTGGGCGACTGAGACCGCTAAACCCAAAATGCAAATCCAGAAAGTAGAACGGATAGGGGGATTCATGGGATGGATACTGTGATTTCGTTTTAAGGTTCTGATCCGTAAGATTGGATTATTGCTGGCGTGGAGATGCGGATGCAACCACGGATAGCCTTCAATTTCTTAAGCCTGATGGGCCTCTTGTCCGAGCAGGGCTTATTTTTCGTGATCGGGAAGCGGGGCCGAAATGGATGCCGTGTAAGCAACGATATTGAGGATATCCTCGGAGGTCAGATTTTGGACGACTGGAGCCATCAATGCAGACATGAGACCCTTTCGGGTTCCCTGCTTCATATCGTTTAATTGCCGGGCCATATAGCTTGGAGAACGAGCGGCTATTCCGGGAACGTTGGCAATGCCATTGAGATCGGGTCCGTGGCATATCGTGCATTGAAGAGTTTTGCCTCCTCCGGATGTCACTAGCTCTTTGCCCTTTTCCACGGAACCGGGTGGAACATAGGCAATGAAGCCAGCCCTTGGGTCTCTGAGGAATTCAGTGCGATAGGAATGGACTGGGGTTTCGATAACCCTATCGCCGATCGGCTCGATTCCCGATTCATCACCTTCCAGAGGAATATGCAAACCTCCACGTATTCGAGTTTTAGGCACGGTATCAGTCTCGACTACTTGAATCCATTGGGTCCAGTTCATTGAAGCCAGATACTCAGCAGTGGACTCGATTTCCTCGGCAGTCATGCCGATTGCGCAATCGATCATAAGCTGGTAGTTCGATTTGCGAGACTCGGCGCTTTTTCGAAGTCCATTCTTGAAGTCCAGAAGCTGTTGGATCAGGTAATCCTTGTTTTGACCAGCGGGCGGCGCGTTTTCCGCTTTGCCTTTGCCATTGGGATAGTGGCAAAGCGCGCAGGCGATAATCTCTCTATCTGGATCACCGTAGGCGTAAATCTCAGGCATTTCCGGATGGTCTTGAGGAAACCAATCGGCCGGGGCGGTTTGGAATCTGATTCCGTCTTTAACCCCTATTATTTGCTCTCGGGTAAAACGCTTTGATGTATTGGGAAGGCCGTAGGTTCCGCCATGATCCTCGAATGGCGGGTTTGGCTCGGTTTCAATCGCGTAGGCCCAGGCCAGTTCAACGAGATGATCTGGAAGCGGGTCATCTTCCGAATAGGAATCGCCCATTAACGCTATCAATGCGGTAACGACTATAGCGGCGTGGAATTTAAAGGGCAACTTAAGTATAAATTCGGCCTTCATAATGAATTACAAATAGGAAATCTTGGTCACGCGTAGAACTTGACTAGAAAAATTGGGCTTACTATACTAATAACTACGCTCAAGCGTAACGCTACACTAGTATGTTGACCTCTCGAAAAACGAATGCAAAGAGTAAGGTACGCCTTAGCTTCAGGAGCGAATGGCCGTAGGATGATTGATTGCAATGCTGTGTCGCAATATTAGCAGGCGACGCTACTTTGGTCGTTTGCCCTCGCCGGGGAGAGTATTGAGAGGATCTGAAACTAGCGTCCCCCGCGTCCCCCGCCACCGCGTCCACCACGACCTCCTTGCCCTGGTTCAGGAGCGACTTCGTTCAAAACTTTATTGAATTGTTTTAGCTCCTTCTTGCTGAGGGCATCTTTGGCTCCTTTCCGCAAGCCAGTGTAAAGATCGGTCAGGTCCCCCATGATGGTTCTCATTGCGGCCCGACGTTTTTGCGGATTGTCGCCCGCCGCTTTTCGGGCAGCTTGCCTTTTTGCGTTAATGATTTGTAGTTGATAAAAGAATCGCTGCAACTGGGGTCCGATCGTTTGCACGGTTTCCTTTTCCATATCGCCCATTTTATCGAGAAAATCGTAGGTCTGCTCGTTGACTCGCTTTTCGATCAACTTAATACGATTTTGCTTTTCTTCTTCGGAAAGCTGGGCCTGTACGGAAGTCGATAAGGAAGCTATAGAGCAGGCAGTTAGGGCTAAAAGCAGACGGAATGGAAGGCGGGTAAGGGCTTTCATAGGTTCAAATAGTGGGTCAGGTTGCTCATTAAAGGGCTAGAGACAGCGTCGAGTCTCTGGATATAGTTTCAACAAAAATTTTTTCGATCTGGTCGAAGTCCAAGAAAGACGGATGGATCCCAGAAAATTTAGAAATTCACGAGCCTAAATTGCCCCTTTTAGTCCCCAAGGACACATTTAAATATAGGTATCAACGAGAAATTCGGAAACAAACTAAGGCAATCCCAAAGGCGTCTTGCCGCAAGGGAGATTCTTCCGATAATTTCCCGCTTATTCTATGCAGGAGAAAGAGAGAAAGGTATCGCCCAAATTAATCCTCCCTAATTTGGGCCGGCGGTTTTCAGGAGTGACGTCGACAATGTTGCAGACCTTGCCCCATCAAATGAAAGCGATACCCTTGGTGGTTTGGGGAGGGGCGTTTATTGAACAAGACGTTCCGGTCGTTCGACTCGGAGAACTTCTGAGGATTACTAGAGAGGCAACGAAAGATGGCTGCGTGCGCGTATATCATGCCCGACGTAATATTGAAATGCTTTGGGGCCTGATTCTAAAGAAGCTTTTCAGGAGAAAGCTGAAGCTGGTTTTTACGTCAACGGCGCAACGGAAGCACAGTCGATACACTCGTTTTCTATACCATCGTATGGATGCGATCATTACAACATCCGATCGAGCTGGAAGTTTTTTGGACAGGCCTGCCAATTATGTCATTCCACACGGAATCGATATAGAGGCGTATCCATTCGTTGAAAACAAGGATCAGGCATGGGCCCGGCTCAATTTACCGGGTTCAAGAGGCATTGGAATCTTCGGTCGCGTGCGTCCGCAAAAGGGGGTGGACTTGTTTGTTGAGGCGATGATAGATGCACTCCCTCGTTTTCCTGAGTTCACGGCGATTATAGTCGGAAAAACCACTCCCAAACACGAGCCATTTGAGCGTTCGCTGAAAGACCGAATCGCTAGGGTCGGGTTGACAGAGCGATTCGCTTGGCTAGGCGAAGTCGACTTTGGCGAATTGCCCTCGCTATACGGCGCTATGTCCATTGTGGCTTCGGTCTCCCGTGTCGAGGGCTTTGGCTTAACGTGTTTAGAAGCTATGAGCTCCGGCACTCCGGTTATCGCCAGCCGAACAGGCGGTTTCGAGCTTGTCGTTAGAGATGGCATAGAAGGTTATTTGGTGGATTGCGATAGCGCTAGCGATATTCGGGGCTGCTTTGTTCAAATGGCTAAAGATCCGCAAAAACTTGAATCGATGGGGCGGTCCGCTCGAGAGCGAATCGAATCGGCATTTACAATAGAGCGAGAGGCCGCGGACTTGGTAAACGCATATTCCGAAGTTTCGCGTTCGGGATAGTTTAAGGTGAAACAGTCACACCTTTTCTGCCAGTCGTTGGTTTGGACTGTCGAAATTGTCCCTCAAGCCCGCTGGCATCAATCACGATATAGGACCCTGCAAAATCCCGATTAAACAGGCTTTTGATTCGTTTGGGCTTTCCATTGAACAGCCGAGAAAACTTTGTGATGGCAGCTTGGTTTCGACACGCATAAACGCGAAGCTTCTTTCCCTCGTCTTTTTTGTATAGGGGAAAACAGATGATAGCGGTGATCGAACATCGCTTAGATCTTCAATAATGGAGACTGTTCTCCGCTCGTTCGCGATACTATAAATTTTGAAATCCTCGAACTCGCCAATCAACCACGTTTCTTAGGCGGATACTTCATTAGTGGCCAGGTAAAAAACGATGATTGCAATAGCTCTCACGAGAGCGGACATAGTTTGTCTTTTCAGGATGTTTGTTGGTCGTAAAGATTTCGATACAGAGGACAGCGATGATATAGCTCCTCGGGACCGCCCTCGTCAATTATGCGGCCACTATCGAAGACGAGAATTTTGGATGCGTTTTTGATCGAGCTGAATCGATGGGCAATGGTGAGGACGGTCTTGCCCAAAACGAGTTGATTAAGAGCTTTTTGAATCATACTTTCGCTTTCGGAGTCGAGAGCCGAAGTGGCTTCGTCAAGGATAAGGATGGGCGCGTTGCGGAGAAATGCCCGGGCCATGGCAATTCGCTGCTTCTGGCCACCGGACAATCGTGCTCCTCGTTCTCCAACAATGGTTTCGTATCCATTTTCTTGTTGCTCAATAAAGTCGTGAGCATAGGCTTGCTTGGCGGCTTGCAAGACTTCTTCGTCTGTTGCCGATTCCCTTCCCAGGCGAATATTTTCCATTATGGAGTCGTCGAAAAGAACGGGATCTTGTGTGACGATTGCCATTTGTTCCCGGAGGGTGAGGGTGCTGATCTCCCTAATGTCAATTCCATCCAGGCAGATACTTCCCGAGTCGACGTCGTATAAACGTGGAACAAGATTGGCGAATGTGCTTTTGCCGGCCCCGCTGGGTCCTACGAGCGCGCAAACGCATCCCGGCTCGATCTCGGTAGAAACTTCCGAAAGAGCGGGCGTCTCTCCATAGGCGAACGAGACCTTGCTGAAAGTGATCTCGCCCTTAAGATTTTCGATATCGGCGGGATTGGTCGGCTCTTTGATGCCTATCGATTCCGCCAGGACCTCGCGTATTCGCTTTAGAGATTCAGACCCTTTCCTCAACTCTCCAGCAAGATAGCTAATGCGTTTTATGGGCGCGTAGCTAAAATAGAGCGCCGCAAATATTGCGATGAACACCTCTCCAGTAACCCCTTTGTAATAGCCGATAACGAAGGCCGATGCTAGGCCGACCGACGAAATGATTTCCACTACCGGCGACAGGGAGAAGGTGTATTTGACGACCTTCATTTGAGTGCTAAACAGCTCTGCTAGCCTGGAGGCGAATCGTGTATTCTCTCTATCTTGGAGATTGAAGGCCCGGACTTCTTTGGCCGCTCCAATATTCTGAGAAAGGTCGTTGGTAACCGTGGCTAGTTCCTCTTGCTGCGATCTGGCTTTCTGTCCCAGCTTCTGGGTCAGTTTCCTCACGGGGAAGATGACAAGGGGAAGAAGCGCTATACTACAGTAGATGTAAATAACTCCATCGTGTTCCCAGCCTTTGTAGGCGAGCATGCCAACAGCGCCGATAAATGTCAGCGGAGCGATAGCAAGATCGCGCCCCGTGATCGTGAGGGCGTATTGCATCGCTTGAGCATCTGCCGTTAGTCGGGCAATCAGGTCTCCAGTCTTCTTGGTTTGGAAGAATGCGAGGGGCAGTCGTTGAATGTGGGAGAATAGTTGAGCGCGTAGATCGCGAATGACACTTAGACCCGCGTGGTTCAAGTGATAGGTACTCAGAAACGTGCAAATGCCGATTACTAGAAACAGGATTGGGAAAATACTGGCGATAGTGACGACCGAACTCAGTGGCATCCCTCGAGAGCCGTTCAGAACAATACCGAAGAGCTTTTCGGCCCCAATGGTTATCCCGGCTCCCGTACAAAGTCCGGCAATTCCTCCTATAACTAGCGCTGCTCGAACGCGAAACCGATAGGGATGGAGTAGTTCCAAAAACAGCTTCAAGTCTTTCAGCATGATCGGTTTTGACTCTTAACGGGACCCAGCCCGTTCTAATCTTTTGATGACTTCACATCCAAGGCATCGCGCAAACCATCTCCAAGAAAGTTCATGGCGAAAAGGGTTAAGGAGAAGAATAGGGATGGCACGATGAGGAGCCAGGGATAGGAAGCCATGCGGTCAGCTCCATCTTTGATCAGGGTACCCCAAGATGCGCCGGGTTCCTGAACCCCTAGTCCGAGGAAGGAGAGGGTAGATTCCAGAAGCATGACCGCGGGAATCAATAAAGTGGCGTACACAATTACTGGACCAAGGATGTTCGGGGCCAGATGCCGAATAATGACCGAGGCTGTGGATACGCCGTTGGCTCGGGCAGCTTCGACGAATTCCATGCTTTTAATGCTGTTTACCTGGCCGCGCACTATCCGAGCCATCGTCAGCCACTCGACCGCTCCTATTGCGATGAAGATCAGAATCAATTGATGGTCAAAATCCTGAAAGGCAATCATGAGGAGGATTACGAATATGAGGAAAGGCAATGCGTAGAGAATGTCCACCAGTCTCATCATGAAGGCATCTACTTTTCCACCGATGTATCCAGAAATAGATCCGTAGGCTACGCCTATTAGGAGGGCGACGATTGTGGCTACAAAGCCCACTCCTAGGGAAATGCGCCCTCCTTGCATTATCCGGGCGAGCGTATCTCGACCTTTGGTGTCCGTACCCAAAATATGGAAACGATCTAGTCGCTTAAAATAGATTCCAATTATGTCGGTTTGCGTCTTATTGTTTAGTTTTGCCAGATCTGACTCTGGATCATCAGCGTAGATATCGACGAATTCATCCGTGGTGATAACCTCGTCTGGAGTAGCCTTTTCCTCGTCGAAACGAACCTCGATCAATTGGACGCGGGTGAATGGAGGTTGGCTGCCAAGAGATAGCGAAATACTTTCAGGACTGTACTGATAGAATAGCGGACCTAGGAACGATAGGATCGTGATGCAGGCGAAGAAGATGAGGCCGAACATGGCAAGCCGGTTCTTGCGGAGCCGCAGCCAGGCATCTTTCGTCAGGGATCGCGGTTCGACGAGTCCATCTGATGAAGGAAGCTTGCTTTCACTGGGGCTGAGCCGAATTTGGGCCATCAATCGTAACGAAGCTTTGGGTTCAAGTAGATCTGCACAATATCAACGATTATGTTAGCTATGATGATTAGTATCGCATAAAAGAATACAGTCGTGACGATGAGTGAGTGGTCGCGATTGAGCGCAGCTTGTACAAAGTGCCTTCCCAATCCAGGTACCTGGAATATAGTCTCCACCACGAATGACCCGCTAATAACGCCCGCAATGGCGGGTCCTAGAAAAGAGACTACGGGCATGATTCCGCCTCGAAGCGCGTGCTTTAATATTACCGCGGCATCGGAGAGGCCTTTCGCCCTAGCGGTTCGGATGTAGTCCAAGCTAAGCACTTCCAGCATGCCTCCCCGAGTCATGCGAGCTATATAGGCAGCATAGAATAGGCCCAAGGTGAGAGCAGGTAGAATGCGGTACTCCCAGCCGAACCAGCCGGAAACGGGAGTCCATTTCAGTTGCAGGGCGAAAACGAGAGCCAATATAGGCCCGATCACGAACGTGGGCAGGCAGATGCCTGTCATCGACAGGCTCATGGGAACATAGTCGAAGGCGGAGTTCTTTTTCCAAGAAGCTAGCACTCCAGAGGGAATTCCGATTAGCAAGGCAACCGCCATTCCTAGAAGGCCGAGCTCGATCGATGTGCCAAAGTGCTCTCTGATAATATCGCCGGATGTCAGTCCGGGCACACTAGCGATGGGGGGAAAGTCAAAGGTGACGTGGCGGTAGAGTAGGTTCCAATATTGGTTTAGGAGGGAATCCCCATAACCGTAGTATTCCATTTGCTTCTCCAGCACGGCTGGAGGCACCTTTCGCTCATCGTCGAACGGGCTTCCAGGAGTCGCCTTTATCATCACGAACGTGATGGTGTAAATCGCCAGCAGGACTGGTATCGATTGAAGCAGGCGAATGAGGAGGAAACGGATCAATGGCGAGGTCGGTAGTGTTTAGATTCGATGGCTTTTGCGAATTTACGAAGCAAACGGCTTGGCCTGTCAATTTTCGAAATAGACGTACTTGAATGGGTGATTGTCCAAGAGTTTTGGATTCCATCCCCTCACTCTCGTATCCAACCGGTAATTGCGAGTGTAGAAGTAAATTGGAGCGATAGGCATCTCCTCTAGAAGAATAGTTTCCGCATCGTAGAGCATCTTAAGCCGCTTTTCCGCATTGGACTCCAGGTAGGAATCCGAGATCAGCTTGTCGTATTCTGGATTGCTCCAACCTGTCTCATTGTTTCCATTTCCCGTTGTCCACATGAAAAGGAAGGTATCGGGATACATGTAGTCGCCAATCCAACCCGCTCGCGCTATGTCATAATCGCCTTGCTGAACTGTATCCAGGAAGACCTTCCATTCTTGGTTTCTTAGGTCGATGTCGATTCCGAGTATGCTTTTCCACATCTGCTGAATGGCGATTGCTATGTCGCGGTGAGCCTCGGAGGTATTATAGATAAGGGTGAGTTTGGGGAATCCTGCACCTCCAGGGAACCCCGCTTCGGCAAGCAAATTCCGGGCGTCCCGAGGATTGTATTTCACTAGTTCTGGAGCTTCGTATCCAGATATTCCTGGCGGTGTATATCCGGTAGCTGGAAATTGCCCCCCTTTCGTGATTCTTCGGACAATCGCTCGTTGATTGATGGCCATCGTCAAGGCTTGGCGAACGCGAACGTCATTTAAAGGCTTTTTCCTCGTATTGAAACGATAGAAATAGGTGCCTAGGTAGGGTTCGACTCGTAAGCTCGGTTCTCCGTTTTCCATGTAGGTAGGAATGAGATCGCTAGGGATCGTGTTGACATAGTGGTTGGAACCAGCATCGAAGCGTTGATTGTCGGTGTTGGCGTTCTCGGTAGGGAAGAAGTGAACTTCCTTCAGGCGAACGGTATCCGCGTCCCAGTACAAAGGGTTCCTTTCCACTATTATGACCTTGTTCATGCTCCATTCCGTCAAGGTGAAGGCGCCGTTGCCAATGTAGTTCTCCCGAGTCCAATTGGAGTCTTGTTTCACCATTCCGCCCGCCGATTCGATCGTCGGGGGGTGCACGGGAAACCATGAGGCATGCTTAACAATATTTGGAAAGTGAGGGGTAGGGCCTTCCAGCTCGATTTCCAAAGTGTGATCGTCGACGGCTCGAATGCCGACGTCCGAAAAGGGGACTTTGGATTCGTTGTAGGCTTGGGCGTTCTTTATGGTGTAGAGAAGTTGAGCGTAACGTGCTCCGAGCTCCGGGTTTAAGATACGATTGTAAGAATAGACAAAGTCATGGGCGGTTACCGGATCCCCATTCGACCAACGGGCATTGTCGCGAAAGTGGAATGTCCATACACGGTAAGAGCCATCGTGTTCCCAGGATTCGGCGACGCCGGGTTCCGGTATATTGTCGTCGTCGCGGTGGTAGGAGATCAAGCCCTCCATCAGGCAGTTGATAATGCGACTGCCGTTTACTGAGGCATTTATGTGTGGATCTAGGCTGGGCGGTTCCGAGCTGTTGCCGAAAAACAGGATTTGCTGCTGAGCGGCTTCATCCGCCGCCGTGTTAGCTAAAAGACATGGGACAAACGCTAGGGCTCCTAGAGTAAGGATTTTGGCAAGCTTCATAGTTTCGCGCAATTCGTGGAAAACGGTAGTGACAGTAAATTAGCTTTTAGGCTCCGCTTTATCGTATCCTGCTAGATCGTTCGAGCTGTTCGCTGGTGTTTACGAATCCGTCAGGATCAGGCAACTAGCGAATGCGGCGACTCCTTCGCCTCGCCCAATTGCGCCCAGCATTTCGTTGGTTGTGGCCTTGATGCCGATTTGCTCGACGGAAATTCCCGCGCTTTTGGCGAGCTGGCGTTTCATTTCTGGTATGCGAGGCCCGATTTTCGGTTTTTCAGCTACGACCGTAGCATCGATATTTTCGATCGTAAATCCGTTCTGCTTCAGGATTGAGGCAACTTCCGTCAACAATTCTTGGGAATCGATATCCTTGTATTGAGGATCCGTGTTGGGGAAATAATGGCCGATATCATCAAGCCCAGCCGCTCCGAGCAAGGAATCGCAAATCGCGTGAGTAAGAGCGTCAGCATCGGAATGCCCATCTAGTCCATAGGGAGTATCGAAAGAGACTCCGCCCAGAATCATCGGCCTTCCATCTTTTAGAGCGTGGATATCGTAGCCTTGTCCAATTCGTAATTTCATGGGTTCAATGGATTCTTGACGAATGCCCTTAGCATGAGAAACGTTGTCTGAGAAATTCGAGATAGGCAATGTCTTCCGGATTGGTCAACTTCGGGTTGGGAGTCGGATTTTCGATGAAGGTTGCCGGAATGGATTGGCTTTCGATGGCTGCGAGATCGTCGGTAATCTTCTGGCCAGAAGAAATAATCTTTGCATATGCGTCATGTATAAGCGAATACTTGAAAGCCTGCGGAGTCTCCATGGCCCAGAGTTCATCGCGATTCAGCGTATTCAAAACGTAACCATTATCCGTATACGTTGCTTTTTTGGTTGTGTCTGTGACCGGACGAGCGACACAAGCGACCTGCCCGTCCCTAGCCGCTAAGGCAACTTGGTCGATGGCTTGACTGGCGATCATGGGTCGAGCGCCATCATGTATAAGGACGACTTCCGTTTGACGAGGCAGCGTTTGCAAGCCAGCCCAGACTGAGTCCTGCCGCTCTTTTCCTCCTCTTGCCCAAAGCAGTGATGAGGCTAGCCCATCTGGCACGGTTTCCGCGATCGCCTGACGCTGGGCTTCATCTCTAAAAACGACAACTACCGTCTCAACATATTCGCTACGGCTAAAGGCTTCCAGGGAATACCGTATGACGGGTTTCCCTCCAATCATAAGAAGCGTCTTATCCTGGGTTTCTTGAGCGAGCCGCCTTCCCGAACCACCTGCAAGTAGGATAGCCGCCATTGAATTTACCGGAGCCTGTCTATCGTTAGCCAACTGTCTCGAAGGGAATTGCTGTTTTCGTCAAAGGAAAGGACGGGTTTAGGAGTTGTCTTACAACGGTCGGCATGGAAAGTCGCCACTTCTTTTTCGACCGTTTTTCAAGAATAGCGAGAATTCCGTTTCTGTGTTCGGCCGGGAAGCGCTCCTGGAAAGCCTTGATCTCCCAATTATAAGGGATCGTGTCCATGTGAGAGGTATCGAGAATCAGGGACTGGAAATTGCCAGGCGAAAACACGTGAAAATGAATATTGATCTCCTCCCCAAGCGCTACCTGTTCCTTGCAAGAATCAGCGTAATGCCGCCTCTGTTCCTCGATGAGACGGTTGTCAGATATCGCTGCGAACTCGCCCCAATCAATTCCGTAAGCGAAATCTTCGATGTGCGTTGCGTCGCAGTCCGTCACGCCATTTCGAAAATCTTCGATCATGTGTTCCGTAGGTGTATCGGGGCGCTCCCGATCCCAGGTGTAGCGTTTATCGGGAACAACGGCGTAAACGATCCCTCCGGGCTTAAGGACGCGGTACCATTCAGCGAGAGCAGCGATTGGATTGGCTGAGTGCTCAAGTACATGAGAGGCTACGATGTAGTCGAGCGATTCATCGAAAAAGGGTAGACTGGTGACCTCGCCGTAGTAGTCCGCGTTGCACGGTTTCCCGCCAAATTCCTTAAATTTGTCTACGTATATCGGTTTGATTCCGGGAATCGGGGATTCGAAGGCTCCGATCTCAGCTCCGATGCCTTTCAGGAACTTGGGAACGAAGTCCTGATGCGTCACGACACAAGCAGTTCGTCGCGAATGCGACTGACGACTTCTTTGGGATTGGCTGCTTGATAGATAGGGCGACCGACAACGATAAAATCGCTTCCCACTCGAGCAGCTTCAGAAGGGGTCATGACTCGCTTTTGATCTCCCGCTTCCGATCCAGTTGGGCGTATTCCGGGCGTTACCAAAGCGAAAGCGTCACCGTGGATAGCGTGAATTTTTCCGACCTCGTGCGGAGAGCAAACCAGACCACTCATCCCGGCCTCCTCCGCCAGGCTAGCGAGAGAGAGCACTTGTTCTTCGGGACTTCGACTTAGACCAATCTCGTTCAAGGAAGCCGCGTCCATGGATGTGAGAACGGTAACTCCAAGAAGCTTTAGGCGGGGTGCAGTCTCCTGTTGGGAGGCGACCGCTTTGCTCATCATTTCCTTTCCCCCGCATGTGTGAATCGTCAGCATGTCGATCGGCAGCTGGCTAATGGACTCTATGGCTTTGGCTACCGTATTCGGAATGTCATGCAGCTTTAGATCCAGGAAGATTCGTTTTCCAAGGTCGGCAATTTCTCGGACGTAGTCCGGCCCGTATCGCGTAAACATTTGCAGGCCAATCTTGACCCACTGCAGTTCATTCCCCGCCCGCTGCAAAAGTTTGATGGCTGACTCGCGGTCTTCGAGATCAAGAGCCAGAATCAATTGGCATTGCTTGGTTCTATTGTCGGTACTCATTTTCAATTTGAAACCATCAAGATAGGTAAGTGGTTAGGTGGCAAAGGCAAATAGGTTGAATCGAGTCCCGCTGCCCTTTAGTCCACCATGGACTGCCCGAAGATCGGAGGAGTAGAAGTCGGACGTATCTGTCGGAAGACGGCTGATTCACGGGGTTCAAGCTATGAGGCAGCGATTGAGGGCTTGCTCAATACAGGTGGCTCTTCAGCGTTGGAATGCCCAAGTTTCTCCAATGTCTATCGAATTGTTCTGTCCAGCTAAAATTAACTGGCTACTCGCTATTACGGGAAAGCGAGGCGATGGCTTCCACGAACTGGTGAGTTTGGTGGCTCCTCTTGCCTTTGGGGATCGGCTGCGATTGAACCGAGGCACGGATAAAAGAGGTAACAGCCTGAAGATATTAGGAGCGGAGTTGACTGATGGCCCTAACAATCTCGCCTGGCGGGCCACAGAATTATTTCTCAAGCGGTTTGGTCTGGGGGGAAGCATCGATATTGAAATCGAGAAGCGCATTCCGATAGGGGCGGGATTGGGAGGCGGCAGTAGCGATGCTGTTGGAGCCCTTAAAGGCTTAGCCGCGTTATTCAAAGTCGATGATGAGATTGCTTTGTTGGAACTGGCTGCCGAGTTGGGGTCTGATTGTCCGCTATTCCTAAAAGGCGAGCCCGTTCTGATGAGAGGCCGAGGCGAAAAACTGGAGCCCTTGGATGAAAACGAGCGAAGGACGCTCGACGGAACGCCGATCGCTCTCTTTAAGCCCGCTTTTGGAATATCGACTGTATGGGCTTACAAGGCTTTGGCTGCTGATATCTCCCAATATGCTAATCCGGGCGCGGTGGAGAGGGGTTTGGATGGTTGGCGTGATGGCAAGTTGCCATTGTCAGACCTCATGCAAAACAGTTTCGAGTCGGTGATTGGCCAGAAATATCCATCTATTCCATTGGTGATGGACAGAATTCGCCGGGAAACTGGTTGCCAATGCTTGCTATCGGGCAGTGGCAGTGCCTGTTTTGCCATTGGTCAGGCGGATTCCTTCGGTCAAATCCGGGAAATTACCCGCGAATGCTGGGGCGAAAACGCGTTTTTCCAAGAAACCACTATTTCGGATATAGGGTTGACGGAAACTCCGGGCTTTTCATCGTGAAGCCCAGCGAGGGCGGGTTTGCCACCCGCAATGGAGTCACTCGGCTTGCAATTAATTGGAGCCTTTAAAATGGAATCGAGAAAAGAGGAAATAGAGTATACCGGGATAGGAGCATCCCCGGGCATTGCTCATGGACCCGTCTCGATCTTGCGAGAAAAGGAGATAGCCGTCCCGAAGTACCAAGTTGAGCCTGCTTTGCACAAAACGGAGGTCGCTCGCTTCGAAAATGCGTTGCTGGCCACAAGGAAACAGATCCAGAAGATTAGGGACCAGGTCGAGGAGA
>CAZFUD010000065.1:0-18020 GCA_964521705.1 uncultured Opitutaceae bacterium | reverse complement strand
TAGGTTTGAAGCTGAACGCTCCGAAGGCGAACTTGGACGAGATTCTTTCTATTTTGCCTGCCCTTCGCAACCCAACTGTGAATCGACTGAGCGATGAGGGATGGTCCGCTATCGAAGTGATCCTCAGTGAGCGCAACGTCAGGGATATCGTTCCCAAATTGAAGCAGATGGGAGCGGAAGGCATTATCGAATATCCGTTGAATAAAGTGGTTTATTGATTGGGTAAACCGCCGGTTCGCGACCCGCTGAAATTTATCGATTAGACCTGAGATTTCGCTTGCCCAAAGGGCGGGTTACCGCAAAGTCCGTCCCTCTTGCGGCAAGCAATTACCGTCCGTTCCGCCGCGACACTTCCGAACGGGCCCGTCAAAACTTAAACACAGTCGTCCGCATGGACGATGCTACCATAGCTGGATTTTCGAGTGAAAGGAAGCGGCCTCGTTTCATCTAGCGCATATCTATCATGAGTTCTGTAATGGAAGAACTTCTCGCCAAACTACCTTCGATAAGCTCAAAGAAGGTTCTATCATCAAGGGCACGATAACCGAGATCCGCCAAACCGAAGTAGTTGTCGATATCGGCGGCAAGTCGGAAGGAATCATTTCCGCGTCTGAATTCGCGGATTTAGGTGATCTGCAAATAGGTGAGGAAATCGAGATCTATCTCGAAAAACTTGAGGATCGCGACGGAAACCCGGTTCTCTCCTTCGATAAGGCCGAGCAGAAGAAGAATTGGGAAAACATTATCACCAAGTGTGAAGAGGGCTCCATCGTTCAGGGACGAGTGAAAGACAAAGTTAAGGGTGGTCTCATCGTTGCGATGGGCGTCGACGCTTTCTTGCCCGCTTCCCATATCGACATCCAGCCTCCGAAGAATTTGGATCAGTACATTGGTCAAACCTATGACTATAAGGTGCTGAAGATTAACCTGGAGCGAAAGAATATCGTTCTTTCGAGACGGGAGTTGATCGAAGAACAACGGGCCTCCAAGCGCCGCGAGCTTCTCGAGAAAATCAATCCCGGCGATCTGGTCAAAGGGGTTGTCAAAAATATCACCGACTTTGGAGCGTTCATCGATCTTGATGGGATGGACGGTCTTTTGCACATCACGGATATGAGCTGGGGTCGGATTTCCCACCCAAGCGAAATGCTCAAGCAAGGCGAAGAGATCGAGGTGATGATCATCGAAATCAATCGCGACAAGGAGAGGGTTTCTCTAGGCTTGAAGCAAACGAAGTCCAATCCTTGGGAAAATATCGAGAACAAGTACCCAATTGGCACTCACGTTAAGGGCAAGGTGGTCAATCTGGTGCCATACGGAGCCTTTATCGAGATCGAGGAGGGCGTAGAAGGTCTCGTGCACGTCACGGAGATGTCCTGGACGAAGCGCATTACCAAGCCAAGCGAACTGCTCCGCGTTGGAGACGACGTGGAAGCCGTTGTGCTAGGCATCCAGAAGGACGAGGAAAAGATATCCTTGGGCATTCGCCAGCTCGATCCAAACCCATGGGATATGGTTGTTCACAACTATCCGGTGGGCGCTCACGTCCATGGGAAGGTTCGGAATATCACCACTTACGGGGCTTTCGTGGAGCTAGAAGAGGGTATCGATGGCATGGTGCACGTTTCCGATATGTCTTGGACCCGCAAGGTGAATCACCCAAGCGAGGTTCTGAAGAAGGGAGACGAAGTGGATGCGATCGTCTTGGATGTCGATACCGGCAATCAGAGGATTTCCTTGGGTATGAAGCAGCTTGCGGAAGATCCTTGGGAAGATGTCGATGGTCGTTTCCGTATCGGCGATGTTGTTACTGGGGTCGTTTCCAAGATCACTTCATTCGGGGCTTTCGTTGAGTTGCAGGATCACATTGATGGGCTGGTTCACATCAGTCAGATCAGCGAAGATCGTGTGGAGAAGATCAAGGATGTCTTGAATGTTGGCGACGAGGTCACCGCTCGCGTGATAAAGATCGATCGCGACGAGCGCCGCATCGGCCTGAGTATAAAGGCCGCTAACTATGACGATGAGCAATTGGAGGCGGAAACGCAGACATACGACAGTATGAAGGAGGGCGGAGACTTGATGAATCTGGGAGATATCCTCGACCAGGCCACCAAGTAAACCGTATTGGTCGGTCGAATACTTTAATCGGGCGGGCTCTTTTGCGAAGGGGCCTGCCTTTGTTTTGCCTAGCTCCCGGTTCCTAAGGGCGGTTGAGCCAACGGTTGGTTCGTAAGCTTATCAAAATATCGGAAATATACTGAAGGTCAGTAATTTGCCTTGAAATCGAAGATAGGATTTAGGACGTTCGCTAAGTTATGGAGGTTTCCGATTTCGCGCCTATTCTGGTTCAAATCATTTTCGCAGCCGTTCTTGCGGGAGTTATAATTTTGGCGAGCCATTTTCTGGGTCAACGAAATCGGAAGAGCAGCATAAAAGATTCCGCGTATGAATGCGGGATAAAGTCGGAAGGAAAGACGAGCACGCGATTTTCGGTCAAGTTCTACGTCACAGCCATGCTCTTTATTCTTTTCGATATCGAGGTGCTTTTCTTGATCCCCTGGGCTTTGATCTATCGAGACTTCCTTGCTGAAGGCCTCCCGATCCTCGGTCCTATCATGTTCTTCCTTGCAGTGCTTGTCATCGGGCTGGTTTACGAAATCAGGAAAGGCGGGCTCGAGTGGGAGAAGTGAGTCGCTGGCACTCTCCCAATTCATAGAACGGCGGATGCCGTATACCCCAAACTAGATGCGGTTAGATCGATACTTTTCACGCAAACGGGTGCTTGAGCTTGAAAGCGAAACGCTCGAAGGATGCTTGAAGGAGCTCGTTAAAGTCTCGGTCGAAAGCTTCAAAGATCTCAGTCGCAAGAAAAACCTGCTGGCCGGCCTATTGCAGAGGGAGAATACCATGACGACTTACTTGGGTCATGGGGTCGCCCTGCCGCATTTGCGTGTCAAAATGAACCGCCGCTACGTTTTTGCGGTAGGCCGAAGCAAGAAGGGGATTCAATACGAAGGACCGAAAAAAGAAGAGAAGGTCCATTTGATACTTCTCTTGTTGGCGGGAGAGTCGGCCAAAAATTATCTTAACGTGCTCGCGGCGGTCGCTCGATTGGTCAAAGACAAGAGCTTCATCGACAATCTGATCGAAGCTGAAGACACGAATGAGCTATGCGATCGATTGATGGTCGGGTTCGGTGGGCTGCAATCCACCACGGGAAAACGGCGCGAAAGCTCGATCAATAAACTGATATTCAACCAGGCGACGAAGATCGCCAAAGGAGCTGATTGCGATTCCATCGCTGTATTTGGGGATACGGTTATTTCAAACCAGATCGTTCCCCCAGAGGGTTTCAGCGATTTCAAAACAGTTTTGGTGACGCGTCGGGCCAAAGAGGGCGATTTCGACGATTCCCCCTTCGACAGTGTTATCCAGGTAAGATCCTTTTCTAAAGGCAGGCTTGCCCAGGCGAGATCCGCGTTCCTGGTAGGCATTACTCGCGGCGTTTTTAGTCTTAACGATAAGATCTGCTGCATAGGCGGCATTCCTAGTAGCGATCAATTCGATACGATAGTCGTGATAGATATGAGGAAAGAGTTCCGAGCTTTGCTCGCCGACCAGGAGGACTTTCTGCCAGTGGATGTTTCTCCGGAGGTCCTTGAGCGCGTTATCGGAATAGCCATGGAGCTTTCCGTTGAAGGAAGGGAGGGGCGTCCGGTAGGAACCTTGTTTGTGCTTGGCGACAGCGAAAAGGTCGAGGATATGACCAAACCGCTAGTTCTGAACCCATTTTTTGGATATAAGAACGAAGATAGAAACGTACTGAGTCCTTTTATGGATGAGACGGTTAAAGAATACTCGGGCCTAGATGGAGCCTTCGTCGTTAGGGGAGATGGAGTGCTTCTTTCCGCGGGCAGTCTCATTCAAGCGCCGGACTATTTGCATTCTTTGCCGAGCGGCTTTGGCTCGCGGCACGCCGCTGCAGCCGCGATTTCCGTTGCGGCTGATAGCCTGGCTATCGTCGTGTCGGCAAGCACAGGTCAAGTGACGCTCTTCCGCAACGGCATTGCCTTGCCGCTGATGGAAAAGCCTTTTGACGGCTAGATTCAGCAATCGCTCTAGGCGCTTTTGTATTCAGCGAGCTTTTCGGTTGCATTTTCCTGGGAAGCCCTGATTCTCCACGCCTCTCAATTCATAGAATTATGCCACGCGAAGTAATTACTCTAGAGTGCACAGAAGCCAAAGCGGAAGGAAAACCTGTTTCCCGCTACCTTTCCTCGCGAAATAAGAAAACCGTGACGGAAAGAGTAGAGAAGAAAAAATACAACCCGTACTTAAAGCGCCATACGCTCCATAAGGAGATCAAGTAGCGTTTGCTCGTGGCTGATAAAGCCGCCCGAACGGAGTCTAGATAGGCTCGTTAAGCGGACGAGGCTTCTGTAGTATCGACATTGTCGGAATCAGCGCTGCGCCTGGCCGACCGCCATCCATCGCGATGCTTGCGAATCCAGTCCAGCAGAGCCCGTTCGAATCCTATGTCTTTACCGAGCCGTTCTGATTCTAGCCACTTGTAACGCAAGATTTCTTCCCGCTCGGCGAGAAATTCTTGGTACAGACTCGAGCGCTTTACGAAATCATGCTGCCCGTTAGATGTAGGATCTTCTTGAGACATTAATAACGTACTCGGCCCTTCGTTATGGTTCTCTTTTTGCAACGCTTAACGGATACTATGGGCTAATCTTGTTTTTCTCAACCCGCCCAGCAAATTCTGGTGGCCTGAAAGGTCTCGGTTTCGATCGTTCGATTAGTCGTCCTTCAATCTGGCCTTAAGTGGGGAAGAGCCAACAACTTTCGGATAAATTAAGGGTAATAATCCGGCAAAATAGATTTTTACCCTGATCTGGAGTTCCTAGGATTTTTAAAGGGTTGTTCTGGCTAACGGGCACGCTAGCGGATGAGTGGTTAACCTTTTTGTTGCCCAAGTTTTTCCAGGATTTTTTCGGCTATCGAGTGAAACGATTCCGATGTGGGGGAGTTGGGCTTGGCCAGCGAAAGAGGTGTTCCTTGATCTCCAGCTTCTCGAATGTCTGGATCCAAGGGCACTGCCCCTAAGAGTTGGGTCTCCAAGTCGCTGGCAGTCTTTTCGCCTCCACCTTCGCCAAAGATTGCCTGTTTTTCGCCATTCGGATCCAAGAAATAGCTCATGTTCTCGACGACTCCAAGTATGGGCACGTTCGTTTTCTCAAGCATGCGGGCGCCTCTTTTGGCGACTTGAGTCGACGCCAATTGAGGGGTCGTCACGATGATCGCTCCGCTCAAGGGTATGGTCTGGGCGAGCGACAGCTGGGCATCGCCCGTGCCTGGCGGGAGATCTACGACCATGATTTCAAGCTCGCCCCACTTCACGTTATTGGCGAATTGGCTGATGGTTTTCTGGATCATCGGTCCTCTCCAAACCACCGGGGTATCCTCGTCTATGAGGAAGCCCATGGACATGATGCAAATGCCATGGTTTTGGAGAGGGATGATTGATTCCTCTTCGATTTCCGGGCGTTGATTGATGCCCATCATCAGTGGAATGGAAGGTCCGTAAATATCGCAGTCGAGAAGACCAACGCTCTTGCCGTCTTTGCTTAGGATGCTCGATAAGGCGCAGGCTAGATTCGATGAAAACGTAGATTTGCCAACGCCCCCTTTGCCGCTTGCGACAGCGATGACGTGTTTGACTCGATCCAAGGGACTCGATTGCTCGGAGCTGGCTGCGTCTCCTTGCTTGCTTCCCGCACTTATAGAAACGCTAACCTCGACTTCATTCACTTCAGGAAGGTCGCTTAATGCGGCTTCTACAGAATCTCGAATTTGGGCTGCGATACTGTGGTCATTCGTCGTGACGGTGATCCCTAATTGGGCCTTGCCGTCTTGAAATTCTATGCTCCGTACTAACCCAAAGGATACGATATCCCTGCTAAATCCGGGATATTTGACGGTCGATAGCGCTTTTTTGATAGCTTCTTTACTCACGGCATATTGATGTTTGCGGTCACTTCCCTTTACCTTTCCTCCCGATTGGATCAAAAACAATTCCAATTGTTCTCAAAGAAACCTGAAACATACCTTTACCTGCTAAGTCCAGCCTTTAGGCGAATGAATTATTTGAATATCCCAGCCCGCTTTTTCACTTCAATCCTCGCCGTAGTTCTTTTCCAATTCTCGGTCCCCGGTTTTGCCCAACGCGATTTGGGAGTGGGCGAAGTGAACGTTCGTCGGGACGTAATCCCAGTCGTAGTTAGGTCGCAAGATAGCCAGGCCTTGGGCATTTTGAAAACCGCCTTTAGCGTTCATGGCCGTTATCGAGTGGCTGCATCCATGCAGGAGGCGTCATTCGCAATTCATGTCGATCCCATTGGCTCTACTCATTCGTCGCTGAAAATATTTTCAGGGATTCCCGAACAGTTGCAGTACAACACTCAGGTTCAGGGAGAGTCGCGCCGCAATTCGATTCTCAAAGCCATCGATTTGGCGATTCGCAAAACCAGTGGCATGCAAGGTTTCTTCTCCGGAAAGATCGCCTACGTAGGAGAAACGGGTAGGGGGATGGAGATCTACTACCGCGATTTTCTGTTTGGCGAAGGCAAGCGATTGACGAGCCACGGAGTGGAAGCGGTTCGCCCTCGTTGGTCTCCTGACGGCAACTACATTGTTTACACTTCCTACCTTTCGGGTTTCCCGAATATCAGGAGGATTGATTTGCGTGGCCAACGATCGGAGGTGTTTGTCAGCTTTAAGGGAACTAATACAAGCGCCCGGTATAGCCCGGATGGTTCGCGATTAGCCATGGTTCTGACGGGACCCGGAAACGCCGATATTTATGTGGGTTCGAATCTAGCCAAGGGATTGAAGCGAGTGGTGAATTCCAATGGATTGGAAGCCACGCCCTGCTGGTCTGGAGACGGGAGAGAACTTGTATTCGCTTCTGATCGCAATGGGGGTTTGGCTCTATACCGGGGTTCAGCATCTGGCGGTCAATTTCTCCACATTCCTACCCAGATTAGCGGATACTGCGCGGAGCCTGATTGGAACCATATGAATCGCGACCTCATCGCGTTCACCGTGGGAGTCAGCTCGCAATTCCAGATTGCCCAATACAGCTTTTCCCAAAGAAAGAGCGAATTCCTTACCAATGAAAGAGGAGACGCCATTCAGCCATGCTGGTTGAACGACGGGCGCCATCTGCTGTATACTTGGCGTACCCAATCATCGGAACGTATAGTTTTATTTGATACGGTAACGAAGAAGCGGTCGGTGCTCTCTCCAGCTAGTATGGGAAAAGTTTCTCAAGCAAGCTATCTCCCTCCCGGATAGCCGCATGGCGATTTAACGATCGAGGCAGGCTGCAAGAAATTTCTGGGCCCGAGGGGTATTTGGGGCTTCGATAACCTGTTTTGAGGGTCCGGTTTCTACCAGTTTTCCCTCCGCGATCAGAGCCACCGTGTCCGCCGCTCTCTGGGCGAAGCCCATTTGATGCGTAGCTATGACAATACGCTTTTCCCCTTCGACAAGGGCGTAGATCGCGTCGAGGACTTCGGCTGTCATTTCGGGATCGAGGGCGGAAGTTGGCTCGTCTAGAAATACAACATCCGGATCTGGAGCGATGGCTCGAGCGATGGCCACGCGCTGGTTTTGGCCGCCCGAGAGTTCCGCTGGTTTCTTCATCATATGGTCCTCTAGCTGGAAACGCTCGAACAGGCTCTCGGATTTAAGGATGGCATCCGCTTTTGAGTACCCATGAACTTTCTCCAGGGGAAGGGCGACATTGGCCAAAGCTGTCAAATGGGGAAACAAGTTGTAGGCCTGAAATACGATTCCCACTTGCTTCCTGAATCGCCGGCGTCGATCGGTGTCTTCTCCTATCTCTTGCCCGTTGACGACTATGCTCCCCGAGGTCGGAGCTTCCAGCCCGGAAAGCAGTCTTAAGGTGGTGGATTTCCCTCCGCCAGAAGGGCCGATCAATGCGAGGCAGGATGTGTCTTCGAAGGCCAAGTTGAGGCCGTCCAAGGCTCGCAGACCGCCATAAGTTTTAACGACATCTCTTAGAATCAGCTTCATGTGTCGTAGCGAAGCCGCTCTTCGATATAGCGTGACAGCCTCATAATGGGGAGAGTGATTATAAGGTAGCCGATGGCTAAGGGGAAAAAGCTCTCGAAGGACGAGTAGGTGATGGCGTTGACCTCCTGTGCATTGAGAGTGAACTCGCTGATGGCGATTATGGAAAGAAGAGAGGAGTCTTTGATCAGATTTGCCGTTTGCCCTGCTAGGGCAGGAAGACTGCTGCGAAGAGCCTGTGGAGCGATAACGTACCTGAATGTTTGATACTCCGTAAATCCAATCGACTTGGCGGAGAGGAGTTGAGATCTACCGACGCCCTCGATGCCGGCCCGAAGAATCTCTGAGATATAGGCCCCGCTAAAAATCGCCATTATCGCCACGCCAACCACATAGCGGTTTTGCACGTTAGCCGCATCGGCAATGACGTAGTAGAAAAGGAAAATCTGCACGAGCAAAGGCGTGCCTCGAATCAATTCTACATACAGCGATGCGAGATACTTTAGCGGCAAGAATCGCGACCGGCTGCACAGAGTTGAGAGAGAACCAATGGCAAAGGCGAAAATGAACGATACCGAGGATATCTTCAGGGTCGTGAACCAGCCCTCTAAAAACTTCAAGCGGTAACGGAATGCGGCATCCCAATTCCATTGATAGCTTAGCGCCGCGAAAGAAGCGAAAAGAACGATTGATAGAATTAAGATAGCGACTAGAAAGCTGACCGCTTTACGAACGGACTTATTCTTGGCGGTATCACCATTTCGCGGTTCGAGGAATAGGGAAGTGAATGGCACGAAGAATTGTCGATGTCGGTTCAAAAGAAAAAGGGATATCCTAGCTCTTTGAAAATCCGTTTCTCTTCGGCGAGATACTTATCGCCCAAAGCGTCGAATCCCCCACTAGAATCGAACTCTTTCAGAAATGCATTAACGTCCTCCAATAGGGCTGTATTGTCTTTCCTAACCCCAATTGCCCACGATTCCTGGTTGAATGGCCTGAGTAAAGCGTTGGTGGTCTCGGTATGTTTTCTCCAGTTCAAGTAAACGGAAATCTGATCATAAATAAAGGCATCGACCTTGCCCTGAGCGACTTCGAGGGCCGCTGCGGCCTCATCTTCGAAGAGCAGAAGTTGGACTCCCCTAAGATACTGATTCGCATAAATGTGGCTGGTGGTACCTTGCTTGACTGCTACCATTGTTCCTGGAACGTCTATGTCCTCTATCGATTTCGCGTCGGAGTCTTTAGGCACGAGAATGCACAGCCCCGTATCCAAATAGGAGTCCGAAAAGTCGATGGATTGGGCCCGTTCATCCGTTCTTGTCATCGAAGAAATGATCAAGTCGATCTTTCCGGTTCTTAGTGATGGAATGAGTCCAGCGAAGGGAATGTTCTCGATTCGAAGTTCTTTGCCGAGCTCGCGAGACAGAGCTTGCGCCATCTCAACGCTAATCCCAGTGGGCTCGTTCTGCTCATCGGTCATCTCGAAGGGAGGATACGATAGTTCCATTCCTACTACGAGCAGGTTGTTGGGCCTATCCTTGGAGCAACCGGTAAAAATGAAGGCTATGGCGACGATGCCAATTGTTGTAATATTCAGGCCGATTTTTTTCACTTTCCGAATCCGTCTATGGCTGACTACAGCTTCTGCCATAGGGTGGCATGGGCAATCGAATACTGATTCTTCCTTTCGTGCTCCTTAATGAGAAATGGTAGATTTCGCTCTTCGATGAAACGGAAGCTAGATGAAAGGAGCTCTACCAGACGATCGTATGCTCTTACGGATTCGCCATCTCTCGTATAGCCTCCCAGCCACTTCTCCTTTGGCGTGTATTCAGTTAGCCAAGTGTAGGGAGAGGTGATAGCGAGTAGACCATTTGTATTCAAAAAGTCGGGAATCGCCTCAAGGCACTGGGCGGGATCAGGTAGGCGATCAATGAGGTTGGCCATGAGAACAAAATCGAAGGTTCCCAATTGGGGATCGAGATTCATGGCATCCCCCTGCAGGAACTTCGCCCGGGCAGGATTCGATTCCTCGGGAAGGGCGATGGAAGTTTTTCTTTTCAATTCGCCCTCCACGGAAATACTGATTTCCATCTTGGTTAGCCGGCCTAGTCGAGTTGCTGCTTCGACAAGGGCATGAGAAAAGTCGATTCCGACGACTTCGTCAAACGATTCTGTCATAGCGAAGCTTGAACCGCCCACAGCGCAACCGAGATCCAGCGCTCTCTTGCGTTCAATATCGAAATTCTCGTGTAGCCGCCCGCATCTTTGCGCGAAGTTCAGCGCTTCGGTGGGACCCATTCCTTGAAACAGGAGATTCTCTTTGGATCCGTAGTGAAAAAGCAGATACTCTGACACTGCTTTGTCGGTTTCGTAGAAATTCGTTTGGCTTGATGGGTTGGGCATGGGACCGCAGGCCCAAGATCCTGGGCTCGTATTTTGACGTTGTGTTGAGCAGAGGGTTAGACGATTAATCGGGAACGGTAAACAATCTAATGAGCGAGTCTGAAATTTCCCGTGAATTGCTAGAGTAATACTTGAATCGGTCAGTGGCCAATGTGCTTGACACAATGCTGGCCCAGCCAAGCGAGCCAGCGACAGCCGAAGACCTTTCAGATTCAAAAGTGGAGACGCCTGTCGAATTAGATTCGCTGGAAAAGCCAATACCTGTGGGCTCGGTCGGGTTCGTCGGAGACATAAATGGCGTATTGTATCTTTTTGCGAGCCAGTCGGTTATGAGGAAGTCGACTGCTAGGATTACCGGAGTGAACGAAGTCGGGTCGGAGATGATTTCCGGTGTTCGTGGTGAAATAGCGAATATGTTGGGAGGCGGTTTTAAGAATTCGTTGACTGATATTTGACAGCCATCGATCTTAACAATCCCCACGGTTTTAAATGGATTCGAATTATATGTTTCCTCGATTGGCGTGAGCCGGTAACTTCGTTTCCGCTACACTCTATTCGAAGAGCCTGTGGCCATTGATTTGGCGATGGCTAAAATCGTTTGATGGCCGTGGCTACTGAGTAGCCGGAGCCATGCCTTTCAGTGAGCTTGCGATAAATGGAATAAGCTGCTTTTTTCGGCTGACGACGCCCTTCAGGTCGAAGATCAGTCCTGCCTGGATAGTAGGATAGGATATATTGCGAATGAATTCCTTGTCCCCGCGGGCTACCAGAAGGGAATTGTGCTTATTGATGTCGGTTATCAAGACGCAGGCGAAGTCTAACGACTCTTGGCGGACAAAGTCTTCCAATGCATTCGATATGGAATCGGCATGGTCCCAAAAATTTTGGAATCCCAATTCTTCGATTTGAGAAACCGAGAACTTGAATCCATTGTCTTCATAGAACTTCTGATCAGATCTGATGACCTGGTCTGCTTCCATGGTCAGAATTACGGATCCGCTATTGAATATCTCCTGAGCAAGCTGATCAGATTGGATGCCTGCCACTTCCTCCAGCCATGCAATCGCTTCGTTGTCTTGTTGAGTGGAGGTGGGACCCGTTAGATTCAGCGTGTCGGAAATAATGCCGGACATCATTATCCCCGCGATTTCGGGGGAAGGATCGATTCCGGACTGGCGGAACAGTTCTGATATGATTGTACAGGTGGAACCGACTGGATCATTAATAAATCGGATGGGCTGAGCAGTGTTGATCCCCAGCCGGTGGTGATCGATCACCTCAATAATGTCCACTTCGCTAGCTCCTGGAACGGCTTGGCTCAATTCGTTGTGGTCTACGAGGATCAACTTAGCTTTGTTTGGCTTCAGGATATCGGCCTTACTGAAAAGGCCGAGCAACCGATTCTTGTCGTCCGTCACCATGAAAGCTTGGGCATTGGAATTGGCAATGCGTCGATTCAAGTGCTTAAGAGGCTCGTCAGGGCTTATGGTGGCGCTGTCGGATTCAATTAGTTTAGAAATGCGCGATGCGGTGCGAATCGTCCAAGCGGTGGTCGCTGAATCGAATGGGCTGATTATCAGGGAAACGCCTTTTTCCTTTGCCGCTTCGATAACTTCCGGATCAACGCCCAAGCTCCCAGTGATGACCAGTAGGCGAACGCCGATTTGAATGGATCTCTGCTGGATGTCCCAACGATCGCCCACTATGATGATCGTTTCATTGGCAGGAATCGCATCCGAGCCGGTGAACTTGCCGAAGGAGCGAATATCCATGGCCCCGATTTTCACATACATGTTTTCCAAGCTATCTTCGTCTCGGACGAATTTGACGTCGGCATTTAGAGCTTTGGCAACGTCGTTAATGCTGGTGTGGACGTGTCGCATGGCCCGGGGCTCATGAAATTTCGGGACAAAATAGTCGCCCATCTGAAAAATGGATACATATCCTCTAAGGCGTCCTTCCTCATCGACAGCGGGGAGGACGCGTACGTCGTGTTCATCTATCAGTTCCAAGGCCTCGGATATCGTTGCCTTTTCGCTAACCTTGACGACATCGCGAACCATGATGTCTCGGGCTTTTGGGGAGACGTCTCCGACGAATAGCGGTGTCGGTTGGCTGAATTTACCCAGAATAGTGTCGATTCGGGCATTCGTATTGCCACAACGGGCGGGGATGCAGCCCTTGTGTCCCTGCAGGATTTTCAGATTGGCCTAGGCGATTGCTGAACAAATAGCATCGGCATCGGGATTCTTGTGGCCGATGATGTAAGTGAATTCGTCGTGTGACATTATCTATCTTTCAGTACTCGGTTTTTTGAAGCGCTTTTAAAGCGCGAAGACCATGTAAATTGAGAATCCAAAGGAAGATGGCCAATACCGAATGGCCGGCAATCAGTAATTTAAACACTATTGCAGGGCGGATAAAAGAATTTGATTCTCGATTAATATCGGACACAAATTGCTAGCGATGAATGTTGTGCTTGCTGACACAATCACGAAAATGGTCGAAAACAATGGATTGTTGCCGGATGCGGCTACCCATTTGAAAGAATGGCTCGAAGGAGGATTTCTGTCAGAAGCTTCGTTGGACAGCTTGAGGAGCTTGATCGAATCCGGGAATGTTGAAGAGCTGAATAACCGGTTTTATAAGAACATCGCATTTGGTACGGGTGGATTAAGAGGACGCACCATCGGAATTACGGCTACGAGTTCGGAGAAGGGTGATCGGGGGCCTTCCAGACCTGGCGTCGGATCGAATATGCTCAATGAGTACACGGTAGCGAAAGCGACCTTAGGGCTCTACCGCTATGCCTTGAAAGCGGCAAGCTGTGAAAGCCCGAAGTTGATAATAGCTCACGATATCAGGCACTTCTCCCGTTTCTTCTGCGAGCTTTCGGCTTCGGTATGGACTCAGTGCGGGGGTAAGGCCTATGTTTTCGATGGGCCGCGATCCACGCCTGAATTGAGTTTCGCTGTCCGGGAGCTAGGCGCGACTTGCGGAGTGGTGATCACCGCAAGCCATAACCCGCCTCACGATAATGGATACAAGGCTTACTTCAGTGATGGTGGCCAATTAGTGCCGCCTAATGATGCCGGAGTCGTTGAGCAGGTAGAAGCAATTACGCTTAGCGAATTGAAGGACTACCTGGAAATCGATTTGAGTGAAGTGCAGACCTTGGGAAAAGAGATCGACGACGATTACGTACACGCCGTCGTGGATACAGTGATCGACCCGGAGGCCTTCAAGGACACTGATTTAAAGGTGGTTTTTACTCCAATTCATGGAACAGGGGCCATTTCTACGTTGCCGGCCATGGAGCAACTTGGTCTGGAACCGATTCTCGTTGAAGAGCAAATGGTGCAGGATCCGGAGTTTCCAACGGTAAAATCCCCCAATCCTGAGAATGCCGAAGCTTTGGATCTGGCGATTCAGTTATCGTTGAAGGAGGGCGCGGACATCCTGATGGGTACGGATCCTGATTGCGACAGGATGGGCGTGGCAGTGAAAAACCCTGATGGCGGGATGATCCTTATCACTGGCAACCAGATCGGCGCGATGTTGGCAGACTTTCGGATAAGTAGGCTGAAAACGATGGGGTGGATTCCCAAAGAAGGGACTCAGTCGGCGGCCTTGATTAAGACTTATGTCACTTCGCCTCTGCAAGACGCGATCGCTAAGGCTCATGGTATTAAAGTCATTAATACGCTTACAGGATTTAAATGGATCGGCGAAAAGCTGAAGATTTATGAAGAACAGTTGAGGGAATCCTACGAAGCTGAAACTGGGGAGTCGCTGGATTACGATACCTTGGATCAGAAGGAACGGGCATCCATTTTGCAAAAGCACAGCACTTTCTATGTATTTGGGGGCGAGGAGAGCTACGCTTCTTGCCTACGGTTGGAGTAAGAGAGAAGGATGGCAACGCTGCTAGCATAATATTTTGCGAGTTGGCTGCCAGTTTGAAAAAAGAGGGTCGGACGATACTCGAATACCTGGATGAGCTGTATTTGCGACATGGTTACTTTTTAGAAGCCCTTGGCCAAATCGTCTACGAAGGCGCCTCGGGCGCGGCAAAGATCGCGAGGATATTAGCAAGCTATCGATCGAATCCCCCGGCAGAGTTTCTTGCTTCGAAAGTGGATCGATTCACGGATTTCGGAATCGAAACCGTAACCGATCCCGATGGTAAGGAGATTCCGAAGCAAGACCTCTATTTTGTGGAGCTCGAAGACGGCTATCGGTACGCGGTGCGTGGCAGTGGCACAGAGCCGAAAATTAAATTCTATCTCTTCGGCAACGACGCAGTAGAGGATGCGTCCCGTTTGGAGAAAACGAAGACGAAAACGCGCGATCGACTGGAGGCTTTGAAGGCCGCTATTCTAGACGATGCAAAGGTTCGCGCTGGCGAATAGTCGCCTTCAGATTGCGGGGATATTTTATTCGGCTACTCTAGCTGCCCTTAATTGGGCGTATCCATCACGAACCGCGGCGTAAGGATCTATCGCTGGTTCCGTGATCTGATTGTAGACGTCGATTATGTCGGGAAGATCGTTGATGACGTCGGTTGCTTGCAGGGCAAACCGGGCTCCGTCGTCATCGACCTGGGTCCAAGGCTCGGGGATCGGATCGAGTGCTCGTCCTCCGAACCTTCCCACGAAATCACGCAAGCTGGAAGGGCCAATAAACGGCACGACTATGTAGAATCCGTGATCTATTCCCCAAGCCCCAAAGGCCTGGCCCACATCATCGATGGGGGGATTGAGGCCGTTAAACTCGGGAGCTACATGCATGAATCCCGCAAAACCCGCCGTTGTGTTGACCACAAACTTGCCGGTTTCTTGCGAAGCTCTGCCAAACCGGAACTGCAACAGGCTGCCAGCAAATCGGGTGGGGAATTCGAGATTGTTGAAAAAGTTGCCTATACCTTTGCGGGCGGGTTGCGGAACCACACTGACATATCCTTTGGTGAAAGGCTCGAATATCTCTTTGTAGGTGAAGTCGTTGAATCGGAAAATGGCTCGATTGATGCCTTCAAATGGATCGGCGATATCGGCAGACTGGCCGGAAGACGAAGCCTCATTAGAGAGATCATCAATGTCCAGAAGGTCGTCCAAATCGATCAGGTCGTCAGCCCATGCTAGAGGCAACGTTACAAGACTCAATCCAAGGACTAAACGTATTAGATAACTCATTACGCTACGCCTTATTGAGTTTACCTTTGAGGAGATTGATGAGATCGCTTACGCCCTTCGTCTGGAAGTGCTCGTCGAATTGCTTGCGGTAGTTGCTTACCATGCTAATGCCTTCGACAAGCACATCGTAAACCTGCCAGCCCCGACCCCTTATATTGGCGAGCCGGTAGCTCAGATTGACCTTGTTTCCATTGAGTACGGCGGTCGAATCGATCTCGATTTTGCTTTTGGACAGAACTTCGGGCTCGTTGAAGGTTAAGATGGACTTGGGTCCGTCTTGTAGTTCCTTCGTGTAGGCTTGCAGTATCAGATCAGTAACGAGACTGGAAACCTGCTTTTTCTGGTTATCATCCAAAAGTTTCCAGTTTCGACCGAGCGCCCGTTGGATAATGACATCGAATGAAAACTGCCGATCGAGGATGTTGATGATTTCCTCGCGCTTCGCATCGTAAGGCAGCTGGGCATTATCCGCGTGAAGGACTTCGAGGAGCTCGTAAATCGTAGATTCAAGAGCTGATTTAGGGGCTTCTAATTCGTCGTCAGAGTGCAGGCTAGTGGTCGTTGCCAATATAGCGACGAGCATTACAGCAAAGTGTATAAGCCGATTCTTCATGAGGAATGGTTAGTTGGAATAAAATACGCAGGCAACAGGGTCTAGGATTGCATCGTTAGCGACAAATTTTTCGAAAAGAGATCCTCTGGACAGCTTTTTTATGATTTTCTGAGGAAAAGCGGCTCCCAAAGTGTCAAACGCTGGATATCAGACGGTGGAGGATAGCGATCGCACTCGTGCTCGATTTATTCGCTTTCCTCGAGGGATCCGAAGGCAAATCGGCTGATCAAGCTTTCAATATCCAGAGCGGACTCTGTATCCACGATGGGTTCCCCCTCTTCGAGCTCAAATCCGCCTCCCCCAGGATCGAGGGCCACATACTTGTCGCCGATAAGACCGTTTGTCTTAATCGAGGCGATGGCGTCGTCGTAGATAACGAGGTCGTTGTTCAGCTTCAGTTCGACCATAGCCACGAGACGTTCCGGATCGAGTCGGATATTCCCCACGACGCCGACTCTCACGCCGGCGATCATGATATTGCTGCCTTCATTCAATCCCCCTATGTTTGAAAAGCGGGCCTCCACGACCTTGGAATCAGATCCGAGGATACGGCTACTGCCAATCTGAATGGCGAGATAAAGGATGGCCAAGATGCCTACGAGAATGAAGAGGCCAACGGCGAATTCGGTTCGTTTTTGATTCATGCGGCTGACGATTGGGAAGAAAGTTTCGGATTGAGAAAGCTTTCGAGCTCAGAGGGGGGAGACTGATTGAGGTCTTCTGGAGTCCCCCAGAATTTGATTTTCCCTCCATCAAGCCAGGCTACCTGGTCTGTGATACCGAAGACTTCAGGAACATCGTGACTCACCATGACAACGGTGAATCCGAAGCGCTTACGATAAGAGCGGATCATATCGAACACGGCGAACTTGCGTTCCGGGTCCAGTCCCGTTGTGGGCTCGTCGAAAAGAATGATTTCCGGATTGGTAATAAGGGCCCTAGCCAATGCGATTCGCTTTTTCATTCCGCCCGAGATTTCGGCTGGATATTTGTCGACGGCGTTTTCCAGGTCCAGCTGTTCAACCAGGGAGTTGACCCTTTGGGATAGATCCTTCTTGGAAATGCGTTCTTTTTCTCTCAGGGGAAGGGCGATGTTTTCCCAAACCGTTTGCGAATCGAAGAGGGCATTTTGCTGAAACATGTAAGCGCAATAGGGGAATTTCCCGGGCGCCCCGTCGAGTGATACCTCCCCGGCGTCCGCCGTTAGCAAGCCAGACAGGCACTTAAGGAGAACGGATTTACCAATCCCGCTTTTGCCAATGACGGTCGTGTGAGAATCCAATGGTATGTCGAGATCGATCGCATCAAGCACGACCAAATCGCCAAACCGCTTGCTGAGCCCCCGAATCTTTAAATATGCGCTCTTCATTTTTCGAGGAGGAACGAAGTGAGTAGGTAGTCGGAAGCTAAGATGGCGATGCTAGACAGGACCACAGCTCGGGTGGTCGTTTGGGAAACGCCTCTGGCTCCGGGGACGCTCGCCTTCGTGTGGGTGAAGTAACCTTGAAAGGCGCAGATTGCCGTTGTGATTAGACCGAAGGCTAATGATTTGATGAAGCCGTCGCGCACGTTTCTCAGACTAACGCTTTCATAGATGCGATTCCAGTAGGCTCCCTCATCCACACCGAGCATACTTACGCCTGTAAGGTGCCCGCCAAAAATGCCGACGATGTCGAAAAATGAAGTGAGAATTGGGAAGCAGA
>CAZFUD010000064.1:0-18104 GCA_964521705.1 uncultured Opitutaceae bacterium | reverse complement strand
ACCGACTTTTCCGCGTCCTATAGTCCGACGATATCGACTTCGTCGCCAACTTTAATGATGCCGCGCTCGATACGGCCAGTCGCCACTGTACCACGACCTGTGATCGAGAAAACGTCTTCAACCGACATCAAGAACGGCTTGTCGATTTCGCGCTCTGGCTCAGGGATGTCCGAATCGATAGCGTCCATCAAGGCCTGGATGTGGGCTTTACCTTCATCCGTTCCTTCAAGCGCTTGCATCGCGGATCCACGAATAATCGTGGCGTCATCGCCTGGGAATTCGTACTTGTCGAGAAGCTCGCGTACTTCCATCTCAACGAGTTCTAGGAGCTCCTCATCATCGATGATATCACATTTATTGAGGAAAACGACAATCTTCGGTACGCCAACCTGACGAGCCAACAGGATGTGCTCGCGAGTTTGCGGCATGGGACCATCCGCTGCGCTAACAACCAGAATCGCGCCATCCATCTGGGCCGCTCCAGTGATCATATTCTTAACGAAATCAGCGTGACCCGGGCAATCTACGTGAGCGTAGTGACGGTTGTCCGACTCGTACTCCACGTGAGCGACCGAGATTGTAACGATCTTCGACTCGTCACGCACCGTACCACCCTTGGCGATATCCGAGTAGCTTTTAAACTCCGCAAGGCCTTTGCCAGCTTGCACTGACAAAATCGCGGTGGTCAGCGTCGTTTTACCGTGGTCAACGTGTCCAATGGTGCCCACATTGACGTGCGGTTTTGTTCTTTCGAAGGTTCCTTTAGCCATTTTTGGTTGTTAGTTTATTGATTTTAAATGAAATTAATCCGTTGATCCGACATCCCCAATTAGAGGGCCTTATCTCTAGTGGAGCCCTCGAGCGGATTTGAACCGCCGACCTCATCCTTACCAAGGATGTGCTCTACCGACTGAGCTACAAGGGCCTCTAAAGTGGTGTGTGTCGAAAAAAGAAGCAAGACGATGTCCAAGCGAAAATTACCCGTCAACTGAAATTTCAAGAAAATTTTCCCCCTTGATTAACGGGATATCTGGACCAGGTAAAAGCCATCCCTCAGTTCGCCTTTAGGAATAAACTCAGTCTCTACAAATAACCTCAGACGGGCATCCGCCTCCGGGTTGCCGGATCCTCGCTCAGTGACAGGCAACCCCACCTGAAAGGAATCCAAGATCTGGACAATAAATGAAGCTGATCCCCAATCTCCAGGAAGCTGGCGAACTTGCTGGGCCACTTCATTATTATATGGGCGATCTAGAACGGATTCGCCATCATTCAATCGTACGATATCAAGCTCTATGCTCTCATCTTCAACCGACCGGAGATTCCTATCCCTTCGGCCGAACCCTTTTGTGCGATCTATCGAAAATCCCAAGAACACTTTAGAGGCGTCCTCTGCCGGTCGCCAAGAGTTCCCAAAAGCGGAAACGAAATCCCCTTTTTCATCGCCATAATTAGCGAGGTAATCGATGAAAAGATCCATATCGTCTTCAACGAATTCCTCTATTCGGTTAAAACGATCATCAGAATTGGCCAGGTTCCACTGAGTGGGCTGCACGAGCGGTTTGGGATCGAACAATTCAAGCTGCTGTTGCATTATTGGGGAGAGCTCGACCTGATCCTTTCCGAGATAGCGAAACACAGCTCCTTCGGGTCGTTTCGCCGATCCCTTCAGCCCGGGCCTTTCCACCAGGATGAGGGTCCAATAGATTGCCGTGTGAACAATCGCCCCAAGACAGATGCCCACAAGCCATCTGGAAGCCGAACGTTTCATTCTTCAACGGGGCCGCCCAAGGCATTTGATTCCGCGGGGCGATCTTCTGTCGCCCATTGAATACTTCGATATCCCGCTGTCTCCGCAATTTCGAATATCGAAGTAATCGTTTGGGCCGAGACCATGGCATCAATTCGAATCAGCAGGGTCACGTTCTCGGGAACCGGACCCCTTAGTCGAAGCATCTTTTCCAAGGTCTCTAGTTTCAATAGCCTATCCTCAAAATAGATCTGCTCCTCTCCCCCGACTTCATCTACCGACATCACCTGCAGCCTCTGAGCCACCGTCGTCTGAACATGATTCGATTGCGGCAAGTCGATATTGATGCCCGGGGCAATGACGAAATTGGAGCCATATAGAGATGCGAACAAGCCAATTACGCAAATGTCCACGAACGGCCAAAAGCCGAGCTTAGCAGTCCGCGGGACCTCCCTATCAAGATTGAGAATCGACAACTTCATGGGGAAGCTCCTCTCGGTCATCAGAAGCGCCAGACTTCACTCGAGCGAATGCTAAAAGCAGCTCGCTACCCAGCCATTCCATCTCGTGAACAGCAACTTGCACCCTGCTCACCAAAAAATGGTGCCCCAATAAACACACGGCGCCCAAAGCCAGTCCAATTGCGGTGGTGATAAGAGCTTGCCACATACTGCCCGAGAGAAATCCGGCATTTAAATAAACTCCCTGCTGCTCATACTGGGAAAACGCGTCTATGAGTCCGATAACCGTTCCAAGAAGCCCAAAAATCGGCGCAGCTTGAGCGATCGCGCTGAGAGCGCCTACACGTCTCTTGATAGGGCCCAACTCAACCATGGCTGCCTCCCGGACAGACTCCCGTACTTCTTCACCGGATTTGCGGAACGCCATCAGCCCGGCCTTGACCATAGCCGCCGCCGGCCCAGGGGTGTCTTGACAAACGGTGAGAGCCTCAATCAATCGGCCCTTCTCTAAAGAATTTTCTATCCCAGATAGAAACTCGCGCGAGCGAATTTGGTTTCTATGCAAAAATAGAACTCGCTCAATGAATATTGCCAACGCCGCCAGGCTTATCAGGAACATGGGCCACATGATAATGCCCCCTTGCTGGAACTTGTCGAAAAGCTCGATATGTATGGCGTCTATGGATGCGACTGTCATCTGAAATTAATTATTGGACCGTGGCAATTGGGCCCCTACCTCTTAGCTGATCGATTCGAGCTCTAGCCAGCTCCGATCCGAGCAAACCCAGTTCTTCGATCTTTTCATAAAACTCGATCGCCATATCCAAATTGGCTTCGCTCTGGAAAATTTCCGCTAGCTCGAACATAGAACGCGAGAGCCAATACCTCCCCTGCTTCCCCCAGTTTTCTATCCGAGAATCCTTTTCGATAAACAAATTGTATAGGTTCCAAAACGCCGCTTTCGCTTTGACAGGCTCACCTTGGTTTTCCCAAGCGATGCCGATTTTATAACCTGCCTCTACACGCAATTCAACTGGGGCAGTTGGCAAATCCATCAATAATTCCAATCTTGAAATCCCAGCTTCAAACTTGCTGGGGTCCTCGCTAGCCCGCGCAATCAAAGTGTCCGCCAACGATATTTGAGCCCAATAACGATCGGGTCTATCACGATATGTGTTTTCCAGTGATTCGTAAACCAGTTCGGCAGCTTCAAACTCATTGAGTTTGCGGGCCAAGTTCCCTTGCTTGAGTCGAGCGTAGTATACGAGGTCCGATTCTGGGTAATCGATCGCAATGCGGTCGAGGAGCTCGATCGCCTGGCTCAAGTATTCTCCCTGCCCACGTTTTTCTGCATTTAAAGCAATCTCGTATAAAGCCAGTGGTGCGAATCTACTATCAGGAGAGTTCTCGACCAACTCGTTAAGAAGCTGTGAAGACTCCACAACGAGGTCTTGGTCCGAAAGATGGCGGGCCTCCACCAGATAGGAACGCTCGGCAGATTCGGAACCAGGAAACTCGTTCCTCACGCTAGCCAGTATTCCGAGGCCTTCCTCTACGGTATCCTGGCGCAATAGGGACTCCGCCAAAGTCAGCCTCGCATCTGATTCAACTTGTTCAATAAGCTCAGTCGGCCCGATCTCCTCCAGAACGGGCATTAGTCGATCAACCCAAACCTGCGTCTCCCCATAGAGCCCCGATTCGAACGACAATTTCGAGCCCAGCCAAAGCATCCTCATTTGCAAACTCAGATTCAGACCTTCTAGTCCAACAAAACTATTGATGCGCTCATAGGCCCCCATCGACTCTCCCTGCTGCCGCATCCGCTTAATCAGCATCCACTCGGCCTGCCAAATCTTGAAGATAGTAGACCTTCGAACGAGATCAGCATCGTCGAGAACCTCTTTGGCTGCTTCTATCTCGTTCGCATTCAGATGCGAAAGCACAAGCTGGAAAAACACTTGGCTGGATTCGGCCGTCTCCAAATTTCCGCCCAGAGCCAATCGATAAGCGTCCGCGGCGTCCGAGAAATCTCCAGGGTTGTTCGCTCCTTCACCAGCCCGAAAATAGCAATCCGCGATCAATACATTCAATCGGCTTTCGTCGTCCGAGCCAGCTAATTCCGATCTGAACTGGGTCAAATAGCTTGCAGCGGTACGAAAGCGATTCCTCTGCCAGGCCGAAGCGGCCAACAACGCTAATGCGCCTCTTTTGTAATTTGATTCCGGATACTCACTCAACAATCGCTCTCCATCATCATCCACAGCAATAAATCCATCCGATTCTTCTTCGCGAACCGCTGCGTAAAACTTGCTCACAGCTCGATAGTAAAGAGCTTCCGCCGCCAACGCATGAGGCGGATCAAGACTTAGCATCGCATCCAATGTATCCAAAAAATATTGATCTAATTGGGCATTCGCCCCCAGTCCATTGGTCGCGATTTGCTGCAGAGCGATTCTTTGCAAGTCGCGATCCGATCCTTCGACAACCAATGACCTCGCAGCCTCCCTACCCATATCAGAGCTGAGACCTCCGATAATGACTTGCAACAACCGGATCTGGTCCCCCGCTGAATCGTACACGTCTGGCAGTTCGCTCAACGCCATATCCAATATTTCTATCGCCTGCTCTCCATCGCCATTCTTATTAATCGCTACTGCAAGCAGTTGGGCGAATCTAAATCCGTTCTCCGAACCGCGCGACTCATCATAGGCTTCATTCAGCTCTTCGATCGAGATGGCCTCCTCGGAATCCTCCAACTCGCGAACGAAAGTCAGTAGAGCGATGCGAGCATAGAGTTCGGGCGACACGTCTCTCGCTGCAGATCGAGCCGTTTCAAACTCGATGCGGGCGCTTTCAAAATCCCCGGAAGCGGCATCCAACCAGCCGTGCAGGAAGGCGAGCCAAACGCGTTCGCCTGGTTCCAATCCGCTCGAATCCATCGATGCGATCGCCAGAGCAGCGTCTTGAGTAGACTCCCCGGCAAATGCCAGCATGGCTTTTCTAAGAGCTATCGAGTTTTCGTCAACGCCGCTGGATTCCAAGTTGTCGACAAGGAGCGAGGCATCTTCGATTTTACCCCACCCCAAATAGGCATCGATCCGAATCAGGGCCAATTCGGCCCGTATAGTGGCATCGATCGATCGCCCACTTGCCAGAATTTCGTTAGCCATTTCCGAAGCAACCCCGTACAGGCCCGATTCCAGCGCCCTTCTGGCGCTCGCAGCGAGCCATCGATCGTCATTTCGAACAGAGATGCTAATCGAATCCGCTGTGGTCAATGGGGTGGCATCGTTTTGGCCGGACAATCCAGAGACAAAGGCCGACACCGCGCCTAAAATGCTAGTCAGTCTCAGAGCTCGCATACGAACGACCATATCTAATTCAGATTCGTAAAACCGAACTTGGTTCGAAATCCTCTTACACGCATCTCAAGATATATCGAGAAGAAGGAAGCTAAATATGCCTGGAGTCTGATTCATCCTTTTTGTCATAACCCGAATCCTGCCTTTGATGATTCACTTTATTCTTGGCGTTGTAGGCGTCGAAAACGTCGTCGGCAGTCATTCCTAGCGTTTGGGCGAGCGACACGAGAAAATGGAATAGGTCAACCACTTCTACTTTGGCGTTCTGTTCATCGAACTCCTGATACTTCGCCCACCATTTCCAAGGGACGGAATCCGTCAGCTCAGCCAACTCCTGCTGCATCGCTCGGGTGTAATTTAGAATCCATCTCGTCTTTTCCTCTTGATCGATGTTCTTCAGGTCCACGCCAATGCGGGAATTGAGCTCTTCCTGCATTTCAAATATCTGAGTCAACTTATCCATGACACGAGCACTACTGCTCAATCGACCTCCAGGCAAGTTAATAGCCTTTCTCCAAAACGTCTGTAAACCGGGTGAAGCAACCTACAGCCGGGAGCTTTGTGCCGATTTTGAATCACCGCGCTCCGTTTAATGGTTGTATTTTGCCACATAATTATAAAGTACCCCCTTTCGCAGTCGCATAGTAACACCCCCAACTGAAATCGGGTTAGGCTGCTGAACGATAGAACATCAGAAGCGTCGAGGTAGACATTCCGACGCTTAAGAACAGAAGAACACATGTCCGAAACAAAAGAAAACCAGGCAGGGGAAGAGCCTAGCGACGAGCAGGTTGAGAATCCCCAAACCGTTTCGGGAGTTGAAGAGGCCGACCCAAACCAAGAGAACCCCTCCCAGGAAACTCCCGAAAATAAAACGCCCATCATGTATGGAACTCGCAAACTACATCCCGGCAGCAAGTCGGGATCAGCCAAGTCGCTGAAACAACTACGGGGACCCCAGGAAGACGATGACATTCTGGAAATGGATGATCTTGTCGTAAAATCGACGGCGCCCGCCCACTTGATAGAAGACGATCGTCCAAATCCAAATCGGCGGAGGAATAGGGATCGAAATCGCGATGCTGAGGACGAGAATCAGGAATCCAGTCCTGCCACCGCTAGCGATTCAGAGGAAGTCGCCTATCCAGTCGACGAAGTAAACGATGAGGACCGACCCGAACGTTTCGCTGAAGTAAAGAAGCCAGATACCGCTAGAAGCCGTGGTGTTCAGGAATTCCGCCCTTCAAAAGACGGAAAAAGGGGAGCTCCAAAAAAGCGATCGGAAGCCAGCAGCTATCCAACAAAGCGGCCAGCCTCCAAGGAAAAGCCAAAGGGGCTTTTCGGATGGATCAAGTCGGTATTCACTTCCGAGGACGAGGAAGCGACTCGATCCAGTGATGGAAAGAAAAGACGGTCCAACCAGAATGGCAGGCGAAATAGCCGGGGCGGACAAAACCGTTCCAAAGATGGCCAAAGACGCGGCTCCGGCGACCGTAGGCCCCGCGGAAATCGCCGACCTCGGAGGCGTTCAAGCGGTCCGAGTGGCCCGCAATCGGATTCCCAAAGTGGGAACCGCTCCAGACATCGAAGACGCAAACCTCAAGCAGAAGGTAGGGGGTCTGAATCCTCATCTTAATTTTCTAGCCCCGATTCCCATGGGAATCGGGGTTTTTCTTTCTCTCGCTCTTGCTAGGGGGCCATTATCGAGCTTTATAAAGCCTCAAAGACCTGACAAAAAAAAATTCATATGAGCGAGCCCATTGCCAAAGGAGCTGAGTACTTCGCTACCGCACTCGAATCACCCATCAATTCCCAGACCGAATCGATACTGCGGCCCTTGCATTTCAAGGATTTCGTCGGTCAGGAAAAGACGCTGGAGAGATTGAAGATAATGTCTGGAGCTGCCCGCAAACGAAGCGAGCCTCTTAATCACGTCCTTCTGAGCGGCCCCCCTGGACTGGGTAAAACAACGCTTTCCTTTATTCTCGGGACGGAAATGCAATCCAGCGTTCGTGTCACCTCAGGCCCCGTAATTGAAAAAGCGAGCGACCTAGCGGGCTTACTAACGAATCTTCAAGAAGGCGATATACTCTTCATCGATGAAATCCACCGGCTACCGAAAACTGTCGAAGAATATTTGTATTCAGCGATGGAGGACTACCGAATCGATATCATGATCGATCAAGGGCCCAATGCCCGCTCCGTTCGACTGAATATTCCTAAATTCACTTTGGTCGGGGCAACTACCCGAAGCGGGCTGCTAACCGCGCCGCTTAGAAGTCGCTTTACGCTACAAACCCGCCTGGACTACTACAGTCCAAAACAGCTCCTCAGCATAGTCAAAAGGAGCTGCCAACTTCTCGAAGTGCCGATCGATGAGGAAGGGGGAACCGAAATCGCCAATCGCTCTCGAGGCACTCCTAGAATAGCCAACAATCTCGTATATTTCGTGAGAGACTATGCCGAGGAAAAGGGAGATGGCTCAATCAATCGTTTGATGGCTCGCAAAGCCCTAGAACTTTTGGAAATCGATGAGCGAGGCTTAGACGAAATGGACAAACGGATACTGAGAACTATTGCTGAAACCCACCGTGGAGGACCGGTAGGCCTGAGTACTATCGGAGTCGCCGTCGGAGAAGAGATCAATACCCTAGAAGAGGTTCACGAGCCCTTTCTCATACAAAACGGATTTTTGCAACGGACGCCTCAAGGCCGAAAGATTACCCCGAAAGGCTACGGAGCCATCGGAGTAGCCGTGCCAGCAGGGCCCCAACAAGGAGACCTTCTTTAGCAATAGTCAGTTTACTCCTTGCAATCCAGCTAAACGCGCTTCGAACTCACTTACTTAACCAGTTGGGGAATCGCTTGCTTGAGCGATTCTTCAAGCAGAACCGATGGAGGCGCCAGCTATCTGATCTGCGGACAACTTATAGGCGCTTTCACAAAATGGATATCTATGTAGGCAACCTGTCATTCGACGCGTCAGAAGATGACGTGCGAAACGCGTTCGCGCAGTTCGGAAATGTCGAATCGATCAAACTAATAACTGACCGGGAAACCGGCAGACCCCGAGGCTTCGGCTTCGTAACAATGCCAGATTCAAGCGAGGCCAACGCGGCTATCGAGTCCTTGAACGGAACCGACCTCTTAGGCCGAGAACTCCGGATACGCGAGGCAACCCCACGCCCAGAACGCCCGAGACACGGTGGCGGTGGCGGCTACCAAGGCGGTGGCGGCTACCAAGGCGGTGGCGGTGGCTTCCGCGGCAGAGGCGGAGGCGGCAAAGGCTCCCGACGCGGCGACCGGCGCCAGCAGCAGGACGGATTCTAAAGGTTTTAGAAATAAAGTATTCCCTAGCGACGAACCTCGCCTCAAAACGGCGAGGTTTTTTGTTCTTCGTTCTCTTCCAGGGTTTCGACTACCTTCAATTCCCCTGTGGTCACTTCCCCAGGGCCAGCGAATGTGCTCACTTTACCCAAATCCCCGTCCAAGTTCGTTCCAAAGTAGCCTGAAGCCGCTCGACTCAAGGCAAAGTGCGCATCGTCAAATCCTACTTTGACCGCATCCATGCTGAATCGTGTCGACCAAACCATTCGCTTTTCTCCCGTCTCCCGCAACATCTTCAAATCGAAGGCAGACAGGATCAAAAAATACCGTTCTTCTTTGAGCATTTCCTGAAGTTCGATCGATTCTTGAACCCCAAGATCCCGGCCATTAAGGCCCGGTCGAAACCGATCAGCTTCGCGTTGTCTTGCTCTCGGTAAATATAGCCAGTTTCATCCAGATACGTTCCCGGCGTTTCATCAGTCGATTCCTCATCTTCATCCGACTCGAAGCTGTCCTCTTCGTCATCAGTCGGAAACAGCTCTTCAAAGTCTGCCTGAATTTGCGTCACGCCTCGATTGACCACAATCAGCAGATCACCTTCCTCTTTAGTTCGGGCAGGATAATAGTTCCGCTTGCGGAGCTCTACCGCAAGATTTTCGGCGATCTCTATGAAGGGGACTTCTCGCAAACTTTTATCGCGAATATAGCCCCCACGAATTTCCCTTCGACAAAATGATAAGTTTCCGGACGCAATCCATCATCAGTTTCCTTAGTATCCAGATAGCCTTTGTCCGCATATGAATCCACCAAAACGCGGGCTTTCTTGATCTGTCCAAAGACGGGATCAGTGTATAGCATGGCGCAGATCGACGCCGCTGGCACCAGCAATCGCATAATCCTAGTGCAGAGCGAAAATTCCTTGGCAGGTGTCAGTTTCATTCTTTGGTCTTTCCCTATAGATCAACCGAATTTCATAGGCTAGAGTTACACTGTTCACTTTGGTTGATCAAAAAACCAATCCTCTGGCAAAAGGATCGACACGGATCAATGGAGAAGGAATCGAAATGTTTCGCGCTGTGCGCATCCGCGACCACTTAGGTGTAGGAATATTCTCGAGTCAGGTCTGTACCCTTGTTCCACAAAATCCAGAAGTCGAATGGAGCTCCGTGGGCGATGCCAGTCGCGCTTCACAATCCCTCTCCGTGCGCTCCGACTATATCGAAACTTCGGTGTTCGCTAAACCCGAGTTCGCTTGGCTGAAACTCGTAGCCTTCTCTGGTGAGATTGACTGCCATAATAGCGGTAACGAAGTGACTATTTTCGTCCAAGTCGATATCAATGGAGCCCGATATTGACTCATCAGGCGACCCTCAGTCGAAACCCGAAACCGTAAAGCTAACCCGAGCTTGGGCGGCAAACAGCGTTCCAGATAGAAATACGCAGAAGAGAGCTACCGCCCACGTCGGTAAGACTTTTCGAAAGGGATTCATGTCAGAGTCGCGAACAGTATGATATCATCGGCCTCCCTACGCCGATTATGAACCGCTTCCGCAATTCCCGCTCAGAAATCACTCAACCATTCCGTAGCCATCTACTCGACAAGAGCGTCAAAAGAACTCGAGAGAGCGGAGAGTTTTCTATTCTTCGAGCCCCATTCGCTCTAAAATCCGCTGCAAATCATCATTCCCCGCGTATTCAATGACGATCTTACCCTTCTTCGGGCTATGTTTGAGAGATACATTGGAACTAAGAAACGCCATCAAACGGCTTTCAATATCCTCGATTGCCGCATTCTCCGCCTCTAACAGCTCCCTTGATTGGCCCGTCTTGATCTTACCGGCTTTAACTCGAAGCGACTGAATCAGATTCTCCGAAGCGCGCACGCTAACGCCCTCTTCAATTATACGACGAGCGAGCAAGGCCTGCTCCTGCTTGCTTTCCAATCCCAACAACACTTTCGCATGGCCAGTCGAAAGCATATTCGTGGCTAAATAGCCCTGCACTTCGTCCGGCAAAGAGAGCAATCGCAACGAATTAGCGATCGTAGCTCTTCCCTTACCAACTCGCTCCGCCACTTGCTCCTGGGTTAAGTCGAAGTCTCTTATCAGGCTCGCGTAGCCTTTCGATTCCTCTATCGGGTTCAAGTCTTCCCGCTGCAGGTTTTCGATCAGGGCCATCGAGGCGGCTGACGTATCGCCGGCTTCTATGATACGAGCGGGAATTTTCTTGAGTTTGAGTAGCTTGAAAGCCCGCCAACGACGCTCACCCGCGATCAACTGAAAACCCCCATCGATCTGGCGAACGACAATCGGTTGGATTAGCCCCTCGCTTTGAATGCTTTCCGCCAAATCCACCAACTGGCTTTCATCAAATTCGCGACGAGGCTGATATGGGTTGGGCTCAATTTTCCCAATAGGGACTTCCTGGAAATCCGGGCTAACACCAGCAGCGGGCGCTTCCTTTGACGCCGAACTAGCGATATTTTTGGAGGCACTTGTTTTCGTTGCAGCGGGTTTCTTGGCCGCCTTCTTGGCCGCTGTAGTAGTCGCCGAATTAGCGCCTGCAGAAATTAAGCCAGCTAAGCCCTTTCCGAGTCGGGATTTAGATTTCGCCATGCTATGGAATTGTGATTACTGGTGGGGAATAAAGAGGGTACGTCCTACTTGCAAATATTTCGGATGCGATATCTGATTCGCGTTTTGGATCCAGTCTCTCGTTGAACCGAATTTAGACGCGATCCCCGAAATCGTGTCTCCGCTACGAACCACATAGCTAGATCCCGTTTTAGGGAAATTGTCATGAAAACTCGTGAGCACATCAGGGTCCGGTTTCTCCGGGGGCGCTGGCAGATTGCCCAAGGTCTGTTTTACGCTGCCAGCGAAATCGGTAATCTGCTCAGTCACCTGAAGAATGATCTCGCTTTTCATTTTCTCATCCCTCTGTTCCAAAGAAGCGATCGCCTTCGCGATGGCTTGGTTCAGTTGCCCCACTGTCGCTAGCTGGCCCATACTGTTGTCTATTCGTGATTCATAGGCTCCTATTTGGCGCCTCATTTGATCGTTCTCTCGACGCATGCTTTCAACTTGTACGCGCATCGACTTGATAGATTCCTGTAGAATTCTAACGTCCTCGCCAAGATTCGCCACCTGGTAGGCCAGATTTGTCGATTGAGCCAGGACCGGAATTTGAGCGCTTAACGCCGTCGCAAGCATAGCTAGGCTCGCTCTTCCAATTATATTTAGTACTTTGCCACCCATAGGGGAATCGTTAAAAATTAAAGGAGCGAAAACAAGCACCAACCTTGTAGGATTTGCCAAACAATTGTTAAGCTAGAGACCATTCGGCTTAGAAGCGACGAGAGTCGACATCCGCTTTGAAGGCAATCGACCTCCAGCGGGCAGTTCAAAACCCCTTAGGAAATCCGCGGCGTCCATCATCTTTCCGCCAGGTCTTTGCAGTCGCTTCAGACACAAAATTCCTCGGCCGCAACACACCTCTAGACCTTGCTCGCCCATTCCAAGGATTTCTCCAGTAAAGCTTTCAAGCTCTTGCTCATCTTTGAAGTCCGCCAAGCCAACCTTTATAATCGCGCCTTCGTATTCGAAATTCGACGCCGGCCAAGGATACAGGCCATTGATCCGGCAGGCCAATTCCGATGCGGGCCGATGAAAGTCCAGTTCCCCATCATTCTTGGCCAGTTTCCTCGTATACGTAGCGTCTCCCTCTCGCTGCTCTACAGGATAAACGTCTCCCCTCATAATTCGACCTAGATTTCGCTCAACGAGATCAGCGCTAATCAAAGACAACTTCCTCTCAAGCTCCAAAGCCGTATCCTCTTTTCCTATACTTGTCCTTTCACTATCCAAGATAGGCCCGGCGTCCATCTTTCTAGCGACTTTCATCAAACTCACTCCGGTAGCCGAATCACCGGAAGCTATCGCCGCTTGAATAGGTGAAGCGCCCCTATATTTCGGCAGCAAAGACGTGTGCAGGTTCCAAATGCCTTTTTGGGGAACGTCTAATAATTTCTGGCTTAAAAGATGCCCATAGGCCATTACTAGAATAGCGCTGGGATTAATGGCTTGGATTTCCAAACGCTCTTCCTTTCCTACTTTACTAGGCTGAAAAACGGGTATCCCATTCTCCTTTGCCCACAACTTGATTTCGTTGGCGGCGATCTTCTTGCCCCTCCCTCTCGGTCGGTCTGGCTGCGTATAGATCGCATCGATTGAAACTGGGCCGCATCTTCCTCCCCGAATCGCTTCCAAAACCGGAAGAGCGATAGAATCGGATCCCATGAAAATCAATGATTGGCTACTCATCGCCGATGGCATTTCCCATCAATCATATCAAACTTTTACTTACAATCTTTCAGTCCTAATTCACATAAGGATTCTTTTTATTGACCAGATCGAAAACTACAGGACAACCTTCGAGCTTGAAAGCCTCGACGATCGACGCTTGCAAGAAACGCCTATAGGAGGCAGCAAGTTTTTGGGCCTGGTTGCAAAAGAGTTTAATTCGGTAGGGCCGATTGCCGGTATGCACCGCATAGTATACGCGAAACCGGCGGCCGTCCATCTTTGGGGCAGGCATCCTCTCGGCAATTTTATAGATCAGATTGTTTAACGGCCCAGTTGGAATCTTTTTATCCGAGCGCTTGTCCAATTGCCGGGCATCGTATAGCATTTTTTCAATATCGATATTCTCAAGGGCCGAGACGAAACGTACCGGCGATCCAGGTGTAAAGAATATCTCCCTACGCAAGCCCTTCTCGAAGGCTTTGCGAAACTCCGATTCGGTTTCGAAGCCCTCTATCTCGCCTTTTTCCCAAGCTTTTAGAGCCAAGTCCCACTTGTTGACGACAATGACGACCGGTTTGTTCAGCTTGGAGGCTTCTCCCGCTATTGCCTTGTCTTGGTGAGTCGGGCCAGCTTCAGCATCCACAACCATAAAAACGACGTCGACGTTTCTAATGGAATCAAGCGAACGGACTCGAGAAAAGTATTCTACGGATGAGCTGAGTTTCGTTTTCTTTCTGATTCCCGCGGTATCGGTAAGGGTGAAACGCCAATCTTCTCCCCGCTTGGATTTCCAAGTGAAGGAGGTTTCGATTGAATCCCTAGTCGTTCCAGGAACATCGCTTACAATGAAGCGTTCCGATTTCACGAGACAGTTGCTCAAGGATGACTTACCTACGTTCGGGCGTCCTATAAAGCATACGCGTATTCTCTTTTCGGGAGGTTCAATCGGGCTATCCGTAACGGGGCCTACCGCTTTCACCCGCTTCTTCAAAATCTCCTCTCTTAGTCTGGAGATCCCGCGATCATGTTCAGCCGACACCAAGAGTGGTTCTCCCAAACCCAGAGAATAATGCTCGTTTACGTCAATAGGAGAATCCGCTTTGTCCACTTTGTTGACCACCAGCATCACCGGCTTGTTGGACTTTCGAATCGTATCCGCCATTTCGATATCCAAGAGCACAAGGCCTTCCCTTCCATCCACAACCATCAAAATCAGGTCAGCAGCGCTGATGGAAAACGCGATTTGCTCTTCTACGGCCGATACGAGTGCCTCCGGAGTATCGCTCATTCCAGCCACCAATCCCATTCCACCCGTATCGACGATCGTATATCCGTCACGTTCCACGTCACGGGTTATCGTATCACGCGTAACGCCTGGCATGTCGTGGACTATGGATACACGTTCCCCTAAGAGCCTATTAAACAATCGACTCTTTCCCACGTTCGGGCGACCAACAATCGCTACGGTGAATTGCGCATGCATATCTGAACTTCCTCTACGCTTTACTGGCTCCACGAGCCCGGATTCTTTTCCTTTTGTTGTAACGAGTCAGACCCTCTCAGGAGGTCGTTTCTGCCGATCGGAGGTCAGCGAGGAAAGAAACCTTTCCATCCTGTCGCAAGCGTTGATCAGTTCGTCGTACCCTGTCGCGAAGCTGCATCGAACAAACCCCTCACCATATTGACCGAAGGCGCTACCGGGAACCATAGCTACACGCTCCGCCTCCAGCAGACCTTTCGCGAACTCCTTGGAATCGAGCCCTGTCTTTTCTATGTTCGGGAATGCATAGAAAGTCGCTTGAGGCATGTGGCAAGGGAGTCCCATTTCATTGAAGCGGCGAACCACGAGATCTCGTCTCCTTTGATATTGGGCCTTCATCCTCTCGAGGGCATCGTCACCGTGTTTCAATGCCTCTGTCGCAGCATCTTGAGCGATTACCGAAGCGCACATCATCGAGTATTGATGCACTTTCATCATGGCCTCCACTAACTCGGCAGGCGCACAAGCGTATCCAATACGCCATCCAGTCATAGCCCATGCTTTCGAGCATCCGTGCAAGAAGATGGTCCGTTCCCGCATTCCAGGAAACGTGGCTATGCTCACGTGCTCTCCCTCGTAGGTTAACTCTGCATATATCTCGTCGCTAATCACAATGAGATCTTTCTCCACAACAAAACGAGCGATTTCCTCCAACTCCTTTACTTGGGCAACTCCTCCGGTCGGATTACAGGGCAAGTTGATTATGAGGACCTTGCAACCTTCCTCCCAAGCTTTCTTAACTTCAGCCGCCTTAATGGTAAACGCCGATTCGGCATCGGTTTTTATCGCTATGCCTACTCCATGAGCTAGCTGCACGGTAGGATGATATGAGACGAAACAGGGATCCTGATACAAAACCTTGTCGCCCGGATTCAAAAGAGCCCTTAAAGCGATATCCATCGCCTCGGAAACGCCAACCGTCGCGATCACTTCGTCGGTAGGCCGATACTCCAGACCAAATCGCCGACCAACGTACCGGCAAATTTCCCGGCGAAACTCCAGCGTTCCCAAATTGGATGTGTAGTGAGTTCTGCCCTTTTCCAGCGAATAGATCGCCGCTTCTCTCACATGCCAAGGCGTGGCGAAGTCCGGCTCGCCAATGCCGAGAGATATGACATCGTCCATAGAAGACACGAGCTCGAAGAAGTCCCGGATTCCCGATCGAGGAAGTCCAGATACGTGCTCCGCGACAAAACGGTTTTGCGATGGCTCCACGATTCTCGATTATCCCACTCCTTAGGGAGTAACTTCGAGGCGCTCTTTATCCTCTTCCGAATGCTCGATAAGAAACCCCTGCTCCTTATAAGCCCGTAATAGGAAATGAGTCGCCGTCGACACTATGCCTTCGATGGTCGATAGACGCTCGGAAACAAAAGCGGCTACCTGATGCAGGGTCGGCTGCTTTACTATTACCAAAAGGTCGTAAGACCCAGACATTAGATAGCAGGACTCCACTTCTTCGAATCTAGAAATTCGCTGGGCCAAGCGATTGAATCCCCCGCCCCTTTCCGGCGTGAGTTTCACTTCAATCAATCCTCGAACCGCATTTTCTGATCCTTCCTCCGGATTCAGAACTGGTATCCAACCAAGAAATGCCCCGCTTTTCTTGAGCTGCTCCAACTTTTCTTCGACCGCTTCCTCAGACATGCCCAGGATTTGAGCCATCTGCTTTTGGTCCAGTCTCTCACCCTCCGAAATCAGCTTGAATACCTCGTTCATGGTCGCCGAAACATGCGCGCTCTAGTCGCAATATCCAGACGTAAATTTTCCCAATCCAGCCATTAGACGGCAAAGAATCCAATTAACCGCCTTCGGGATTCCGTCTATGCTACGATAATCGCGGGAATCGAGTCGATTATTCGATCCCAGGCTTTACGGGAACTCCTTCGAGAGCCAACCTGCATCCGTTATGTTTGAGAGCCTGACTGACAAACTATCGAACGCGATGAGGCATCTTCGCGGAACCGCCAAGCTTAGCGAAGACAATATGTCGGAAGCCCTAAAGGAAGTACGGGCCGCTTTGCTTTCAGCGGATGTCCATTTCAAGGTAGCTCGGACGTTCATCGAATCCGTCAAAGAGAAGTGCGTCGGCCAAGAGGTTCTCAAGTCCGTAACTCCAGGCCAGCAAATCGTAAAGATCATCAACGACGAGCTCGTAAGTCTGCTCGGCGAAGGCGAAACGGAACTTGTAAGGAAAAAGCCTCTTAAAATCATGATGGTGGGGCTGCAGGGCGGCGGTAAAACAACCACTTCTGCCAAGCTCGCCAGGTATTTGAAGAAAGAGGGCTTTGATCCGATGCTAGTAGCCTGCGACGTCTACCGCCCCGCGGCTATAGATCAGCTGGAATCTGTCGGAGCTCAAACGGATGTTCCCGTTTACGCTGATCGCGCTTCAAAAGAAGTCCCGAAGATTGGCCAGGCTGGGCTCGATAACGCGATCAAAGACGGCAAGAACCTCATCATTTTTGACACGGCTGGTCGTTTGCAGATCGACGAACCGCTTATCGAGGAAATCAAGGAACTCAAAGCGCGAATCAACCCTGACGAAGTCATCCTGGTGGCCGACGGAGCCATTGGCCAAGAGGCGATAAATGTCGCCAAGGCATTTAACGAAGCCGTCGAACTAACCGGCATCGCCATGACCAAGCTCGATGGAGATGCCCGGGGAGGAGCCGCCCTGTCGATGAAGCAGATTACCGGAGTTCCTATCAAATTTTCCGGTACCGGCGAAAAGCTGGACGACTTCGAACTCTTTCATCCCGACCGGATGGCATCGCGCATACTCGGCATGGGCGACGTGGTTTCCCTAGTCGAAAAGGCCCAGGAAACCATAGACGAGAAGCAGGCCGCTAAAATGGCCGACCGAATGATGTCTTCCGATTTCAATTTTGAAGACATGCTAAACCAGTTTCGCCAAGTGAAGAAACTCGGTTCCATGCAATCGATCATGGGCATGATGCCGGGAATGAGCGGTATGAAGATCGACGACAAGGCTGAGAACCAGATGAAGCAGTCCGAGGCGATCATCCTTTCCATGACGCCTCAAGAACGCCACGCCCCGAATATTCTAAATGCCAGCCGTCGAAATCGTATCGCCAAAGGTTCCGGCGTCAAAATCAGCCAAGTGAATCAGCTCATCAAGCAACACATGCAGATGAAGAGGATGATGAAGAAAATGAATGGCGGCGGTAAAATGAAGAAAATGATGAAGCAGATGAAGGCGCGAGGGATGGATCCATCCCAAATGCCACAGTTGCCCTCAGATTCAGGCGACCTTGGTTCAGGGCTAGGCGGATTTAAGGGAAAGCTACCGTTTTAGCGGCCCGCCTCCGAGAAATTAGCTGGCCCGCCTACTTTGGG
>CAZFUD010000063.1:10213-18692 GCA_964521705.1 uncultured Opitutaceae bacterium | reverse complement strand
ACGTCTCTAGACATACCGTTGATTTGGCTCTACTCGCCTGCGCCCCCAATCTAGAGCCTTTCTCGAAATGACTGAGTTGTATTCGGTTAGCCCTCCGATCGCCGAATCTCCCGTGCCCCGGAATGAATATGGCGGCGCCGTTTTGGAAAGGTCGGTAGTTGCTCCCAACGTTCGTCGCCAAACGGGAGGAAGTCGAATCAACTTAGCCAGTTCCCATGTTAAGGAACTATCTAAAACCAAAGCCAATCGAAAGGGCGCGGCTGTAGAGCGAGTCGATTCACGTGAGCGTAGCGGTATCCAACTTTACCTGAACGAGATCGGGAAATTCCCGCTTCTTTCACGCGAAGAGGAAGTGGAACTAGCGGAAAAGATAAAGGCTGGGGACCGAAAAGCCCGAGAGCGCATGATCTCCTCAAATCTACGCCTTGTCGTTAAAATCGCCTACGACTATCGGGACTACGGCCTGCCCGTAACGGATTTGATCAGCGAAGGTAATATCGGTCTCATCAAAGCCGTTGAACGCTTCGATCCAGAAAAAGGCGGGAAGCTCAGCACCTACGCATCCTGGTGGATCAAGCAGTCGATAAAGCGAGCCCTGGCCAATCAGAGCAAAACGATTCGCCTGCCCATCCATCTCGTTGATCGCATATCTCAAATTCGCAAGGTTTCCAGGCAGCTCGCCGAAGAGCTAGGAAGGGAACCAACCAATGAGGAGCTCGGAGATATTCTGGAAATTTCGGCAAGCAAAGTAGCCCACTTGAAATCAGTCAGCACTCGACCCACTTCGCTCAACGCCCCAATTGGCGATGATCAGCAAGGGACGGAGTTCGGAGACGTCGTTGGCGATGAGAATGCTCCTTCCCCCTTCGAGCGACTCAATCAGAAATCCATCCAGGGCGACCTGTCGGATCTGATCAATCGCCTGGAAAAGAGGGAGTCGGAAATTATCAAGCTTAGATTCGGCATCGAACGCGACTCTCCTTTGACCTTAGAGGAAGTTGGGAGAATTTTCGGCATTACTAGGGAACGCGTACGCCAGCTTCAGAATATGGCTCTGCTCAAGATGCGACGCATTATGTTCAGCAATGAACGCCAACTGAGTCGAGCCGAGGTTGACGAAGCCAATCGCGAACGAGAACGCATGCGCGTATTCCAGGAATTCTATCAAGAATCCGGTCTCGCTCGGGCCTCAGCTCCCTAGTTCTCGAATCGCTTGATTACGATCTTCCACCCATCCTGTATCTAGTCCGGATCAGACGTTTCCTTCTTTTAGAGACGGCAGATCAGCAGCTCCCGTTCAAACAGGAGCTCCTTCGGAAGGTGTTCGCTTAGCTCGATGAAGAGCTCTTCGTGGAGAATTACCTCGCGTTTCCATTTTTCGCGATCCACTTCCATAATTTCATCCCAATCCTCGCGGGGATAATCCAGCCCGTCCCAATGAAAGTCTTCGTATCGAGGAATCCAGCCAATCGAAGTTTCCATCGCCCTAGTACGACCACAGACTCGATCTACAATCCACTTTAGGACCCGCATATTTTCGCCAAATCCAGGCCACATAAACCCCCCGTCCTCATTCTTCCGGAACCAGTTAACGTGAAAAACGCGGGGCGTTTCACTCAAGCGGCGTTGCATTTTGAACCAATGCCGAAAGTAGTCGCCTATGTGATACCCGCAGAAGGGCAGCATTGCCATCGGATCACGTCTTACTTTTCCTAATTCACCAAAAGCGGCTGCGGTCATTTCCGAACCCATGGTTGCTCCCGTATATACGCCGTCCGACCAATTGAAAGCCTGGTAGACCAAGGGCAACGTCGTCATGCGCCGGCCTCCGAAAATAAACGCCTTGATCTCCACTCCTTCCGGATCCTCCCACGCTGGGTCGATGGTCGGGCACTGGCTTGCGGGGGCTGTGAACCGGGCGTTCGGGTGGGATGCAGGGGATTCCGAATCAGGCGTCCAGTCTTTACCTTTCCAATCTATCAGATGCTCTGGGGCATCCTCCGTCATGCCCTCCCACCAAACATCTCCATCATCGGTCAGAGCTACGTTGGTAAAGATGGTGTTCTCTTTTAGAGAATCCATGGCGTTGGGGTTCGTATCGTAAGAAGTCCCCGGCGCGACACCGAAAAATCCGGCCTCTGGATTGATCGCCCGCAAACGTCTGGAAGCATCCGGTTTAATCCAGGCGATGTCGTCGCCAACGGTCCAGATCTTCCAGCCCTCGAAACCTTCGGGCGGAATCAGCATGGCGAAATTGGTTTTTCCGCACGCGCTAGGAAATGCAGCCGCGACATAGGTCTTCTCACCCTCTGGATTCTCCACCCCTAGAATAAGCATGTGCTCGGCCATCCAGCCCTCGTCCCGAGCCATGCAGGAAGCTATTCTAAGAGCAAAGCACTTTTTGCCAAGCAAAGCGTTTCCACCGTATCCACTCCCATAAGACCAGATAGCTCTCTCTTCGGGAAAATGGACAATGTACTTTTTTTCTGAATCTGGTTCGCAAGGCCAGGGAACATCTTCCTGACCCGGCTCCAACGGCATCCCCACCGAATGCATACAAGGGACGACCCGCTTGTTTCCAAGATTGTCTAGCACTTCCTTGCCCATACGCGTCATAATACGCATGTTCACAACTGCATACGGGGAGTCCGTTAACTGGATACCGACGTGGGCTATCGGCGAACCGATGGGACCCATACTAAAGGGAACCACATACATGATCCGGCCCCTCATGGAACCAGTAAAGAGCCGCTTCAGCTCCCGCTTCAGCTCATACGGGTTGCGCCAATTGTTTGTCGGTCCCGCAGCATCGCGGCTTTGACTACAAATGAATGTCCGGTCCTCGACTCGAGCCACGTCGGACGGATCCGAGCGGCAAAGATAACTGTCAGGCCGCTTCTCGGGATTGAGCCTGATAAACGTGCCACTATCCACCATTTGCTGGCAAAGCAAATCATACTCCTCTTGCGATCCATCACACCAGTGCACATTTTCCGGCAGACAGAGCTTCCTCATCTTATCCACCCATTTCAAAAGCGGCTTATTGTCCGTTAGAGGTGTCTCGTAACTCTTCGTTTGGCTCATAGGAAAATTTGATCTAATCGCTGAATATCCTAGATCCTCGAACCCACTTCGCCAGGACCTGCCCTGCCACGATTTTCCAGCGTCTTTCAGGACGAAATAGGACCCAACTAGAAACTTCGAGCCTCGTCTTGTATAAAAGACGTAAATCAAGAAAGCGGCCGTTCAGCAAAACCCCTGAGTTGACTTGTAAAACAGAGGCGAATTGTTGTCTCTCGCCAAGCAACAATCCTATTAATAAAGGCAAGTTTTGAACGAAAAAATTCTCATCGTTAAAAGCAAAACAGAGGAAGCCAAACTGCTGTCCTTTCTGCTTTCCGGAACCGGTTATTCAACGTCCGCCTACTCGAACGGCGAGGAAGCGCTCGAGGCTGCTCGATTCGAGCGCTCGATCTGTGATCGCCAAATCGAATCGCTCAAGGAATCCATGCAGCAATCCAAGGAATCGATTGGCGAAAAGGATTTCATCATCGAGCAACGGACCACGGAAATCGAGGATCTCAAAGCCGAAATCGAAACACGGGCCTCGAATCTCGACATGGAAGAGCTCGAAGAAGCGAAGCGGCTACTGGAAGTGGACCGCTTCAAACTGCAGGAAAAGAACGACAAGCTCGATGAAACCCAGCAGTCTTTCGATCAGGACTTCGACAAGAAACAGGGCGAAATCCAAGTGAATCGCAAGGATGCGGAGGTTACCCTTCGCGAGCTGCAAAACAAGGTAACGGAAGAACAGCTAAAACTCGCTACAGACCAGGCCACCTTCAAGGAAGAGTTCCGTCAATCCGAACAGGCCAAACAGAATTTCCAGGAAGATATCGAAGAGCTGCCATCGAGGCAAAGCGAGCTGAAGCAATTCGAAGATCAGTTGAATCGAATGAAGAGCAACCTCGATCAGCAAGAATATACGCTTCCAAAAAACAGGCCTTCCGAGGACAGAGGCTTCGACCACTCTCAAGACGATGAGGCGGAACGAGCTCCCTTCCAACAGGAAGCGCCTGCAGACGAGACGGTCTCCGACGAAAAGCCAGAAGCTGGAGACGATAAGTTCGAGCCTGACACATGGAAGAAACCGCCAAGAAGGCGGAGCAAAGGAGCTCGGGGGCCGCTACGAATTGGACGCAGCGCCTCGGGTGACGACTAGGCGTCGATCGCTGTGCGAAAACCCATATTTCCCGTCGATGTATCGGGAGTATTGGAGGTACGGGCGGCCACGCGATAGCGATTACAGTAGCTGTCATGACACAGGTACGAGCCGCCTTTCATCATCCTTCCCTCGCCTGATTCCGGCCCTTTGGGATTTGGCTCGTCATGAGTTAGGCGCCAGCTCGGCGAAAACCAGTCTTGGCACCACTCCCAGACATTTCCTGCGACATTGTAGAGGCCATAGCCATTCGCTCTGAAAGACTTAGCGGGAGCGGTCCCAACATGTCCATCCTCGGCCGAGTTCTCTAGCGGAAATTTACCCTGCCAAATATTACACCTGTGTTTGCCGTCCGGCATTAGCTCGTCACCCCAAGCATACATTTTCTGCACCAGCCCGCCTCGAGCAGCCTTTTCCCACTCCGCTTCCGTTGGCAATCGCTGCCCTTTCCAGCGACAATAGGCCGCGGCGTCATTCCAGCTTACGTGAACGACTGGGTAGTCCATCCGCTTCTTGATGTTCGAGCCCGGACCTTCCGGTTTCTTCCAGCAAGCCCCTTCGACGCCGTACCACCACTCGAGACCTTGAACATTGCGAGGCTTCAAGCGTTTGAGGAGCGATTTTGGCAGCAGTATGTGAAAAACATAGGACCAGCCAAATTGTTCCGCTTCCGTTACATAGCCAGTATCATCGATGAACGCCCCAAATTCCCTGTTCGTGACGCAACTGCGGGAAATCCAAAAATCGTCCACGAAAACTTCTTTAACCAGTTTTTCCCCATCCGCTTCCCAAGCTTCATCGCTATCCGTACCCATGAGGAAGGAGCCCTTTTCGATAAGAACCATATTTTCCCGGCTCCCATAATCGGGCGCTTGGCTCGAAATTGCGGGCCCAGAACCACAACAGCTAGAAGGGCTGCCGCCTTCGGGCTTAGTCGGAGTGCAACAACCTGGATTTGTCTTGGATACCATTGGGCAAAAATCGGAAAATCTACGGCGACAATCATCGCTATTGCCCTACACGAATGTCAATGCATCCGCGCTAATCCCAAGGAACCCTCGTCTATTCCGGATCTAGGAAACCGCTACAGGTTGCCCTTCCCGATCCGCCGCCTTGCTCATGGTGCTGGTAGCGTTCCTGAAAAGCTCTCTTTGGGAATTCCAGATTCCTATGCGGTTGTACTTGGCGTATTTTTCCGCTTCAAGCATCGCCTCCTGGAAACCGATCCCCATAGCTGAATAGCGAGCATAACCCTTTCGGAGCATCAACTCGTTTACCGATTCCCCTCCTAGAGCGTAGAGCGTTACATACCTAGTGTCTTGATACTCCTTCAGGATTTCCATGTTGAAGAAAAACCCTTTAGCAACCGTCTCGATCATCCATCTGCCATCGTTGATCGATTTCTCATCCCCGGGTGGATAGGCAATACCTGCCAAGACCACTTCGCGCTCTATTCCCTCTTCAAGCACCCGCACCCGAGTTTCATCAACGACATCCACTACTTTGACCCGAACGCGGCGTTTCTCGTTAAGGCTTTGCATAACGTAGAAAACGGAGCCTATCCCCAATGCCAATGTCGCTAGAATCCCGAAAACCATAGATCTAATTTTACCCAGTCTCCCAATGAGTAAAACGGATCAGGAATACTCAGGTTTAGCTATTCTCGAATAAGCGAGCGATTTACGCAAATTTTGGATATCGCGCAGAAGGGGATCACTACCGAAGCAACGTAGTAAGATTCCTAGGACAAGAAGAACGACTCCAATATCTTGAGCGCCCGTTCCATCTCATCCTCCTCAATGTACTCATCCACTTTGTGCGCTTGATCAATGTCCCCGGGACCGAAGACCACAGTTGGTATGCCCGCGCTAGCATAGGCAACGCCATTGGTCATAAAAGCGGCTTCGCCAAAACCGGAATCGATCCCCGATTCAAGAGCGCTCTTGGCTAGAGCCTGGGGTAACCAGTGCTGGTTGTCGGTATTCAACGACGGCCGCTCTAAAACCGTGGAGAGGCTCACCCCAGATTCCGTCTTGGCGATCACTTCGATCGCTTCCCTAGCCTCTTCCATTTCCTCGCAAACGCCCAACCTGCGGTCTAGATCAATCGAACAATTGTCGGGAACGATGTTGAAACCGATTCCCCCTGAAATCCGTCCCACGTTCAGGCTGCCTCGCTCAATGGGCGCTCGATTGTCTTCCTGGGAGAGCAATTCCCCTAACCGCTCCAGTTTCTCTAATAGTCTAGCAATTTTATAAATCGCGTTTTCACCCAATTGAGGAGTGGAACCATGAGCAGCCTTGCCCCGGGCTTCAATCGTGTAACGACACGCTCCTTTGTGCTTGGTCACTATAGCGCTTCGCGTTGGCTCTCCAGTTAGGGCGCCTTGAACATCGAAACGGGCCTTTAGCTCGGCTAGCTTATAGGCTCCCAGTTGGGCAGCCTCTTCGTCAGCGGTCGCCGCAAACACCAAGCTGCGATTCAGTTCGCCTTCCCTCTCTTTGCAACGGGCTGCTAGCAAAAGGAAGGTCGCCAAACTCGCTTTGGTATCGCACGAGCCTCGGCCGTACCATTTTCCCTCCCGGCATTCTAGCTTGTACGGGTCTCCAACCGCCCAGCCATCCACGCCAACCGTATCCATGTGAGCTTCGACTAGAACTGAAGGCTTCTCAATCGATCCTATGTGGGCTACCACATTACGCCTTCCGGGAAGGACTTCCTGGCAGATGAAATCGATTCCTCTTTCGGAAAGCCAACTGCTGACAAATGCCTCTACATCCGCTTCGCCAGGGCCCCCATAAACTGGATTGACGCTGGGTATGGCTACAAGTTTTTCCAATAGCTTAATGCACGCGCTCATTGCCGCCTATCCCAATTCCTCGCTCCTTAAAAAGCAACGGCCTTCAGTCTAAAACCGCCTTTCATTCTATTTTAACCAAATTCCGGATAGAAGTTAGATACGGGCGATTGACAGACCTTTTGGGCCCTCTAGATTTCCTTCAATGGCTTGGAGAATCGACCAATTCGTTGTCAAAGGAGAGATTCACAACCGAACCCCGGGATACGTCACTGGGCTCATCTGGCTAAAGGGATTGAATCGGCCTCTGGAGTTGAAGCTTCGTGGAAATTGCTATCGCGACTTGGCGGGCGCGAAACTTGTATTCGAAAATCCAGAACCGATCGAAGGCGACTATGCCGGCCTTGATATTTTCCAGGATGGAGCGGTGGGAGACATGACCGCTTCCAAGAAAGTCAAGATTCTGATCGATCCCGAGGAAATCATCGGCCAATTCGGTAAAGGCAAGCACCCTTACATCATCGGAAATTGTCTCTATCTAGAATGGTTTAGCGAACGCAATGGACGGGTCCTAATTGAGACAACGGACTTTGAATGGAGCGTGTCTTTGCCCACCTGGACCCTGTCGGAAACCGACGAAGTCGATCAGCGATTGAAAAATCAGCAAGCAATGTTCGACTTTATGGACAACCTGTCTCAGGCGATAGAATCCGAGGACGTGGACGAAGTTCCAGCTACCGAGGAGATGAACGAATTTCAATGGGAAGCTTTTCTGCAGAAGTCAGACGCGCGCAGTGATATGCTTCTAGAGCTATTCGAAAAGTATGGGGACGATCCCAATTGCGAAGAACTGGTAGCGGAGGCGATGGGCTGGGAAATCGAAAGCGTTGAATATCCCGAGACTGAAGCTGATGACTTGGAATCGCAAACTGAGAGCGGGCTTTTTCAAGAAGAGGAGAACGATCCCGAAGAATACCTTCCCAATCACCCTCTCATTTCCGAGATGATGGATATAACTTCGCGGATCTTCTTTGAAACGGAATCTCGAAAACTTCTGAGCGACGAGGATAGCAACCCATGGAACCAGCTTCTATGGCATTCCCAAATGACGGTCAGCAAGCTTATCGGCGCTCTGGAAGAAGTAGCCCGCGGCGTTGATCCAGAACCAGGGTTTGTTGTCGCCACGTTGAAGCGAGCTATTCATCTCGTGCATATGACGATATCCACCTTGGAAGCGGCTAAATCGCTTCAAACTAAGCACGAGAATTGGCAGTTGGATATACGGCACTCCCTATTTGGGGTACGCGAATCGATTCTCGATTTGATGCAGACCTACCGTCGCAGCGGCGCGTAATGTGGGACCATAGCGGCGATCCCAAGTAGTTTCAGGTATCGGGCGATCTCACGTAAAAATTAGGGTAGGCTTCGAAGCAGTTTTCTGTTCTTCTGTGTTCAGGTTG
>CAZFUD010000063.1:0-10113 GCA_964521705.1 uncultured Opitutaceae bacterium | reverse complement strand
CGTAAAAATTAGGGTAGGCTTCGAAGCAGTTTTCTGTTCTTCTGTGTTCAGGTTGGAATGCCCGCTCAATACCCTACTGCCTGGCCATCTTTCCTGCTTTCGGATGCCCCCGCATAAACACCTGTCGTCGTATCCTGACTAATTCCCTGGTACCCCCCAAATAGGCCCCTGCCCGAGATCATATCGATTTGATGTCCCATTCCGGCCAATTCGGACCGGACGACTTCGCTAAATCCATTTTCTAGATACACAATTCCGCCATCGGTCATCTTGTCAGGCGATCCAAATGGCTGCGAGGAACGGACATGATTCACTCGCGGGGCATCTCCCGCCTCCTGTAAATTCATGCCGAAATCCTTCATATTGACGATAACTTGGACGTGCCCTTGAGGCTGCATGCTTCCTCCCATCACTCCTAAGGCCATCAACGGCTTTCCACCCTCCGTCACGAATGCGGGAATAATCGTATGGAAAGGTCGTTTACCGGGCTCGTATTCATTTGCGTGACCGGATTGGAAGTTAAATGACGCTCCCCGGTTCTGAAATCCGAATCCCAACTCGGGAATGCAAACTCCCGAACCCATGCCAATAAAATTGCTCTGTATTAGCGAAACCATCATGCCACTTGAATCCGCCGCGCAGAGATAAACCGTATCTCCGCGCTCCAAGACTCCTGGGCAGTAGCTTGGCGACGCTTTCTGGGGATCGATGAGGCCCCGCTTCTCAGCTGCGTAGTCTTTGGAAATCAGCATTTCCACCGGCGAATCAGAAAAGTCTGGGTCCGCGTAGAATTTAGCTCGATCTTCATAGGCCAGTTTTTTGGCCTCGATGAATGCGTGCAGATGTTTGGTGGACCCGAATCCGAAATCTGCGAGATCATACCCCTCGAGAATATTGAGAATCTGAAGAGCGGCTATTCCTTGGCCATTGGGTGGCAACTCCCATATATCCCAACCTCTATAATTTGTCGAAACCGGGTCAATCCAAGCCCCCTCGTGACTGGCTAAATCCTCGTAAGACAGAAACGCCCCGATGCGCTTCATATAGGCGTCGATCGTTTTTGCAATCGGACCTCCGTAGAATGCGTCACGGCCGTTTTCCGCAATCGAGGCCATAGGCTCGCCGAGAGCAGGATTTCTCCAGACATCTCCCTTTCCCGGATACTTTCCTCCTGGAGCGAAAGTATCTAATAAACCCGGACAATGTTCTGGATCTTTGCTTCGCGATTCTATCTCCCTTTTCCACGATCTCGAGATGATTTCCGGGACAGGGTGGCCGTCAAAGGCGTATCCGATTGCGGGCTTCAGTACCCTCTCCATCGGCAGATTCCCGAATTCACCATGAAGCTGGTACCAGCCGTCCACACACCCAGGAGTCGATAGCGAGTACTTGCCGAATAACGGAATCTCTCCCGAAATCCCCTCATTCTCGAAAGTCTCTTTGGCGAGACCCAATGGCGACCGGCCACTTCCATTATATCCCCACAATCGTTCCGACTTGGGATCCCAGACAATGGCGAATAGATCGCCACCAATACCATTGCTAACGGGCTCCATCAGCCCTAAGGCAGCGTTGGAGCCAATGGCTGCATCCATCGCTGTACCGCCATCCTTGAGGATATCCAAACCGACTTGCGATGCCAAAGGATGGCTTGTCGCCACCATTCCATGACTCGCGAAGATCTCCGATCGAGAAGTACGATTCCCGCTCGCTGAAGAATCTGCTGGTATCAACTCCCTATCCATGCTGAGCAATGGACAAGAGAATCCTCTTCGAGGCTTCGATCCCGCGATTCAGCACTTCGAGATTCATGCTCTCGTTGGGAGCATGCAAATTGTCTTCGGGGAGAAAAAGTCCTATCATAACCGAATCCAGTCCGAGAATACTCTTGAAGTCGGCAATAATGGAGATGCTCCCACCCTCTCGTAAAAAGAGCGGTGGACGTCCAAAAGCTTCACCGATCGCGTTGGTAGTTGTCGCAAATGCGTGGACAAGTCGATCGGGCATGTCCGCTGGAGAATTTGGACGGCCCGGGGGCGTAACTAAATAAGGAGCTCCTTCATGGCCCATCTTGACGCTTATGGAGACTCCAGAAGGCGCTCTATCCAGGATGGCCTGTCTCACACGATCTCCTATCGCTTTCGGATCCTGATTTCCGACGAGACGGCAAGAGATCTTCGTCAACGCCTTTGCGGGAACAATCGTCTTACTCCCCTCTCCTTGATAACCGCCACCTATGCCGTTAAATTCCAGAGTTGGGAGATACCGCGTAGCCTCGAATGGCGTGTATCCTTCCAGTGGATGCAGGTCATCGACTCCAAGCGTTTCCTTGTAAGCTTTCTCGTCAGCTTCCAACTTAGCGAGCTCCTCCCGTTCCCAATCTTCGACATCCGCAACGCCTTCGTAGAATCCATCAACAGTTACGCGATTGTTATCATCATGGAGCGACGCGCAGATCTCGCACAAGGCCTGAACGGGATTGTATACCGCCCCACCATGGAGCCCTGAATGCAAGTCCACATTCGGACCTTTAACCTCGACGTCCAGCACAGCGATACCTCGCAAACCTACCGTTACGACGATTTGCTCTTCGGTCGGACTCAAGGTATCCGAGAGCAACACCAGATCTACGTCTGAGAACGATTCTTTTCGCGATTTCAAGAACGGCTTAAGACTGGGACTTCCAATCTCCTCCTCCCCCTCGATGAGAAACGTGATTCTCAATGGCAATTCCGGATTTTCCTCCAACACTTGAGCTACCGCTGCAATATGAGCCATTTGCGGTCCTTTATTGTCCGCAGCTCCTCTGGCAAAGAGTCGGCCATCCTTAACGACAGGATCAAAGGGGTCGCTTTGCCACTCTCCGAGTGGATCGGCGGGCTGCACATCGTAGTGCCCGTAAATAAGAACGTGGGGCCACTCCGGATTACCCTCTCGACGAGCGAGCACTATCGGGTGTATAGGCGTATTCACCACTTCAACACCTAGACCCATACCAGTAAATAGGCCTTCAAGGAATCGGCGCGACCCATCCATACCCTCTTTGAATTTCGAGTCCGTGGACACGCTCGGAAAGCGTAGATGCTCCTTCAATTTTTCGACGGGATCGAACATGCCATTCAGCCAAGATCAAGAAGCGCGGATTGGCAATTGAAGATTCGCGCGAAATAGCGTCTGCTGCGCCTTGACTCTTCCCGATAGCCTAACTTCAGTTCCCAACCATCGGAAATCACAGTCATATGAAAAAACTCCTCGCCGCCAATAGAAGTGAAATCGCCGTCCGCATTTTCAGGAGCGCCACGGAACTCGGTTGTCGCACGGTCGCCCTTTATGCCCACGAAGATCGCTTCGGCGTTCATAGATTCAAAGCTGATGAAGCTTACTTGCTGGCCCGAGGCAAAGGCCCCGTAGCCGCCTATCTCGATATCGACACCATTATCGAGATAGCCAAAGACAGCGACGTCGAACTCATCCATCCCGGCTATGGATTCCTTTCCGAAAACGCGGATTTCGCGCAGGCATGCGAGGACAATGGCATCACTTTCGTCGGCCCCAATCCCAAGCTACTCAAGCGAATGGGCGATAAGATCGAGGCTCGCAAGATCGCTGACAAGGCAGACGTTCCGACACTGCCAGGCACACAGGACCCCGTCTCAGACCCACGCGAGGCCCGCAAAATAGCTAAGAAGATCGGGTTCCCCCTGATTATTAAAGCCGCCTTTGGCGGTGGCGGCAGAGGGATGCGAGTCGTCAGGGACCCCAAAGATCTAGACTCATTCTTGGAAGAGGCCCAAGGCGAAGCGCAGCGGGCATTCGGCAATCCAGCGGTTTTCCTCGAGCGCTACATACAGCGAGCCAAGCACATCGAAGTGCAGATTCTCGGGGACAAGCATGGGAATGTCGTCCACTTGCACGAACGGGATTGCTCAGTTCAACGACGGCACCAAAAGGTCATTGAAATCGCTCCCTCCGTCGGCTTACCCGACGACGTCAGGAAAGAGCTATGCGAAGCCGCCGTCAAAATCGCGAAATCAATTGGCTATTACAACGCCGGCACTGTAGAATTCCTGCTCGATTTGGACAGTCACGATTGGTTCTTCATCGAGATGAATCCCCGTATCCAGGTCGAACACACCGTTACCGAGGTCATCACGGGCATAGATATCGTCCGAGCCCAGATACTCATCGCAGAGGGCCGTTCCTTGCACGGCAAAGAAATTGGCATACCCAAACAGAATGCAATCCCTCGAAATGGGGTCGCCATTCAAGCTCGTATCACAACCGAAGACCCGGAAAGGAACTTCGCTCCCGACTATGGCAAAATCGTCAACTACCGAAGCGCTGCGGGATTCGGTATACGCCTGGACGGGGCAATGGGAGACACGGGTTCCGTTATCACCCCCTACTACGACTCGCTTCTCGTCAAACTCACCGCATCAGCCGGAACTTTCGAACTGGCCATTCAACGCATGGTCCGAGCATTGAACGAGATGCGTATCCGCGGGGTAAAGACAAACATTCCATTTATCGAGAATGTAATAACCCACCCGATATTCGACGCAGGCGACGCGACCACGACATTGATCGATACGACGCCCGAATTGTTCAAGTTCAGGCGCAGGAAAGATCGGGCGACGAAACTACTGAAACTGCTAGGCAACACCATCGTTAACGGAAATGAGCAGGTAAAAGGACGGCCTGTTCCGGAAATGAATCTGCCCGTAATTGTCCCTTCCCATGATCCAACCAAGAAGCTTCCCAAGGGAACCAAGGATTACCTAGACAAGCATGGGCCCGAAAAATTCGCTGAATGGACGCGCAAGCAAAAGCGGCTTTTGATTACCGATACAACGATGCGGGACGCCCACCAGTCACTCCTAGCAGCCCGCATGCGCAGCTATGACCAGCTGAAAGTAGCCGACGCTATCGCTTATAGGGGTAGCGAGCTGTACAGCCTAGAATGCTGGGGTGGCGCCACTTTCGACACTACTATGCGTTTCCTCTATGAGAACCCATTTAAGCGACTTCGACGCCTGCGGGAACGCATTCCGAACGTGTGTTTTCAAATGCTGCTTCGAGGGGCTAATGGCGTAGGGTACTCCAACTACCCCGACAACGTGATCCGCGGGCTCGTAAAGCACTCGGCGGAAGCGGGTATGGATATATTCCGCATTTTCGATTCTCTCAACTACCTGCCAAATCTACGTGTGGCGATGAAGTCGGTCCGGGAAGACACGAATTCCGTTTGCGAGGGCACGATCTGCTACACTGGTGACATTCTGGATCCGAAGCGAGATAAGTATTCACTGAAATACTACGTGAATATGGCCAAGGAGCTCGTAAAAATGGGGGCTCACATAATCGCCATCAAGGACATGTCCGGCCTGTGCACTCCTCACGCCGCCTTCAAACTGGTGAAGACCCTTCGCTCGCAAGTCGGCGTTCCTATCCACTTCCACACTCACGATTCCTCGGGTATTGCTGGAGCCTCGGTTATCAAAGCTGCAGAAGCCGGAGCCGACATTGCTGACCTGGCGGTATCTTCTTTGTCCGGACTAACTTCGCAGCCGAATCTGAATTCCATTATAAAGGCCCTGACGGGCAATCCAAGAAACACGGGTCTGGATTTGGATTTCTTCAATGAGCTATCCATCTATTGGGAAGCCGTGCGTCAGTATTACGGCCCCTTTGACACCAGCCCGAAATTCGGCACCGCTGAAGTCTACACTCACGAGATGCCTGGTGGCCAATACACTAATCTCCGCGAGCAGGCCCGCCAGCTAGGACTCGGTTCCCGGTGGACGGAAGTCGTTCGCTACTACCACGCCGTCAATGACTTGCTCGGAGATATCGTTAAAGTCACTCCTTCTAGCAAAGTAGTTGGCGACCTCGCCATGTTCTTGCTTACCAAAGGAGTCGAGCCCGAAGACCTAGTGAATCTCGAGCCTGGTACCGCTTTCCCGGAATCCGTTGTCGACATGCTATCAGGAGGTCTCGGCCAACCCATAGGAGGCTGGCCCAAGAAAGTGCAGAAAGTCGTGCTCGGCGACCGAAAGCCTTTCCGCGGGCGCCCTGGCAGTCGGGCCGAGAAGATCGACTTGGAAGCGACGCGAAAGGAAATTTCCGAGAAATACAAACGGGAAATCAATGACGACGATCTCTACGCCCACTTGATGTACCCAGCCGTATTCGCGGATCTGGTCAAACACGTCGCCGAATTCGGTCATGCTCGGATTGTGCCGACGCCAGTATTTTTCTATGGACTTAATCCCGGCGAAGAGATCTCGGTTGAGATCGAGCAAGGGAAAGTTCTGATCGTCAAGCTGATCTACGTAAGCGAGCCTGATGAAGACGGCGAACGCACTTTGACTTTCGAGCTAAATGGACGGGCTCGCGAATGCGTGATCATGGACCGATCGATAAAGTCCAAATCCAAACGTCGGGCGAAAGCAGATCCTGCAGATAAGAAGCAAGTTGGCGCCCCTATCCCAGCTATGGTCAGCAGTGTATCTGTAACTGTAGGACAACAGGTCAAAAAGAAAGATAAGCTTATTGTCCTAGAAGCGATGAAAATGCAGACGACCGTTTATGCTCTCGATGACGGAGTTGTCGACCGCATCGAGGTCGCGGCCGGCGACCAGGTAGAAAGTAAAGATTTACTGATCGCTCTCCGATAGATCGAAAGGGACGCTACAATTTCGCCAAACCTATTCCAGTTACTACCAGGCAGATGCCCAATTCATTCGAGCGATCAACCAACTGGGCCTCTATCTTCGCATCCAATCCAGGATGGATTACTGTAGAGGCCCCCAAACGTTGAGCCGCTTCGAGCGGTTCCGGTCCGGCAAGGTCCTCGTCAAACACGAAAATGGCGTTTCGCAAGCGATCCTGGCGGTTCGAGAAAGCTGCCTCGAAATCCAATTGGCTGTTCAAGCAGGATGCCAGGCAAACAACGTGTTCTCCGGATACAGCCAAACAGGCGGATGATTGCAAGTGGCGGGCAATCTTGACGCCAAAAATCATCGTTTCCCAATCATCCACTAAAGGGTGAACGGCGCTAGTAATTCGCCAGGCCATGGGATTTATGGGAACGCGATTCTTATCTTGGACCAACCAGCCTCCGGCAATGGAGCGAATCTCTTGCAAGGACTCGTAACCTAAGCCTTCTTTGCTTCCGATAAGTCGAATTCCGAGCTTATTTTCGAAGCCCAAGAAGCCGGGGGCGACGATCGATGAAACCCAAGCTAGACCATAATTCAATAGCATCGCTTGGTCTATAGCTCCATTAACCACCAGCATGGAAGCTCCTCCAATCTGCTCTTTCCGCATGTCAATGCCTTCGAGCGCTTCGCTCAATTGGCTCGCGCTGGATCCCGCCAACAATCGGCCCTTCGAAATCAGCAAAGCTGCCGGTTTTTCAAATTCCCCTATCGCGTAGGTTGCTAGCGTCAAATCGAGCAAGCACCCGTAATCCGGTTCAGGGCCGGATATCATTTCGAAATGTTCTCTAAACTTTCCGTAGACGGCCGCTTTCTGCTGAGTCGTCACCCCCTGCAAGGTGCTATCGCGCTTCCACGATAAATAGAGCGTCTTTGGGTAGCCGCTCAAAGCATCTAAATCAGGGGCTTCGCCGGATTGAGACTCTAGGAACTGGGCGACCGAGGCATCGAAGACAGCAACTGCGTGCAGGGCGTTGCATGCTTGTCGAACCCGAAAATCTTCCGGCAATACTCCATGGTTTGCTGCCAGCAATTCGAGCGTATCCGAATACAGTCTAGAGTCGCCCAACACTCCAACGCCGTTGGGGTTCAAGGCAGCGATTCTAATCAATCCCACGATGTCATGGTCCATCTCGGCGAGAGCGTTCTTCCAGGGGCGCCCACGATGGAAACCGACAGTTGGATTGCTGAAATTCGCCACCAACAGCGAAACGCCCCCTTCTCGAATCGCCTTTTCAGCATGCCGGGAATCGACCATCTCGCAATCCTCCAACAAGCCAGACGGCGCGACCGTTTCTACCGCTAGCAGTTGGTATTCAAACGACTCAACTAGTTTACTCGCAAACTCGACCATCCCTGATGGGTCTCGCGCTGCCAGCAATGCTGTCTTCTTCATTTACGAAGTACCGTCGCAATGCAGCTCTCGATCAATCAAAATTTCCCGACGAATGTCTGGATTTCGACTCCGATCGGGTTTCAATTTGAATTGCTACCTATAACCGGTCTTAAGATAGTCGCCCAATTCAAATGACATCCAGAACTTCCCAGACGCTAAAGATCGGAGATCGAGAATTCGACTCGCGCCTCCTCGTTGGAACGGGGAAATTCAGTAGCAACGAATCAATGAAGGAAGCGTTGCGAGCCTCAGGGTCTGGACTCGTAACCGTGGCCCTCAAACGGGCGAACCTCGATTCCTCCAACGATCCCTTCGCCAATATCCTCGATTTTCTCGAACCTGATCGCTATCTCATTCTCCCCAATACGGCAGGAGCCATGAACGCCGAGGAGGCAGTCAGAATAGCCAGGTTGGCAGTAGCTGCGGGATTGCCAAATTGGGTCAAACTTGAGATCCATCCCGATCCGAATTACCTGCTTCCAGATCCAATTGAAACATTGAAGGCAACAGAGACGCTCGTGTCTGAAGGATTTACCGTCCTTCCCTACATGAACGCCGACCCCGTCCTCGCCCAACGGCTACAAGATGCCGGCGCGGCAACGGTAATGCCCCTCGGTTCCCCTATTGGCAGCAATCAAGGCTTGGATACGAAATCGCAAATCGAAATAATCATTGAGCAAGCGAGCGTCCCCGTTGTCGTGGACGCCGGCATAGGCGCCCCTTCTCATGCCGCCGAAGCTATGGAGCTGGGAGCGGATGCCGTTCTAATCAACACTGCCATTGCCATAGCCAGCGATCCCTCAGCCATGGCCAAAGCTTTTGCCAAGGCCGTTGAGGCGGGCCGCGAAGCCTACGAAATTGGCCTGGGCTCGGCATCGAAAAAGGCGGAGGCTAGCAGCCCGTTAACTGCATTTCTCGGCGCCTAATCGCGATCTGTAGAAACATGATGGACGCATACTTTGCATCAAACGATTGATCACCAGCCGATGAAGCTTTCTTTCTCCAAAAAATTCGAAGCCATCGATCTCCAAGGTCTTTCGGAAGCCTCCGTCCAAGCGAAGCCATCGGATGTTAAACGAATTTTGAATACCGGCAAAGCCAATAGCCTTGAGGATTTCGCTAGCCTCCTTTCCCCGGCCGCCGAACCCTACCTGGAAACGATGTGCCGTTTATCCCAAGCGGCTACCCTTAAGCATTTCGGGAAAACCATACGGATGTTCGCCCCACTCTATTTGTCCAATGAGTGCGTAAATGTTTGCCGCTACTGCGGATTCTCGCGTCATAACGACATCCCCAGGATCACCCTGTCGCTCGAGGAAGTCGACCAGGAAGCCAGCCTTCTCCACCAGCAAGGCTTTCGCTCCATCCTTCTGGTAGCCGGAGAACACCCAAAGTATGTTTCAAACGGATACGTTGAATCCGTAGTTCGGCGTTTGTCTAAAAATTTCCCTAGCATCGCCCTGGAACTAGGACCTCTGGAAGCCTCTGGATATGCGCCCTTGGTCAATGCGGGTTGCGAAGCTTTGATAGTATATCAGGAAACCTATGACGAGAACACCTACCGAAGTCTACATACCGCCGGACCCAAGAAGCATTTCAATTGGCGCATGGATACGGCCGAACGCGCTTACCAAGCGGGATTCAGACGTCTGGGAATCGGAGCCCTCTTCGGCCTCCACGACTGGCGCCAAGAGGCTATCACTCTAGCATCCCATGCCCAACACCTCACGCGAAATTGCTGGAAAGCCCAAGTCTCACTCAGCCTTCCTCGAATGAGACCGGCAGCGGGAGAATTCGAACAGGTGGAGTTTTTGCCCGACCATCAGTTCGTTCAGCTTATCGCTGCTCTTCGACTGCTTGTTCCCAAAGCTGGCATAACGCTTTCTACTCGCGAACCAGCCGCCCTAAGAGACGGACTCATAGCATTGGGCATCACCACGATGCGCGCAGGGTCATCCACGGAGCCAGGCGGCTACAGCGCTTTCGATGAAACTAGTT
>CAZFUD010000062.1:0-18722 GCA_964521705.1 uncultured Opitutaceae bacterium | reverse complement strand
CCATCCGCCACATACTCCATCATGGCATAGGATTCTGGTCTGGCCCGATTGTTGAAGTTGAACATCAAATGCTTTGATGCAGCTCCAGAAGCCGATTTCATCTGCTGAACTTCGTCCGCGTTGAGACCAGGAGGCTTCTCGCAGAATACATGCTTACCCGCGTTAAGCGCTTGTATTGCCAAAGGGGCGTGAAATTTGTTGGGAACGATGATGGATACGGCATCGAGATCCGGCAGGGCACCGAACATCGCTTCGACTGAGCCGAACGTCCGGCCTACTCCGTATTCTTCAGCGGTCGCTTTCGCGGCCTCTTCGTTTAGGTCGGCTATAGCGACGATTTCCGCCCCTGCCTGCCGAAATCCATCAATATGGTATTGGGCCATGCCGCCAGCTCCAATAATAGCTACTTTCGTACTCATAATTCGTATACGCTTTAGTCTATTGATTCTCCTTGTCGAACGCCGAGTCGAAGGCGACGTCGCTGGAGGGGAAGTCGACCGAACGGACAAAGGCGGATGCCTCTGTGGCTCCGTGGACGCGGTCCATGCGAATATCTTCCCACTCTACGGATAGCGGACCTTGGTACTGGATATCGTTGAGGGCGACGATGATGTCCTCGAAAGCGATATCTCCATGACCAAGTGACCGGAAGTCCCAATAGCGTCTCGGGTCTCCGAAATCGGTGTGTCCTCCGAATACTCCCGTATCGCCATTTCCATGACCCCACCAAACGTCCTTCATATGAACATGATAGATACGATCTGAAAAGGTTCGGATGAATTTAACGTAGTCGACTCCTTGGTACCCCAGGTGAGAAGGGTCATAGTTGAACCCGAATCGTTTGTGCCCTTTTAGCGAGCTAATCGCCCGGGATGCCGAAGCGATGTCGAAGGCGATTTCCGTTGGGTGAACTTCTAGTCCGAAGTTGACATTGACTTTGTCGAATTCATCCAAAATCGGGATGAAACGATTGGCGAAGTCCTGAAAGCCTTTCTCCAGATAGGCTTGATCCGTTGGAGGAAAGGCGTAAAGGGCATGCCAAATGGAGGAACCGGTGAAGCCATTGACGACGGCCGGAAAGTCATCCCTCTTCTTTCGCCCTGGTTTCAGATCGAAAAACTTGCGGCAAGCCTTGGCGGTTTTGACCAGTTTTCGAGCAGCTCGCCGACGAACGCCTTCCGGTTTGCCATCGCCCCAAACATCGGGAGGCAAGATCGCTTTGTGGCGTTCATCGATGTTGTCGCAAATCGCTTGGCCGACGAGGTGATTGGAGATAGAGAAGCAAGTGAGCCCGTGGTCGGCGAGTAGCTCCCATTTTTCTTTGCAGTATTTCTTGCTCCGAGCTGCTTGATCCACGTCGAAGTGGTCACCCCAGCAAGCGAGTTCAAGGCCATCGTAGCCCATCTCTTTCGCGAGAGGAGCGAGCTCGTTAATCGATAGGTCGGCCCATTGGCCGGTGAATAATGTGACAGAACGTGACATAGCGATTTTTCAGAAAAAGGGGGTTAATGGGGCAAAATTCCTTAGCGAATGGTTTTTGTGAACTATTCGATCTTTGGAATCAATGAGAAATGTCGTTGCGAGCCTGCTGGATCGCCAATTCGGGTTCTTTGAAATCACTCCAAGAGCGAGTCCGATAAGCGGTAGGCAATACCTGAATACAGAATAAGCCAGATTGAGCGCTGAATACCTCGGGATTAGCCTCAGTCGTACAGCCAGTAGGTTTGACTTTGAATCTGGAACTGCTTCGCTTGGCGTTCCCAAACGCCAATGAAGCCGGCCCGGTTCGCTTGCGCCCCTTTTCTGGATATTTCGTTCCACCAGCTTGAAGAGCCCACATGCTTATTGAACAACTCCATTTGAGTATTGGGCCCGCTCGAGAATGGATTTGCGGGGTCAAATAGGGCAGTGATTTGCATCATGTGAAAACTGAGCTCTGTTGGACGCCAAGCTCTCCAGTCCGTAACTTTTACGTACAGGCCGGTATTGCTCCCGCCGAACGTTTTCCGCTCGAATTGAATGCCTGGAATGGACCGTCGGCTTAGTTCGCGTTCCAGTTGTTCGAGCGTTGCGTTCTTATGGGTCAATATTCGAAATGGGTATTCGCTCCCGATCCCGTGTTTGAAATTCCCCAGCTGAGCGCCGAGACCTGTCATGGCGTAACCAACCGCCGCGGGAAAATCGGGAACATTCGGCGAGGGAGCGATCCACTTCAGTCCCAACATGGGCCAGCTCATGTATCGGTTCCATCCCTCCATGGTAACCACGGTGAGCTTGCCTGACTGGCGCTGCATGTCGGTTATGTTCAATATTCCCGGCTTGGAAACGGCCATCCTCGCCAGCTCGCCAATGGTAAGTCCATGTACGTAGGGAATCGAGAAGGCTCCCACATAGCTCTGCCAACGTCGCTCGACGATCGGACCATCGACTTTGAGACCGCCCAGTGGGTTGGGCCGGTCCAGGATGATTACCTCGACCCCGTTTTCGAAAGCCGCTTCAAGAGCGAGTTTCATGCAGCTAATAAATGTGTAAGACCGAGTGCCTATGTCCTGTAGATCGATGGCGAGCGCATCGATGCCTGATAGCATGTTCGGCGTTGGCTTCCGGTATTTCCCATAGAGCGAGTAAACGGGTAGTCCCGTTCTGGGATCGATGGCGTTGTCTATGGGCTCGTTAGCCTTCTCATTCCCGTAGATTCCGTGTTCGGGTCCGAAAAGGGCTACAAGATTCACGGCTCGATTTTGATGGAGGATGCGAACCGTTGATATTCCCAGGCGATTGACACCTGCTGGATGAGTCAGGAGGCCAACCCGCTTGCCCAGTAGTGGGGCGAATCCCTGATCTGCGAGGACGTCTATTCCCAGTTTGATGTGCGGCCGATAGGGGATGTTTCCCGTTTGGCTCTGAACCGCGGCTCGAAGAATCGTATTTGAATTTTTGGGAAGTAGTTTTTGGGCCAGCAGCGAATGTGTGGCTATCAGTATCGCGATGATCGAAAAGGCGCGTATCATATGAATTAACCGAGCGGGTTTCCCGCTTTAAGTTAAAAGGTTGAGCGGGTTTGCAGCCGGGGGCAAACCGGAATGCTACTTTTTCGGCATTCTTCGTAGACGAATGGGATGTTTTTTCGCTTGGATGAAGGCAAACCGGTAGACTATATCGAGGATAAAGGCGACCGCTAGTCCGGCGATTATCCCCCGGTCACTATCGAGAAGGCCGCATGGCCGATTTGCGAATCCATCACTTCCAAATCCAAAGTTTTTATGACGCGATCTCCCAAAAGGGCCAGAGCCGGGTAGATGGCCCACATGGTAGCGAGATTTGTCACTAACTGCGTTCCCATTATCACAGGCAGATTCGCTCTAAGAACCCAGGCGGATGCTAAAGCCAGAATGAGCTGGATCCCGACAATCGGCAGGAAGGCGATGACGAATCCGAGGTACAAGGCTAGGCTAACTTCTCGTATACGGAAGGACCAGAGGTAGGGCCGTTTGCGAGCGGTATCGGCAAACCACCTGAGTACCGGCCAGCGATGTAGTGTGGCCTTGCGAGGCAAGGGTCGAAGCAACTGTTTGGCCCGTCTAATGCGAATGCGCTTTTGCTTCCGCGCTTCGTGTTCGTAAAGAGTCTCTGCTTCGGCGACATTCATGGACTATCGTTCGACTTTTATTGGGTTGGCTTCGGACTTGCTTCTATTCCGTAAATTGAGTTATCGGCTAGATCTATTTCAATCTGACACCTCGTTTTAACGATTGTTTATAGGAGGGGAATAAATCGACCCAGATTTCGAAGTCTGTAGCGTCAGCCTAGTCGGAGGGAGCGAATTTTTCGCCAATCGCTCTCCTCAAGTTTTGCTCGGTCAATTGCAGAGCCTGAGGGAGGGGAAGGCTTGGCGGAGAAATTTGGCTAATGGACCCTTGGGGAATTGGGCATTCCGGGATTCGGCCAATGCTGCCCGCCATTACCGTCAGCCGCTTGCCCTTGTCGATTGCCTCTAGAGAAAGCGCTCCTGGCCCTTTCCCGTGCAGCGAAGACTCGTCGAAGCGTCCTTCGCCGGTGATAACCCAGTCGGCTTGAGAAAACTTTTCATCGAGGCCGATCCACGCTTTCACCAAATTATAGCCAGAAACGATTCGCGCTCCCAAGCCAGCCTTGAGTCCAAACGCGGCTCCACCTGCGGCTCCCGCTCCTTTGTCATCGGGAAAGGCCGCGTGGGCTCCCTCGGTTGCAACCAGTAGATTGGCCAGTCGCTCCGTTTCGGCCTCAAGCGCTTGAAAGCGATCCTCTGTCAGGCCCTTTTGTGGGCCGAATATGGCAGCGGCTCCCCGACTTCCCAGCAATGGATTGTCGACGTCGCAGGCTAAACGCATCTCAAAAGAGCGGAGCAGTTCGCAACATGGGAGCGAGATCCTAGCGATTTGGGGCCAGATGCGTGGTACTGGAGCCTTATCGATTTCATTTCCATTCTTATCGTGGAAACGGTATCCAAGTTTCCACAACGCTCCGAGAGCCAAATCATGGGTCGCGGATCCGCCGAGACCGATGATTGCTCCATGAGCGCCTTTCTTCTGAGCGACTTTCACGAGCTCTCCGAGACCTGCGGTGGTTACGTCCCACGGAGATCTTCCTTCGATCGGCGTGAGAGCGATTCCGCTACTCTCCGCCATTTCGATGATCGCGACTTTTTCGATCTCCGAACTCCAATCAAGGAGCTGACGGGCCGCTAAAGGGATCTTTTTGACGGAAACTAGCCCGAAACGGGCATCCACTTTGCTTTGCCGAGGATCCGTTACGGTTGCAGTGTGGAATTCCCCGTCCAGCACCCCGGTGAGCGTGTCACAGAAGCCATCGCCTCCGTCAGCCAGCGGAGCCGTCTCGATTTGCCAGTCGGGACGACGCCTTTCAACTTCGCTGGCGGCAATCTGGCAGGCTTCCCGGGCTGAAAGGGCGTCTTTAAATTTATCGAAGGCTACGAGGATCCGCATCGGAAAATCGTGATTCGCTGATGCATTTAGGGAACGATCTTCAGCTCGGACCTAACGTCTTTTACGTAGCGGGTATCTAAAGCGATGTCCCTGGCTTTTCGCTCTTCCTCCCGGGAGGAAACTTCACCGGTCAGCGCGACCGATCCGTCAATTACCTGGATTTCGATCCGGGTAGCGTCAATCGAGGAGTCGAGTTTCAGGCGCCCGCTGATAGCCGCTTTGATTCCGATGTCCTTGGCGGAGTCGATAATCTCCTTGCCCTTTTCGGCGATTTCCTCGCGTTCCTCGCGAGTATTCTCCAGTAGCGATTGAGCCCCTTCTTTAAGATTTTCAGCAACCTTCTCGGTAGACTCGGCTGCTTTATTCTTAAGCTCTTCCATCGGCGATTCTGAACTGCCGGCTATCGAGGAATCTCGATCGGAAAGAGACAGCGCGGACTTGAAGGATTCTGGGTCGTTGTAGTAGGACGTTATCATTGCTCCAATGAAAATGCCTAGAATAAGGGCAGTGAAAAAAGTTTTCATAGCTATGGAAATGGGTATCGCTTTTATCCTCTTTACACTGGTGGTTTAGTCAATGAGGGATGGCTAGGCGCGGGTAATATTGATTTGAACATAGCCCTGAATTCGAGAATCCTATTCGAATGAATCTTATTCGGTTTCTCTTGGCTTCGGTCGCGGTTTTCACTTGGGCAACCCAGATTTGGGCGAATACGGATGTGCCAAGCAACTATCCGACGATCGGCAAGATCAACAAAATGGATGATCGCTTGGACGCATTGATTGACCCCGATGTGGCGATAGAGGTGATTGCTTCGGGGTTTGTTTGGACGGAAGGTCCTGCGTGGAACAAGCAAGGATCCTATCTCGTGTTCTCGGATATCCCTAGGAACGTGGTGATGAAATGGAGTGAAACCGAAGGTTTAAGCGTATTCATGAAGCCATCAGGATACACGGGTATCGATGATTACGGTCGGGAGCCTGGAAGCAATGGGTTGCTTTTCGATTCCCAGGGGCGATTGACCTTGTGCGAGCATGGGGATCGGCGCGTGTCCGTTCTCACTGAAGGGGGAGGCAAGCGAACACTGGCGGACAACTATCGCGGCAAGCGTTTCAATAGTCCGAACGACCTTGTCTATGCGACGAATGGCAATCTGTATTTTACAGATCCTATTTATGGTCTTCCCGATAGGGAAAACGATTCTAGGAGAGAGATGGATTATTGCGGCGTGTATTTGCTGCGTCCTGACGGAGAAGTCGTCCTGGTAACAAAGGATTTTACAAGGCCAAACGGCATAGGGCTATCGCCGGATGAAAAGACGCTCTATGTGGCCCAATCCGATAGCGCCGCTCCGATTTGGAGATCGTATCCAATAAAGAATGATGGAACGCTTGGCCGGGGGAAAGTATTTTTCAATGCGTTGTCGTATAAGGCCGATGGTGTGGGAAATCCGGACGGAATGGCGATCGATCAGGATGGAAATCTTTGGGCGACGGGTCCAGGGGGCATTTATATTTTCTCGCCAAACGGAGATTTGCTTGGACGCATTGAGACGGGCGAGCATTCCAGCAATTGCGCTTGGGGCGATGATGGGTCAACGCTCTACATGACTGTTGATATGTACGTATGTCGCGTCAAAACGCGAGTCAATGGGATCGGATTTTAGATAATGGACTATCGGATGCGCAGGCGCTTAAGAAACCTCGGCTTCGATCCACACGGGTTCCGAGCCAAAATCCTCAAGCCAGCAAACTTTCTCGGAGACGATATCGAGCTTTAGCCAGTATTTGCCCGGCGTGTCCACGTGAAGGGGAACGTCTGCCTCGAAGTCGTCGCCTGGCTCCAATTCTACCGGAATCGGGAAGCGGGTATTGTCTTTCAGAATCTCTTTGGAGCCGTAGTCTAGAAGGCGGGATGCGATATTCATGATACCGATGAAGTGCTCGTTTTTAGCGAGCCATCTGGAATCGCCGGTGTTCCTTACGGTAACATGCACGTTTTTACGTTCGCCGGCTTTCAATGATATGTGGCGATGGTCGCAAACAAGTTTATGGGCCAGTCCGCTTGACGCATAGCGACTGTCGTTCATCGGCTTACCTTTCTGGAAATAGAAAATCCCGCTGTTCCGCTGAAAATCGGCGATGGCATCCCGCATGCTCTCTGGGGTTTTTCCCGAAATACATCCCCGCCATTCGCTATAGCTTAAAAGGTAATCGGGGCTGGCGGCGACTTTAAATACGGGTTCCTCGAAGCCCGCCTGTTGAAACTGGGATGCCAGGTCTTCCATCCCTAGATCGTTTTCCAGAACATTGAATTCGCGCATCTCGCGTTGCGATTCGGCCGTCACTGAGTGAGGCCCGATGGGTTCATTGAATACAATAGCCCCCCCATTCCTTAAGACGCGATAGAACTCCTGGATTATTTCATTCTGGTTAGGGACATGGTGAAAGGCATCGAAACAAATAACCCGGTCAATCTCCTCATCCTTGGCAGGTATTCGAATGCCGTCGAAGAGACGCGTGTCCCAAGACGCCAGGGGTTTGTTGGGGATCGGATACTCTTCAAAAAGACGGCGGCCGAGACGTAGAGCTTCTTCGGATACATCTACCGCGACAACAGAACACCCCATCTGCCAAATGGATTTAGAAATCCAGCAGGTGCCAGCCCCAAAATCGAGCACCTTCATCCCCGGAGCGAGACGAAGACTCTCGAGCATTAGGCCCAATCGAACGAGCAATTGCGGCGTATGATTGGGCATGGAAAATGGCTTCCCCATTTGGATTTCCGCCGCAGGAAGCTTTTTGTAGTACTCATCTGAGTACCGATTGAAATCCTCGATACTGAGCTCTTCGATCAGCTTCTTGGGATCGATGAGATCAGGTTCCGTTTTGGACTTTTGGGAATCAGGAATCCCTTGCATCTCCATGAATTAGTAGAATCGTAGGGCTGTCGTGAACGATGTCTCGGGAAACCGCTAAGCGGTCTCCGCAGTCGAATCCCCGATAGTCGAAATTGAGAAGACAGATTGGAAAAGCTTGGGCATTGATCTATCCGTAGGCGGCTCCCGTGTCCACGTCGATTACTCGGTAGTTCTCAATGTGAAAATGCGGGTCCGAACGGAAGGTTAGCTGCGCGTGATAATCTTTTTCCAGGCTGATCAGCAGATCGGCATCCTCTTCTCTTAGGCGATCGATAATCTGCGGATTCACCAGTACCCGCAGTTTGATGGGCTTGTCTGGATCCGTGGCTCGATTGCGGGCCCGGCGAACGATTCCCGATAGTTTTCTTTGCAATTCTACGCTAACCGTTGTGGCGGATTTTACGATCCCCTTTCCGCGGCAGTATGGACAATCTGTATACAGACCGGATGACACGCTTTCCTGCATTCGCTGACGCGTCATTTGCATGATCCCCAGCTGAGAGATCGGAAGAATATGCGTCTTAGCCTTGTCTAGGGCCATGTGCCGCCTCATCTGATTGAGGATCGCATTTCGGTGTCTCCGCTGCTTCATATCGATGAAATCGATAATAATCAGACCACCTATATTGCGGAGACGTATCTGCCTGGCGACCTCCGCCGCGGCTTCGCTGTTGACCTGGAAAATCGTATCGTTCTCGTTCCCCTTATTCTTGTGAGAGCCGGTGTTAACGTCGATAGCTATGAGGGCCTCCGTCTCGTCGATCACGATGGCTCCTCCCGACGGTAGCGGTACCGCCCGTTGAAACGTTTGCTCGATCTGGTTTTCGATATTGTAGCGCTCGAATATGGGTATGCTATCCGTGTACAGGTGGATCTTGTTCGTTGATCGTTTCGAAATTTGGCTGACGTCCTCGACGACTGATTTGTGATCCTCTGGGTTGTCGATCAGCACGCGATCGATATTCTCGGTCAGGAAGTCCCGCACGGTCCGCTCGCTCAGATCGGGCTCTTTGTAAAGGCACGAAGGCGCTTTTACGGTATCGATCTTATTCTGGATCTTTTCCCAGGTTTTGAGCATTATATGTAGGTCCCTTACGAAGTAGCGGGCTTTTTTCCCTTCCCCGGCTGTTCGTACGATGATACCCATGCCCTCGGGTATGGTTAGGTCTTGAATGATCTTCTTCAGTCGATTGCGCTCTTTGGGATCCTCGATTTTCCGAGAGATACCGCATTGGTCGGAGTAAGGCATCAACACTAGGAATCGCCCCGGCAGAGAGAGATTGGTTGTAGTCCGGGGCCCTTTTGTGCCGATCGGGCCTTTAGTTACCTGGATGACGATTTCGGTGCCAATCGGGTAGTGATTGGGGATGTCCTTGATCGTAATCTTCTTCTTTTTCTTCTTATTTTTGGAGCGGTTGACCCGCACGACCTCAACAGAGGAGTCTGCTGCTTGAGGCAGGATATCCCAGTAGTGCAAGAACGCGTTTTTTGGTAGGCCAATGTCAACGAAGGCGGCCTTCAAACCAGGGTCCAGATTCTTGATCTTCCCCTTGAAGATACCTCCGACAATTCTCTGGGCGCTCCGACGGCGTTCGATATCGAACTTGTCCAGGATGCCATCGACCAGGAGACCGACACGGGTCTCCAACGGTTCTGCATTGATGATCAGTTCCCGGTAGGGCTCTTTCTCTTTCTTGAATTTCTCGACGATTTTCGTCAGGAGCGGGCGACTTTTAGATCGCTTGTCCGCTTCTTGTTTCAGTTTAGCTTGATCAACAGGCTTCGCAGGTTTCCGCGAAGGAGGATTTCTAAGCTCTTCTTCATGCTTGGTCGAGGGGTCCGATTTTTCGGTATTGATATTGTTTTCGCTCATTCTGTAACGTTTCCGAGTTAGCAGAAGGCGCCGATTCATGGTGGCAGGACCGCGTTGAGAAGTGCAGTTTAAGGAATCGCATTATTAGAACTCCTTGCGAAATCTGTAGACGCTTTGCGTTAGTCCTTGCAGGACGCAGCAGCTCACCATGAAGGTGCCTCCGTGACTTAAGAACGGGAGCGGTAGTCCAGTTATTGGCATCAACCCGATTGTCATTGCGATGTTAACGAAAACATGAATCGAAAATAGCGTCGCGACGCCTATCACCAATAGCGTACCAAAGCGGTCGCGGGCGATTGTGGCGATGCGAATGCAGTTTCCAATTAGCAAACCGAATAGGGTGACGACTAGTACGCTTCCCAAAAAGCCTGTTTCTTCCGCGATAACGGAAAAAATGAAGTCGTTGTGAGCCACTGCTCGAGGCAGATAGCCCAGTTGGGCCTGGTTGCCACTCAGGTATCCTTTACCTAGGAGGCCGCCAGATCCCACGGAAATTATTGATTGTTCCCGATTCCAGCCGGCGTCTCTTTGGTCGACTTTGTCGGGGTAAATAAAGCCCATTATGCGTTGCCGCTGATAGTCCTTTAGGAGAGAGATCCAATAGTAGGGCTGCTCAACGACTTGCTCCTCCTTCGCCTCCAATTTGGCGATCACGTATTCACTATACCGATGGGTATCCAACAGAGCCAGCCCCACGATGACCGCGAAAATAGCGAAGGCGGTCGTAAAGAACGACTTGGTGAGATTGGATGCGTACAGCTGAGCGAACATGACAGAAGGAATGACTAGCGCCGACCCAAGGTCGGGCTGGAACAAGATGAATAAGAATGGAATAGAAATCGCAAGCGCCATTTTCGCTAGCGTTAGGCGGGATTTCTTGAGCGTTCCCATTTCCGAGCGGGTCAGCAAGCTGGCGCCTATAACGAGGCAGGCGAGCTTCGCCAGTTCGCTTGGCTGAACGGTCGTCACCCCCACGTCCAGCCAGCGCTTGGCATGATACCGGGTAACCCCGAGTGGCGTGAATTCGACGAGGGCGAGCAGCAAGAGACCCAGAGAATAGAGCCAGTGCGAGTACTTCAGGAAGATCTTGTAGTCGAAGTAGGAGACCACTGTGTAGGCGGTCAGCCCCACGAAGGTCCAAACGATCTGGCGAATCCAATCATTGCTTTGCTGATAGTGCTGGGCGCTGTAGATAAAGAAAACGCCGATGATCGATAGAACGATCAGGCACAACAGGGAGATCGGGTCGAACCTGGAGTGCGATTTGCTTACGGTTGAGCGGGACACTTTTGGGATGGCCTGAGGGGCCGTATACAGATTTTTGAACGAGGGCAACTCGGGTTGAAAGAAAAATATGGCAGGTTTGGAAACTAATACCCGCGATCGTGTCGTATATGCCTCTGCCGTTGCTTAGGGAGCGGTCTTGTTGAGAACTATTAGGCCTAAGTGGCAGGTGTTTCGGGATCCTTTGTGGACTCTGAAAAAGCCCTCGTGGTTACAGCGAGGGCTTTTTCATGTCCCAAGGGTTGCCGATTGATCCCGATCGCCTTTCTACTAGCCTTTTGAGGCACATGTTGAAATGCGATACTATCGTGAGTGGCAATCGTCGAAGAGGCTAAATTATGGATGGGGAGTTGGTAAAGGCTCGGATTGATCGATGGCTTTGGGCCGTTCGCCTTTTCAAAACGAGGTCCTTGGCTACGGAAGCCTGCCGTGGCGGGAAAATCCGCGTTCGAGAAGGTAAGGTAAAGCCTTCTTATTCCATCAAAGCTGGAGAAACCGTGACCATTCAATCGGGGCCCATAACTAAAACGATTCGAGTGCTGGGCGTAATTGAAAAGCGAGTGGGCGCGAAACTGGTGACAGATTACTTAGAAGATCTAACGCCTCCCGAGGAATACGAGCTCTTGAGAATGACGGCTGCCCAAAAGGTTCTCCGGCGCGACAGAGGAACGGGTCGGCCGACCAAACGTGATCGCAGGGAAATCGAACGCTTGCTCGGAAATGAGTAGTTTGCGCCTCATTTAGTTAGCGATTGAACCCCGTTTGTCTGGATGGCTGCCTCGCTTACCCTCGCTGAGAGCGAGAAAAAGGATGGCGTCCATCAATAAAGCTGTTTGCATCGGGGTGAATGAGCGGCCCTCCCCCATTAGGAAAAGTCATTGTTTTCCCGCTAGTTGTCGCGACCTTTCTAGCGGTTGCTATTATCGTGTTTGCTCCTCAGCTCGGGATATTCGCTTGGGGATCTGCCTGGATAGGAACCTTCGCCGTGCTGATGGTCTGGAATTTCTTGAACCATGCCAGGAAGTAGCGACGTAGGCGGAAAAGAACTTGCTGAAGCAGGCACGTCGTATCCAACCGTCGATGACCTGTTTCAGGCGATTCTAGAAGCACGCCAACGGGTTTACGGAATAGCCAAGCCTACGCCCTTCCATCGCTTAAGCGAGGAGGAGAACGTGTACATAAAGCGAGAAGATCAGTCCCCGATTCATGCCTACAAGTGGCGAGGAGCCTACAACCGAATGCGATTGCTTAGCGCTGAGGAAAGAATGCATGGCGTCGTTTGCGCATCGGCGGGAAATCACGCTCAAGGGGTTGCTCTGGCTACGCAGGCGCTAGAAACGCATGCTGAGGTCTTTATGCCGAGATCGACGCCGCTCATGAAACAGGAGGCGGTCAAATCTATTGGCGGTGACGCCGTTCATGTGAGGCTTGAGGGCGATTCCTATGACGACGCCTCGCGGGCCGCCAGGGCTTACAGCGAGCAAGAGGAAAAGACTTTTATACATCCCTATGACGACTTGGCGGTTATGGCTGGCCAAGGTACTTTGGCTGACGAAATCGTTATGTCGGGCGAGGGGGCCTTCGATATTGGCTATTTACAAATAGGTGGAGGCGGTATGGCCGCTGGCGTGGCGTGTTGGCTTAAACGCTACTATCCGGATATTGAAATTGTAGGGGTTGAAGGGATAGACCAGGCGTCGATGGCAGCCGCTATGAAAGCCGGAAGGCCCGTTGAACTAGAATACCTGGATGTGTTTTGCGATGGAACAGCCGTCAAGAAGGCTGGCGAGTTGACTAGCCACTTTTGCCGCCAGCTAATCGATCGGTACCTGACAGTTTCCAATGATGAGGTTTGCGCGGCGATGCAACTGCTTTGGGACACTCACCGGCAAGTCCCGGAGCCGGCGGGGGCCATGGGTTTGGCTGGCTGGCTTCTGGAAAAAGACACGCTCTCCGGAAAGCGGGCCCTAGCGATTGTATGCGGCTCCAACATGGATTTTGGCCAGCTTTCCTACATCGTTCGGCACGCCGGCATCGGATCAGCTCATAGAAGGTACTATCGCTTTTCGATTCCGGAGAGAAAGGGAGCGTTACTGGATCTGCTAGAAACGTTTTTGGATTCGGTTAACATCATCGAGTTTCAGCATGGAATGTCGAATCTGGAAGAGGCGTCGCCCATCTTAGGTATCGATGCCATGCCGGAAACTTTTTCAGCTCTCGAAGACCAATTGCGGAAATTGGGTATCCGCTTCGAAGACGCCACGGGAGACGAGGATGTCGAGTTCCGCATTATTCGATACAATGCCGAACTCATTCGACATCCCTGCTTTATTAAAATTGAAATCCCAGAGCGAGCGGGAGCATTGCGTGAATTCCTGATCAGCCATTGCCAACGGGCGAGCATCGTGTATTTTAATTATAGTTACACTGGAGAACGCGTGGGACGGGCGCTTATCGGTTTCGATTTCGATTCCGTAAGTGGCCGAGAGGAGTTTCGCAAAGGGATCTTTGAACGCCCAGCCGTTCTCCGCGATGTTAGGGAAATCTCTGCTTCCGCATTGGAGCGACTTGTTTAGTTTGAAATATGTTTACGTTCATCGATTTATTCGCGGGGATTGGGGGATTCAGAATCGGATTAGAGCGATGGGGGGGCCAATGCGTATTCAGCTCCGAGATAGACAGGCATGCAGCGGCAACCTATGAGCGGAATTTCGGCGAAAAGCCGGCTGGCGATATCACTAGAATCCACCCCGATGAAGTGCCGCGTCATGACGTTCTGTGCGGCGGCTTTCCATGCCAGCCTTTCTCAGTCAGCGGCAAGCAAAGAGGATTCGAAGATGCTCGAGGAACGCTGTTTTTCGAAGTGATGCGCCTCGTTGCGGCCAAGCGTCCGAGGGCCGTGTTTTTGGAGAATGTAGCCAACTATGCCCGTCACCAAAATGGAGATACGTTGAAGAGGACAGTAGACATGCTCGAGGAAGAGGGATATCGTGTGTCTCATGCCATCTTGAACGCGTCCGATTTTGGCGTGCCGCAGGCCAGAAGGCGTCTCTATATCGTGGGATTGAGGAGCGATGTTAAGTCTGAGGCGTTCGAGTTCCCCAAGTCGTCGGACAACGAGGCGGAAGTCGCTATCAAGGATATCCTGCTCTCGAACTCCAGAGCCAGCGAACAAATTATCGACAGAAACGACATTCGATTTGATGAAAAGAAGACGCGATCAGCTACAGGGAGGCCTTTGCAGATCGGAACCATCAATAAGGGCGGCCAGGGAGAGCGTATTTATTCCATAGACGGCCATGGCATAACGCTATCTGCTCATGGTGGAGGAGCGGCGGCAAAAACGGGTGCCTACTTGGTCGACGGAGTCGTTCGTAGGCTGCATCCGATTGAATGCCGGCGTATGATGGGGTTCCCGGATTGGTTTGCCATCGATTCTCGCCCAGGCCAGGCTTATAAGCAATTCGGCAATGCGGTGGTTGTTCCCGTGATTGAAGCTATCGGCAAAAGGATGCTAGAATCAGCGGATCTGGCCTGGAAACAATCTGAATGGAAGTTCGACGAATCAGCGAAGTCTAGAAGTCTAGAAACGACGTCATAGTCGGCGTGCGAGCTTGCGTTTGAGTGGCGTTTAGGCTTGCCTCATGATTGAGCAACCCAAAATGAAAAAGGCGAAAGACAAACGTTCGGACGATATGCAGATAAAGCGGGACTGGGTAAACCCGGGATCAAGAGTGCTTGATTTGGGATGCGGTCGCGGTGTTTTACTCGATTATCTGATGCAGACTCGAGACGTGGACGGCGTGGGGGTCGATCTCAATTTCGACAAGATCCATGCTTGCGTGAAACGGGGCATTTCCGCCTACCTCGGGGATATGATGGATTTCATGAAGGCGTTTCCGGACAAGCATTTCGATCGCGTTATTTGCTCCAGAACCCTTCAAGAATTGGATAACCCTTCGCTCGTAGTTAGAGAAGCCTTACGGGTGTCGAGTTTTCTTACGGTTGGGTTTGTGAATTTCGCCTATTGGAAAAATCGGTTGAGTATGCTATTCAAGGGCCATCGGTTGGAAAACGAGGTTCACCCGACATCCTGGGAAGAATCAAGACCGGGGAATCCTCTTTCGGTTCGGCAGTTCGAAGCGTACTGCGACGATAGCGGTATTGAAATAGTAAGGAAGGTCTATCTCCGAGGTGACTGGAAGCAAGAATCGACAAAGCTTCCGAATTGGCTCTGTGGATACGCAATCTACGATTTGAAGGTCAAGTAGATAGGCTAGGAAAATCTTGGATCCGGAATTCACGGAAACGCTTCGAACGAACGAAGATGGCCCTTTCGCGAAATTCGAGCTATTCGTGATTCAATCCAGTTGCCGAAATACTTGGGTAAGCTCAGGCTAAAGCGCTGAGCAACCATAGGATTAAGAAGCGAGAAAGTCCCGAACGAGGTTGAAAAGCTCGTCGGACTCTACTAGGAACGAATCGTGTCCGAGGTCTAGGTCAAGCTGTGTATAGGAAGCTTGCACGCCTTGTCGCAACATTGCCAATACGATTTCCCGATTCTGCTCCGGAGGAAATAGCCAATCGGAAGTGAAGCCGACGGATAGGGCTTTGCATTTCAGGTCCTGAAAAGCCTTATCCAGACTCCCGTAGGAATGGGCCAAATCGAAATAGCCTAACGCTCTAGTGAAATAGAGATAGGTGTTCGCGTCAAAGCGGTTGATGAAGCTCTCTCCTTGATAGCGGAGGTAGCTTTCCACTTCGAACTGAATGTCGAATGAGTAGCGATTGCCGTCCCCGTCTGGACGCCGCCGACCGAATTTGCGTTCCATTCCAAGATCAGAGAGATAAGTGATGTGGGCCATCATGCGGGCGATCGCCAAACCGACGTCAGGACCTTCTCCCTCGGTGTAGTTCCCTTGCAGCCATTTAGGATCCTGCATGATGGCCTGCCGCCCTACTTCGTCGAAAGCGATGGCCTGGGCATTTTGCCGCCATGTTGTAGCCATAGGAATGATACGCTTTACGAAGTCGGGGTATTCGATTGCCCATTGCATGACTTGCATTCCACCCATAGATCCTCCGATCACTGCATAGAGTTCGCTGATTTCCAGGCTATCCAGCAGGATTTTCTGCGAGCGCACCATATCGCGGATGGTGACGAATGGAAAGGTCAAGTTGTAGGGCTCGCCGGTGATCGGGTCGATGGACATAGGGCCAGTGGAACCTTGGCACCCGCCGATACAATTTGCGCAAAAGACAAAAAAGCGATTGGTGTCGATCGGCTTGCCCGGGCCAATCATGCTGTTCCACCAACCTGGTTTGCGATCGTGAAGCGAATGAACGCCTGCGCAGTGGTGATCCCCCGTTAGAGCGTGGGCCACGAGAATAGCGTTATCCTTTTTCGCGTTCAGTTCACCATAAGCTTCGTAGCGTAGCGAAAATTCTGGGATCGATTGCCCGCTTTCGAAAACGAACTTTTCAGAGCAGTGGAAGTCTTTGGGCGAGACGAGTCCAATCTCCCCGTCGGTCACCTGAATAAAATCTTCCTCTGCGTGGTTCACTCGTTTTTTAGGCTCCTTCAAATGGGTCATCTACACAGTCATCCAAATGAATTGGATGGGTCAAGCGGGACTATCCGCTATGACAAGGAAGTCTATCGATCAACTCGGAGGTCCAAGGTTTACTCCTCTCCCAGAAACTCGACGGGAATGGCTGCGTTATGGAAGACGTTCTGAACATCGTCGAGATCATCCAGGGCATCAATGAGTCGCAATACTTGCCTGGCGTCATCCTGATTGGAGATCGGGGTGTAGCTTTCGGGTAGATAGGCGAGTTCAGCGTTGTCGGGAACGATATCCGCCTGGGCGAGCGCTTGGCTGACGCTGTCAAACTCGGTTAATGGGGCCAGCACTTCGAAATACTCGTCTTCAGACTTGAGGTCTTCAGCTCCAGCATCGAGGGCGGCTTCCATCAAGGATTCCTCATCTGTCTTGTCCTTGGAGATGATGAATTGGCCATTACGTTGGAACATGAAGGCTACGGAACCAGCTCCGCCAAGGTTGCCACCGTTCTTGGAAAAAGTTGAGCGAACCTCTGACGCGGCTCGATTCTTATTGTCGGTGGTGACTTCGACTACAACCGCGACCCCGTGTAGAGCGTAACCCTCGTAGACAAATTCTTCGTAGACCACGCCCGGTAGCTCACCCGTACCCTTTTTGATGGCCCTTTCAATATTATCGGCGGGCATGTTCTCCGAGCGGGCCTTGAGGAGCACGGTCCGCAATTTTGGGTTCATGTCGGGATCGCCGCCTCCCGCTTTCGCGGCGAGTGAAATATCCTTTGAAAGGCGGCTGAAAATTTTTCCCCGCTTGGCGTCAGCAGCGCCCTTCTTGCGTTTGATAGTCGACCATTTGGAGTGTCCGGACATGGGCTAAAGTAAGAATTGAGATTGAAGAACTAAGAAATTGTTGGCGCGCCTCACTTTTTGCGACGTTTCTTTTTAGACCCTTCCATGGCCTTTTTCAAGGCGGGTGGAAGCTGCACTTCGAAATCGTCTTTCTTCCGATTTATCATCCACTGCTGGCCAATAGTAAACACGTTGTTGACTGTCCAATAGAGAACGAGGCCGGATGCGAACGTGTAAATGATGGGGAAGAAAATGTAGGGCATGAATTTCATCATCTTCACCTGGGCGTTGTCCACGGATGGCGTGGGCATCATGCCCATTTGTATGACGAGCGATACGAGGTAGATGAAAGGCAGGATATTAAACTGGTCCCCCATGAACGGAATGCTGAAGGGCATAGTGAAAATGCCTTCCTGCATCGATAGGTCCGCAATCCAAATAAAATCAGCTAACCGCAATTCCGCCGCGCTGCGCAGCATATAGAACAAGCCGAAGAAAATGGGAATCTGGATCAGCATGGGGAGGCAGCCAGCGACCGGATTCACTTTGTTGAGGCGATACATCGCCATCATCATTTCCTGCTTCTTTTGAGGACTGTCGGCGAATTTCTCATTAATCGCCTTCATGGGCTCCTGAAGCTTTCCCATTCGCTTCATGGAGCGAGACGATATCAGGTTGATGGGCAAGAAGATTACCTTGATAGCTAGGGTCAGAAGGATGATCGCTACTCCATAGTTATGAGAAAAGCTGTAAAAGCCATTCATCATAGTTAGCAATAGTTTGGATATGGCTCCGAAAAAGCCGAACTGCATGCCTTCCTCGGTGTTCTCGCCCACGCGCGAGACACGATTGAATTCTTTGGGCCCGATATAGTAGTCGAACTCGAAGAGGTGCGTGTCTTGGGGAGCCAGCGTAAAGCTATCCATCTTTAGCAGACCGGTCATTCCGAGCTGAGGGCGCGACTGGTTGGCCAGCTGTGGAAACTCTACGGGTTGGGCGAAAAAGCCGACCCCGCTTTGGTTGGGCTTCAGAATGGTGATAAAGAATTGGTTCTTGAGAGAAATCCAATCCAAACTTCGATCCTCTGCGATATAGTCCCGTGGTTCGGAAGAAAAGAACGGTATGCTGCTGCCGGTGAACTTGCTTTGGGCAAAGAACTGGGTGTCTTCGCCGTCGTAGTAGCCAAAAGTGAGCAGCTGGGCATCCTGGGGCCCGGAAGGAGCTACGGTACCGGCATTGAGGCTGAAGTCG
>CAZFUD010000061.1:0-18810 GCA_964521705.1 uncultured Opitutaceae bacterium | reverse complement strand
GAAAAAACGATCGAAGGGCGATGGCGTGGACAATGTGCTTATTATGTGCGATCGCTTGGGAAGGCTGGGCGATCCAGAAAAGGCGGCCCGCATCAAGACTGTGGATAGCCACAAAGTCTGGGCGGATGCAGCCAAAGAATTGGATTGCCACTCGATTCGCGTTAACGCGGGCTCCGCTGGTTCCTACAGCGAACAAATGAAATTGGCCGCCGACGGTCTCAGTAGATTGGGTGACTATGGCGATTCTATTGGAATTAACGTAATAGTCGAAAATCATGGTGGACTGTCGAGCAACGGCGCTTGGTTGGCGGGTGTCATGAAGCTAGCCAACCATCCGCGCGTAGGGACGCTTCCGGATTTTGGCAATTTCATCATCGATCGGTCTACGGGCGAATCCTACGACCGCTATAAGGGGACTCGCGAATTGCTGCCTTATGCCAAAGGAGTGAGCGCTAAGTCCCACGATTTTGATGAAAAGGGCAACGAGATCCATACCGACTTCAAGCGTATGTTGAAAATCGTTAAAGATGCCGGTTATCGTGGATACATCGGAGTCGAGTACGAGGGTAAAAACATGGGAGAGGCGGAAGGGATCCGAGCCACTAAAAAGCTCCTCCAGGGGCTCGGTGGTCGCTAAGAGCGATGGACGAAACGCTACGTTTGGCTATCTAGTACTAGACGTCGCAGATCTTGACGGCGAGTTCTAGTGAATTGAGTGGATCGTCGCTGGCGGGGATGAATTCCTGAGCCACGTAGCCTTTGTACCCAGTTTCAACGATCGCCCGCATGATAGCTGGATAGAAGAGTTCTTGTGTATCGTCGATCTCATGACGCCCCGGAACGCCGCCCGTGTGATAGTGACCAAAATAGGGATGGAACTCCTTAATGGTATCGATCACATCTCCTTCCATGATCTGCATGTGGTAGATGTCGTAGAGCAGCTTGAATCTCTCGGAACCTACTCGGTCGCACAATTCCACGCCCCAGGGAGAATTGTCGCACATATAGTCAGCGTGGTTTCGCTTGCTGTTAAGTTGTTCCATGATCACGGTGACACCGTGGCGCTCGGCGATGGGCACGATCCGCTTGAGTCCAATCGCGCAATTTTCAAGGCCTTGCTCGGCATCCATTCCTTCACGGTTTCCAGAAAAGCAAATCACATTCGGTGAGCCTCCGTCTTTGGCCAGAGGCAAAGTGTGTGCAAAAAATTCGACGATAGCGTCGTGGTTTTCCAATCGATTCAGTCCGTCCTTTATCCCGCCGGGCACGCCTTTAGTCGTGGAGCACGTAAGCCCGTATTTCTTGACAGTTGGATAGTCCTCCACTCCAAGCAAATCGATAGCCTCCATTCCGATATCTTTCGCCTTCTGGCAGACTTCCTCGAGGGTTTGGTTCTTGTAGCACCACTTGCAAACCGAGTGGTGGATGTTACCTTTAAGAGTGCCATTAGAATTGTGGTGGGCGGCTTGCGCAGCAAGGCCACTGGTTGCTGCGAGAGCAGCGCCGGAGGCCATAGTCTTTAATAGGGATCGTCTTGGAATCTCGTTGTTCATTATTCGGGATAATCGGATTTTCTATTTCGTTAGCTCACCTGCCTTCGATAGGCGATATTTTTGTGGGACCAACTAGGCAAAAACCTCCTTTCAAGCCGTAAAATAGGAGGTCATGGGCGGTGAGGACAATGGCTTGAGCGGCTGATATCACGACGTTCAAATACGTAGACGAACTGCAGATTGGTCGTGAAAGAGGGATTCTGTTTGCCCATTTTCCCTTCGATTTGAGTGTTTCTTCAGATTGGAGCGGCTGGCTGTAGTGGGCTTGCTTTCGGGCCATTTCGAGAGCGGCTAGCCCTAATCAATAGCCGCTTTCTCGGGCGTTGAAACGATAATGATGAACGTATGTAGGGGATTCGCGCAAATAGCGCTTCATCGATTCGGGAAGGGGAGAAATCGAATCCAGAGATTCTTGAGATTGCGGATTTAGTTTAAGAATACGCGACTTTGACGCAGACTTGGCTCGTCAGCACGCAAGTGCATATCGAGGTCCATTGGAAGCGGAGTGTGGATGTCGTCGGGTCTAGGGTTCGGTAGCTAGCGAATCCTCTTGTCTTGGGTATGCCGCGAGCTTATCGCTAGCCTCTTTTTTCACAGGAGCGATCCATGACGACCGAATTGAGCCAGAATTACGATCCAGCGAAAGTTGAGACCAAGTGGTACAGCGCTTGGGAAGAAAACGGCTGTTTCGAGGGGAAGATCGAAAGCGGGAAAGAGCCGTTTACCATTATGATTCCTCCGCCGAACGTGACCGGTGTGCTGCACATGGGGCATGTGCTGGATAACGCTCTACAGGATATCTTTGTTCGTCGAGCCCGTCTTGAGGGTAAGTCGGCACTATGGTTCCCAGGCACTGACCATGCCTCCATCGCGACGCAAGTGAAGGTTGAGAAAGCGCTGCGAGATCAAGGGACATCGCGTCAGGAACTCGGTAGAGAGAAGTTTCTCGAACGAGCTTGGGAATGGTCAGAGGAACATGGCGGAGTGATTTTCAAGCAGCTCCGCAAACTCGGCGCCTCCTGCGATTGGCGACGGTCCCGATTCACCATGGACGACGCCTATCAGCGTTCCGTGCAGCATGCGTTTGTAGAACTTTTTAATCGGGGATACATTTATCGAGGAAAACGCCTCGTCAATTGGTGTCCCGCTTCGCAAACCGCTCTCAGTAATGAAGAAGTGGATATGCGACCACAAAAGGGCAAGCTCTACAAGATGCGTTACGAGATCGTAGAGGAGCCAGGCCGATTCGTCGAGATTTCCACCACCCGCCCAGAGACCATTATGGGCGATACGGGTGTCGCTGTCCATCCGGATGATGAGCGATATACCGGCTTGGTGGGCAAGCATTGCTGGCGACCGTTTCCGAGGGAGGAGATCCCCATCGTAGCCGATAGGGCGGTGGAGAAAGACTTTGGCACTGGCGTGCTCAAGATTACACCCGCCCACGATCAGGTCGACTTCGATATCGGAAAAAGCCATGGTTTGCCGCTAATCGATGTCATGAATCCAGATGGCACGCTCAACGGTCTAGCGGGTGAAGAGTTCGATGGAATGGATCGCTTCGACGCCCGGAAAGCGGCCGTGGCGAAATTGGAATCTCTGAACTTGCTGATCGAAGCTGAGGACTACGACAATAACGTCGGCTATTCCGAAAGAGCTGGTGTACCCATCGAACCACGACTATCAGAACAGTGGTATCTGAAGTATCCGCGGGTCGAGGAGGCAAAACGGGCAGTTGCCAAGGGCATCATTCGTTTTCATCCGAAACGATGGGAAAAGGTATACCTGCACTGGCTCAACAATATTCAGGACTGGTGCATCTCCCGCCAGCTATGGTGGGGCCAGCGGCTTCCTGTTTGGTACAGGAAGGACTCGGATCGTAGCGATCCGGATAATTGGCATGTGTCCGTTGAAGGCCCAGAGGATCCTGAGAATTGGGAGCAGGATGAGGATGTTTTGGATACATGGGCATCGTCCAATCTCTGGCCATTCGCTACCTTCGGTTGGCCAAGCAGCGATTCCAAGGTCGAAGCGGAATTGGATTATTTCTATCCCACCAGTATGCTGGTCACGGGATTCGATATCATATTCTTTTGGGTCGCTAGGATGATCATGTCCGGACTCGAACTTACCGGCGAAGCGAAAGATTCGCTCGGCGATGAGGAGATAGAGGACCGGATTCCCTTTAAGGACATCTTCATCCATGGTTTGATTCGCGACTCCAAGGGGCGAAAGATGTCCAAGTCGCTGGGCAATTCCCCGGATCCGTTGGACTTAATCGAGAAGTTTGGGGCCGATGGACTACGTTTCGGGATCATCAATATTGCCCCAAGCGGTTCAGATATCCTTTTTTCCGAAGATCGTATCGAGATTGGCCGCAATTTCTGCACCAAGCTCTGGAATGCCTGCCGCTTCCGGCAGATGTCGGGCGGGCTTTCTAACAACGACTCGCTGGATGGCATTCTCGATAGGCTAGCGGGGTCGTCGCTGGATGGTTATGGCAACTGGATTTTGAATCGGTTGCTGGAAACGACTCGAGAAATCGAAAACCAGTTCGAGCGTTTCGAAATGCATCAGCTTACCCATTCCCTGCACCGGTTCTTCTGGGGTGACTTTTGCGATTGGTACGTAGAGGCGGCCAAAGCCATGTTGCAGTCCAAGGACAATCCGCGGCATGGGGTCGCGCTAGCTGTATCCGACTTTGTTATACGACAATCCTTGCAACTGTTGCATCCCGTTATGCCATTCATAACCGAAGAGCTTTGGCAAGCGATGGGCTTTGGGGAAGAGGGATTCTTTCTCCAAGATACGCGCCTTCCCAAGGCTGCTGAACTGAGTGAAGCATTGGCCTCGCGGGGGGTTGTCATCGACGAGTTAGGCGCCCAGCGTATCGAAGAGGTCAATGGGCTCATCTCCCAAGCGCGGGCGATCAAGGCGGAATACAATGTCGCCTCCAAGCGTGATGCAACTTTGTTTATTTCGCCCGCGGATGAGTCGAGTTCCTCGATCGTAACCGCAAATTTGGATACGATCAAAAAACTGGCTGGGGCGGCGAGTATAGAGCTTCGAGACAAAGTAGAGAATTTGCCCGGAGCGGTATCCGCTTTGGGAACGGTTTATCTAGACCTGTCCAGCGCCATCGATATCGAGGCGGAAAAAGAGCGACTCAGTAAGGAGCTAGAGAAGCTTGGCAAAGCTGTTCGAGCAGGGGAGGGCAAATTGAACAATGCCAGCTTTGTCGAAAAGGCCCCGACCGCTGTTGTCGATGGGGCTCGCAAACAGCTTGCCGAAACCAAAGCCAAACGCGAGGAAGTCGCCCGTTTGCTAGAAAGCTTATAGGGGTCTACAGCAAACGGGCTGTAGCAATCGCTCAGCCGATTGTCAAAAGTAGGTGCGGATGGCTGTCCAGAAAGTGATGCCCTCGATGCCTATGCCGCGCGCTCCGTCGATTGACTCGTACTCGATACCAGTCATGATCTTCAGGTAGTCGTCATATATATAGTAGTTTAGACCACCATACAGTGTGTGATTAGAGTCGCCTGACCCAGTTCCTACGCCATCGTGGCGAGCGACCCGTCTCAATCCACGGCTGCTGCTGCTTTTGGGGCCGCCAGTTATCTCGCTGGAATTGGCCCATTGATAGCGAAACACTGCTTCGAGGTTTTCGGTGATGAGGTAGGTTGGAAGTATGACAAGGCCGAATATGTTATTGTCTCCATCACTTCCGAAAGTTGCGCTCGTCAGCACGTTCCATTCTCCGTATTGGCGACTGTAGCTAGCGGAAGTTGCCCAATCGAAATCGAATATCGAGCGATCGTTTGACGAGTCGTCGGCGTACAAAAAGTCGAGAATGACTTCGCCATTGTTGGCCGGAAATGTCGCGCTTGCCTGGAACGCGACGCCTCCGTTCCACTGGGCCCAAGACTCTGGGTCGGAATCGGTTGAGTATACGCCAGCTAAGTACTCGACATCATTTTTTTCTCCTTTGAAGACAATACCAGTTGGGCGGAGGCTTCCAAAGCGATTGTTAATGTTGCTGCGTTCGATTGTCTTTATCCGTTTTGACGATTCGTGCTCTTCCCCGCCGAACGCCGCTTTGTAGCGTCCGTAGCCAAATGTGGCTGAATCCAAACCGAAGAGACCGTCCTCGCTAAATTCGACGAATAGTTCATCGAAACTATGGTATCCGATGCTCGTATTCCTGAAACCGCCTTTCTCTAAATTGACTCGGGCAAGACCTTCAAAATTGCCAAGGAACTTAACGGATGCTCCGCTCCGGAAGCGCCTGAGTTCGCCGCCATTGCCGCTAAAGTCGGCGCCGGCGCTCTCTCCATCGGAATAGTTCCATTGGTAGTGGGCTCGGCCGAATAGCTTAACTTCTTGAATCGTGGGATTCTCAGTATCGGAATAAACCTTCCCCATGTTTTTCAGGGTGTCTTTCCAGTTCGCGTTTTCTTCATCAGCCATAGAAGGCGAAAGAAGAACTAACAGCCCGGCAAACAGGGCAAGGCCGACTTTGTTCTCGTTTTTGATCATGTAGGATTTGTGTTACGGGAGACTGTTCTAAAACAGTATTTGTCGTTCTTGTTACTGAAAGTTCCGATTGATCAACTTAATCGTAAGGGTTTTGCGTTAATGTAACCCGTTCGTAACATTAGAGCCGAAGATCCGGGTCCCGCGGCATCATTCCCCTCAATCAACAGGTTGACGAAACCGTTAATACAACTAGTTAATATCTGTAAATAGATAGATATTTGGATGTTTAGTTAGATGAGAACGGCCAGCGAAGTAGAGAATCGGCAAAAACTTGATTTAGAGTCAGCGACTCCGCGGGATCGCGTGGCTTGGGCGGTGGAGCTATTTGGGGATGATTTGATCATGACCACGAGCTTCGGGGCTCAATCGGCGGTGATGCTGCATTTGGTGACCTCGATTTTGCCGGATATCCCAGTTGTTTTTATCGATACTGGCTATTTGTTCCCGGAAACCTATCGCTTTGCGGCCGAGTTGACCGAGCGGCTGAATCTCAATTTGAAGAAGTACCGGGCTCCGATTTCCGCTGCTGAGCAGGAGGCTCTGCATGGAAGATTATGGGAGCAGGGAGCGGATGCGCTCAAAACCTATAACTTCATGAACAAGGTTGAGCCGATGGATCGGGCGATCAAGGAGCTTGGAGCCAAAGCTTGGCTGGCTGGGCTCAGGCGATCCCAGGGAGAAAGCCGTGTAGGCAGGCGAGTCGTTGAGAGTCAGAATAAGATGACGAAGATTTATCCGATTCTCGATTGGGATAATCGGGAATTGCACCAATATTTGGAAGCGAATGAGCTGCCCTACCATCCTCTCTGGGAGTTGGGATATGTATCGATTGGCGATTGGCACAGCACTTCCAAGTTGGAGTCCGGCATGAGCGAAGCCGATACCCGATTTGGCGGCGTCAAACGCGAGTGCGGTTTGCATGAGCCGTCGGGTGACGTTGATTTCCAGATTTAGGCGGTGGTAGCGGATCTAGGCAAATTGCCGTAGATAAGCTAATTTTTTGAAAGAACAGCTTTACTGGCCCGCTCGAGAGTATGGACCATGGCTCTGCCTACTCTGGTGCAACGCCACTGGGTCGTTTTGTGGTCGGTATGAAGACTTCACAAATTGCAAAGCGATAGGAGATCGCTCGAACCACCGATAAACACTGATGCTTTGTAAGTTCAGCAGTGGAATTTCAGGGTATATCCGAGTGCGTCAGTGGTTCACAAAAACGCTGGAGCGTATCAGATCTAGTTGAGCCTGGACCGCTATTATTTAACGGGCGAGCAAAGAAAAAGCCGCGATCCCATGTTCATTCAGGACGCGGCTTCGAGATGCTGTTTTTTAATGCTGCGTTAGGCTTTTTCGATCAGTCCGGCCTTGATCGCTTTGACGCTTACCCACATGCGCTTAACCTGGCCGGAGGGTAGGCGTACTTTAATGCGCTGAACGTTGGGACGGAATTTGCGTGTCGTGGCTTTAGTGACATGCGTACCGATTCCGCCGCTTTTCTTGGATTGTCCCTTGCGGTTAATTCTACTGCCTGTGGTGGGGCGTTTACCGGTAATTGCGCAAATTCTAGCCATGACTGAAATTGATTGAGAACGGTGGAAGAAAGGGGAGGGCTCCTAGCTTGGCAAGCAGTTTTTTCCAAAAATTGGGCTGTGAATTCTTCGTGCGGATCTAGGCTGTGCGTATGGCGCTGAGAGCCTGGAACTTTTGGCCCATCATAGCTGGATGGACAAGCTGTCGCAGGGGCCCCATTTGCTCGTTGTCTCCCTCGAAAGCCCGTTTCAAGAACTCGGGGGCGCCTCGTAGTATGAACGATTCTTGGCTCTGCAAATCAATCGATTTGAAGCCATGTTTTTCCAATTTATGGATTAGCCAATCCCAGCAGACATGGCAGGTGATGTCTTGTTGTCCTATCCTGTCCAGAAGGTCGCTATGTTGTTGGTGAGAGCTATAGGCTCGTCCCGTTCCTTGGGCGGTGTCGAATGCCAGGCTTTGCCAAGTTTTCCCGTAATCGAACGCGAGGAATACGCCTTGCCAATCGAGCCCGGCGATATCTTCGAGCAAGGCGGTCGCTCCGGTTGGCAGATCGATATTATAGCCCTCCGAGGCTGGATGGGGAAGATCCGGCAATCTGTCCAGTATGTCGACGGACTGGGGCTGGCACTCGATGGCGCGGATTCCTTCATTACTCACTTCAACTCGTTTTTCTAGCCAGCAGCCTTCGCGAAAGATGACGCTCGAAAATGGTTGGGCATCAAACACTTCGTTGGAGAAAACGATTGCTGGCCCCTCGATTTGCAAGGATTCACCCAAAGCGATTGAGGTGATTGTTCGAAATGGGGTTTCGATATCGCTAAATAGCTGATTGCCCGGTTCAGGCCCAATTTCAATCCAGGCGAGTTCATTTGGGGGTAGCGAAATGGCTTTAGCCAAGTTTAGAGAGGCTTCCAGAATAATTGGGGCAAATGCGGACTTGAGGCTGCTGGCGGTGAAGAAGTCGGACTCCCGGCTTTTTCCAACTCGCGGCCGATCTGATCGATAGTAGCCGATCTTAGGGTGATATAGGGCTATTTCGATGAATCTTTTGAATCCAATTGAACCCTTGGTGTCGCATGCATTTTCGAGAATGGACCTAACCTCCGATGATTCTATGGGTCTGAATTCCATTTATGTTTTTGACTCTCGTTGTTATGCGAATCGACTGGGAAGTTGATCAAAAGGAATGATTGGACTCTTTAGGCAAGGGGCAATTTACAGAAATGGAATTGGCTAAAAGAACAGTACTGATTATCTCGGCAGCCCTATTGTTGGTGTTGGGGTATCGCTTCCTTGGCGACTTATCCCGACAGGGTGGTATCGGAAACTACTTGGAGGCTCGCGAGAGCGCTTCTGAATTGAAGAAGGCCCTTGAGTTGATCAACGCCTATCATGTCGATGGCGATGCTTCCGAAATAGGGGTTCTGACCGAATCGGCCATGGAAGGAATGATTTCCCAATTGGATCCTTACTCGGAATACCTCGATTTCGAGCGCCTGAAACGGCTGGACGAAGAAACGAGCCAAGAGTTCGGAGGTATAGGAGTGCAAGTAGAGATGCGAGATGAGTATGTCACGGTGGTGACCCCGCTCGAAGGCACGCCTGGAGAGAGAGCCGGCCTACTGCGTGGGGACCGAATTGTAGAGGTCGACGGTGAAAGTCTGAAGGGTCTGGGCTTTACGGAATCCGTTGCCAAACTAAAAGGGCGTCCGGGTACTAAAGTGGCGATTTCGGTGGTCAGGGAGGCTGAGCCGGACCGACTGAAACTTGAGATCATTCGGGAGCTCATAGAAGTGGATAATGTCCATGGGGCCGAGATTATTAATGAAGGAATAGGCTACTTGCGGATTTCCCAATTTGGCAGAAGAACGGGGGAGGAGCTTTCTGAGGCAGTAGATTTTCTCTTGGAGAGAGGGATGCAGGCTTTGATAATCGACTTGCGGAATAATCCTGGGGGATTGCTTGATTCGGCTGTGGAAGTGGCAAGCCAATTTCTTCCCCACGGAGAGTTGATCGTATTCACAAAAGGACGTCATGATTCGATGTCGGAGGAATGGCGAGCTGTGAACCGTGGTCAGTACCATGAATTTCCACTGGCGGTACTCATAAATCCAGGTTCCGCGAGCGCCTCGGAAATCGTAGTAGGCGCTTTGAAGGACTCCGGTCGAGCAAAGCTAGTTGGAGAAAAGACTTTCGGTAAAGGGTCTGTCCAGAGTATATTGCCATTGGGCTCTGATACCGGGTTGAAACTGACAACCGCCAAATACTACACGCCGGGTGGCTATGTTATTCATGAGAGGGGCGTGGAACCGGATATCGTCGTTGAAATATCGCCACAACAAGAGGCCAATCTCATAATTCAACGGAATCGACTGAAGACCATGCCGACGGAGGAATTCGTAGAGCAATTCGAGTTCGAACCCATTGAGGACAAGCAGCTGAATAAGGCCGTGGACTTACTCGAGGCAATCGTTGCCCAGTCCTAGGATGATTCTCGGTATAGAAAGTTCTTGCGACGAATCAGCGTTGGCGCTGCTCGATCGGTCGAAAGGAATCGTGGGCGAATGGGTCAGTAGCCAGGTGACTTTGCATGTTGAATACGGCGGAGTTGTGCCTGAGTTGGCAAGTAGAGAGCATTTGTCGAATTTCGCCCCACTATTAAAAGAGCTTCGCAATCAGTACAGCTTCGCGGAAATCGACGAAATCGTCGTGACGGCCGGACCCGGGTTGGCGGGTTGTTTGGCGATGGGTATAGCGGTGGGCAACGCATTGTCCATGTCTCTTAAGGCCCCAGTTTACGCCGCGAACCACTTGAGAGCCCACGCCCATTCCGTTTTTATCGAGACCCACGCAGCCAGCCCTAGCGGTTTTGATGCTGAGCTCGATCGAATGTTGCCCCATCTTTCCTTAATTGTTTCGGGTGGAAATACGCTCTTGGCCCATATCGATGAAGACCGATCGATAGAGCTGATCGGGGAAACGATAGACGATGCGGCCGGAGAAGCGCTCGATAAAGGAGCCAAGCTGCTAGGCTTAGGCTATCCGGGAGGACCGAAATTGGAAGCTATAGCCAGGCGGGGAAACCCAAACACCCATGATTTCCCGAGAGCATTGATGGGACGAGCGAATTTCGATTTTAGCTTCTCGGGATTAAAGACTAGTTTGCGTTACCTGCTCGAAGGCATTTCCGAGGCTGAGCTCGATAGGCGGCTACCCGATATTTGTTCGTCTTATCAGGAAGCTGTAGTGGATGCTCTAATACGAAAAACTGGAAAAGCTTTGCGTAACCGCGAATACCGGAGCGTAGGGCTATCGGGGGGTGTCTCCAATAACGGATTGTTGCGGCAACGATTTCGGGATCTGGCAATCGGGGCTCGCGTGACTCCTCTGCTGGCGAGAAAAGAGCACACAGGAGACAATGCGGGCATGATAGCCTTTAGTCGAATTTTCGAAAGATCGAAAGATCTGGAAACGAAAATAGATATTCGTCCTGGGGCTCGAATCACCCAGATGTTTTGACGTTGGCCGCTTTTTGGGTGGCTTGTCTTTCGCGTGATTTTCTCTTAGCCGTATTCTTTTTGGCCGGTTTTCGCGAACTCGGCGCTTCTTTCCTTTTGCCTGATTGCGAAGTTCGTTTTTTGCCCAATTTTTTCTTTGGCGTGGAGGACGCCTTCTCGCTCTCGGTAGCTTCGCTCTTCGGCCCTCTTTGCTTTTTACCAGAACCTTTTAAAGTTCCGCTCGAGGAACTCTGGGACCGAATTCGAGCTGTATCCGGTTTTTCAGACAGGATTTTCTGCGTGGATTTGCTCGAATTTGAATAGGTCGCGACGAGTTTAGAGAAAGAGCGAAAATTCGGATGAGTTGCCGAGCCCAGCAAGCTGTAGAAGACGGTCTCAGAAGGAAGCGTTTGGCAGTCCAGTTGGCGAATCGCCTCAATTGCTAGACGGCCGTCTTCAGTGCGGCGACATCCGAGAGCATCTGTGAGAAAAGTGGCGTCTATATCTTCATCGATCGATTGAAGAGCCGTTTGATAGATGCAGATAGGGGTTTCCAGCCCGCAAACTAGTACATGATAAATCTCGTGGTCTCGCAAATAGGATTCGATCCCGGGCGCGGTCAGTGCCGAAAAGCTCTTTTTGGAAAAGACCTTTGCATTGCGAGTTCGTTGTTTGAGTAGGGTGTTCGTCGAACCGAGTTTGTCGGGGACTTGCTCAGTGAAGATTATCTGTATTCCAAGCGTTTGGGCGGCATCGATGGCGAAGGCGCATCGCCTTAGAAAGTCGTCTTTGCCGGTAAGCGTATCGATGAAGCAATCCTGAACATCGACTACTATGAGGGCCATGGATTGCGTTAGATCTGCAGTATTTTGTCGCGAGTTGGGCATGGTTGTCAGGGTAGGGCGCCCAAAAACGGAAGCGAGCTCAATACATCGACGAAGAATTTTCTAGCCAGTGGAAACCGCTTCCGGTTCACTCTTCGTTTTTCTGATGGATTGGCATATATCTCCCATTTCCCGTAGATCCGCCTTTTCGGGCGAGCCCTTTGAAAGAGATGATCGCGTGGCGAGTTTGCTCGTTCGGGTAGATAGTGAAATCGAGCGTATCGATTTAAGGGAATCCGAGGAGTCCGACTATCGAATATCAGGTGATTTGATTTGCAGGTGGACCCAGCTTTTCAAGCCCAGAGACCAGCACGATAAAGAGGTTCAGGAGGCATTGAAACTGACCGCCGACAATCTGTTTGTCAGTCTGTTTGAAGGCGAAGATGGTCCTAGCCAGGAAAACTCGAAACTTAAGCGCCTCCTCAGCCTAATGCTCGAGCGGCGCCGGCTTCTGAGGTTGAAACACAAGGAGGCGGGGTATTTGTGGTATATCCATCGGCCGAGTAAGACAGAATATCCGGTCCCGGATGTGGAGCTCGACCCTCAGTTCTTTATCGAGAATCAAGAGAAGCTTGCATTCTTAGGCGCATCGGAAGATGAGGGTTCGGCCAAGCAAACGGAATCGACCCCAACAGAATCCAGCTCTCGGTCGGTTTAGTTGTATTCTTCCTATCTACTACCTGTTTGCATCCAAATATACAGGACACTCTCCAAGAAACCAGTGGGCGGTTGTCGCGGTCACCGTAGACTCTCCAGTTGAAAGGCAGCCGGGGCGTTTGTAGCGAACAGGGATTTCAATGTTTAGAGCGACTCCTTTTTCATGCTCGATACGAATTTCGATGCAGGGACTGGGATCTCTCGCTTGAATAGAAGCCATAGCAACAGATGAGTATCTGCGTCCGCGAACTCGCAGAAGGAGACTTTCTTCAAGCATTCTCCAGTCTATTTGCAAGCTGGGGGTATCGGACCGTTTCGGCGCGTTGATCAGCTCGATTTTCCCAAGCCTTGTCATCCCAGCCGCTATGCCCATGCGGCTTGAGCAATGACTTGATACCTTTTTCAACTGATCTTCTAGACTGCTCGCCAACGATTGCATTTCCACGCGAATCCGAGTGGAAATAGCACGGGCGCGGTCGGTTTCTAGATCCATGTCGCAACGGTAGCCGATTTGCTGGTTATACGCAGATAATTCTTCAAGAGGGCATGTGGCGATAGCTCTATGCCGAGTCAAATCGGGTTGAGTTTGGCCTGTATCGCGGCTTCACGATGATCGTTGTCCTCTAAGGGATGGTTTGCGCTTCGGGATCATGCAATTGCTGATTCTTTTAGGTAGCTAGTTACCTAAGCTGCTGGTTACAAATAAATAACATCCTGATTAATAGAATGCGTGTCTGGGCTTTGCCCTTGACCTTGTCAGATAATCCACCACTTTTTTACATATCCGCCGCTTTGAAGCTCTCATGCAGGTACCACGTCTAGCTATCCTGACAGCATTTATTGTTGCGGGAATATCCCCGAATGCGTTTTGCCAGTTGGATAACGCGGAGTTGAGTATTGCGGTGGTTCCCAAAGGAACTGATCGGGAACGATGGAACGCTATTCACGAAGGGGCTTTAAAAGCTAGCGAGGAGCTAGAGAGGGAAGGCGTACGCGTCAAGATCTTGTGGAAGGGCGACGCTGGTACCTCTAGGGATAAGCAAATCCAGGTGGTGGATACGTTTACAGGACAAAGGCTAAGCGGAATTCTAGTAGCTTCGTTCGATGAAGAGCAATTCGCTGGCGGAATTCGAATGGATAGAGGATCGGATTTGCCGATGGTTTACATCGATTCGGGATTAGATGCGGATAGGCCGATCAGCTATGTAGCTACTGATAACTTCGAGGGCGGAGCGGTAGCGGCCGATCGAGTAGGCCAGTTAACAGAGGGAGTTGGGAACGTAATTCTCCTGCGCCACCGACAAGGAGACTCGAATGCCGAAGCTCGTGAAGCTGGATTTATTGAAAGGATCAAATCGAGTTTCCCATCCATTCGCATGCTGGCGATAGACCAATACTCGGGCGACAGCTACAGCAATGCTCATAGAGTTTCCGAATACCTGCTAAACAGATATGGACGTCGGGTGAACGCGATTTTCGCGTCTAGCTCGCAGGGGACTGATGGGATGCTGCAGGCGCTGAGAGATTTCGATCTTGCGGGGCAAGTCTTTTTAGTGGGCCACGATGCGTCTGATGCTTCTCTGGAAGCGGTGCGAAATGGAGAAATCCAAGGATTGCTAGTTACAAATCCCTATAAAATGGGTTACTTGGCAGTTACCACTTTGGTAGACCATATTCAAGGAGGCAATATGCCGACGATTGTGGATACAGGAATCACTCTTGTGACAATGGCTAATATCGAGAGCGACGAGGTAAAGGAAGCCTTGGGCACGTCTAGCGAATCCCTTTAATAGAGGGTGAAGCGCGATGAATCGATAGATACAGCCCAGCGAATCTAGGCAGGGTTTATGCTTCGGTTGCCCAAACAGATCTACTTGCTTATTGGAGCAGCGGTTGTATTGGGATTCCTGTTAAGGCAGATCGATCGAAAAACTTCCGAGGCTGGCGAGTCGATAATCGAAGCGGAGCTGATCCAAGGGATTCCCACTATTCCGAATCTGGCCGGATGGCCTCGAGAATTTCTAGAGGAACTCAAGAGCGTCCATGCGGGTTTCCAAGAGACGGAAGGTAGAATGGAGGCGTTGGCAAGCTTGGGAGAGTTATATCTGGCGAATGGATTTTATGGCGAAGCCCAACAGTGCTTCTCAACATTGGTTATCCTGGATCCTGAGAATCCTCGCTGGCCCTATTTTCTAGGTATTACGACGAGAGATTATCGTGACAAGCGAATCGCGATTGACGCTTTCGAGCGAGCCATTCGCCTGGATGATGCGTATCTAAATATTCGATATGAGCTAGGGTCGGTTTATTTGGCTTCTGGCCACATTCTGGATTCGGTAGATCACTTTGAGGCTTTGAGCCAAATTGAAGTATGGAAGCCCTGGGCCCATTTTGGTTTAGCCGGGGGGCTGGCCGCTGAGGAGCGATATTCTGAGGCTGCCAAGCAATTGCTGTTGGCGATCGCAATTGAAAAGGAGGCTCGCTCTATGTACGCTCTGCTAAACGAAGTGGCGATTGGCGCGGGGGATCGGCCGTTGGCTGCCGAAGCTCGGGGGCAGCGGGATTCATTGAAATTCGATAAGTTACCTTACGACCCGTGGTATCAATCGTTATGGCCCCGTTGCTACGATACGGTCCGCCTAACCAGTTTAGCTACTGCGGACGCGCTCTATGGCCAGGCCGATCGGGCCCGTGAAGTCTTGAGCAAAGCTGTTGAACTATCGAATGACGAATCGCTTGCTACCGATGAGTACGCAGCCCTTTTAGGGTTACTGGAGAGTAATTGATTGGTTTCGCGCTGCGGGTCGCCACTCGGCTATCCCAATGTTGGAATGGCGCCGCTAATGTCACAGGAAGGTTACGGTAATGTTACGGTCGCGTGACATTTAGCGAAAACTGGAATTAAGGCTCGCTGACGACCTGGGCATAGATAATTCCGCGATCTGGGGACGCGTTAGATTCCCCGGAACGCCCGTAATCAATATCAGTTGAATATGACTCGTCGATCGCCCTCGCGCTTGTTCCCGTTGCTTTTAGCCGCCCTATCTTTCGCGGTGGCTTTATTCGGAACAGAAACGTTTCGCGGGGTCCTTGATAGGCAGCTTCGACTGATAAACAGTATCTCAAAAATGGTGGCTTAAACAGAGTTCACCGAACTAGGAAGAATCGATAATGAAGAATACGAAACCAAACCTTCTGATTAAAACATTGGTAGCTGTAGTTGCCTGGTTCTCATTCGGCGCGCTTCAAGCCGCAGAGAAAATCGTCATAAAAGGCTCCGACACCTTAGGTGCCAAAATGGTGCCTCAACTCGCGGAAGAGTTCAAGGCCTCTCTCTCGAAAGAGGGCGTCGAGGTTATTTTCGAGATCGCCGCCGAAGGCTCTTCGACGGGTATCGCAGCGGTGATCGATGGTACGGCCGACTTGGGAATGTCGAGCCGAGAGGTGAAAGGAACCGAACTTACTAAAGGTCTTTTGGCAGGTGTGAAAATGGAGTCGATTACCGTCGCGAAAGATGGAATTGCGATTATTGTCAACAAGGGCAATCCGATGGATAAGATTCGGTCGCGGGAAGTTGAAAGGATCTTCACGGGTGACGTTGCTAATTGGGCAACGGTGAATGGCAAATCGGGGGCTGTCTCCATCTATACGCGCAACACCTCCTCCGGAACCTACGCAGTTTTTCAGGACATGGCCTTGCGCAAGCGTGACTACGCTCCTTCCTCTCAAAAAATGGCGGGCAATGAGCAAATCGCTTCCGAAGTCGCCAAAAATCCTAATGGAATCGGCTACGTTGGATTGGCATACCTAGGAACTCCAGGTGTTATCCCGTTGCCGGTTGACGGCATTAAACCTGACAATCCGGAATATCCGTACGCCCGACCCTTGTATTTCTATCACAATGCCAACAGCGAGATGCGTCCGATCGTAAGCCGGTTTGTCGAATTCTGCCTCAGCAAGGAAGGTCAGAAGATAGTCGAGTCCGTACATTTTATACCGGTCAATTAGAGCGATCGGGCCTTTGGGGGTTTTCGATTGAATCGACTTGCTCCCTGAATGACCGATGGGCCATAAGTCGACGCGATGTTTTCCCATTCAGGAACCAGGTTTCCGCGAAGAGCTCGAGCAATTCGGGTTGACGCGGGTAGTCTTTCGGAGAAGAACAGGCTTAGTTTTATAGCCGAATGCCCTTCAGACGAGGGATCTTGATAATGCCTTTCGCTTTGCTTCAAGAAACGGCGTTTCAGCATCGCTTCCATGGATAAGCGCAGTTCCAAAACCCGCTACCAGCTAGCGTCGAACCGAAAGTCATTCTTGGGACTAACCAAGGAAAGCGCGCTCAAGGGATTGTTCGGCGGCAATGCGTTCGTTTCGATTGTCGTGCTCGGCCTCATTACATTGTTCCTGTTCAAAGAAGGCGCGGGATTTTTTGGCCAGTATAGAGATAGCCTATTGCTCTACAGGCAATCGGGCCTCGAGTATGTAGAGCTGATGCGGGGGCAGCAAAATGCGCTTTCAGCGCTGACCCGCTATCTGAATTCCATTCGTTCTCGGCAGGTTGAAAAGCTAGCGGAGGAGGGTTACGACTTTCAAGAATCGCGAGCGATCATGGAAGAGAGCGAGGATTTTTTCTATGATTTCGAAGACCTCGCTGTTCCCTTGAGGGAGCATGTTATCGAGGCAAATGAAATTCTTTCTGCTGCCCGCGATTCCTACCAGGAGATGCAGAACTTGTCTGAGCATCGGGAAAGTTTGCTCGAGTCGGGCAGGCAAGACGAAGCCGATGCATTGGAAATCCGAGAAATCGACTTCGCCCTCTTTTTTGACATCGTGAAGTCGCGCGAAAGCGAATACATTAAGATCAATGAAAACCTCATCCGAGGGATAGAGGGGATTCTGCCGTCTGCGCCCGATTTTGGCGATGCGGAATTGCAGGCCAAGACGGAGCGATTCAAAGAGCTCGCGGAGATGTTTATCGAGGAGGTTTCAAAGTTCGAAGAGAATGTTCTCGCTTGGGAACGCTCGAGACCGGTGCCGATTAGCGAAGCATTTACTTCGTTTATATTCGGAAAAAAATGGGTAACGAATAGTTCGATACAAGATTGGTATGGGCTGATTCCATTAATGTCCGGATCCTTGCTGGTGGCTTTGGTGGCCATGTTTTTCGCGGTTCCCTTAGGTATCGGAGCGGCCATTTACGTGAATCAGGTTGCGCGATCTCTGGAGCGCGATCTCATTAAACCCTACATTGAGTTTATTTCCGCTATTCCGTCAGTAGTGATAGGTTTCTTTGGGATCGCTGTGTTTGGAACATTGATACGAGAAGTCTCGGGATGGGAGTCGCTCGCGTGGATAGACTTTTTTCCGATAAGCGAGCGTTTGAACGCCTTCACGGCTGGCGGGCTATTGGCTCTAATGGCGATCCCGACTATTTTCACGCTCGCCGAGGATGCACTCAATAACGTCCCGCTTTCGTACAAAGAAGCATCCATGGCAATGGGTTCGACGCGGTTGCAAACAATCGTGAGAATCATCGTTCCCACGGCTCTGTCGGGCATTATATCAGCGGTCTTGCTGGGATTTGGTCGAGTGATTGGGGAAACGATGGTGGTGTTGCTTTGCGCTGGCAACCGGATCGAGATTCCAAGATTCGCTGAGGGCATAGGAGTCGTTTTTGAGCCTGTCCATACGATGACAGGGATAATCGCCCAGGAATTAGGCGAGGTTGTCCATGGAAGCATGCATTATCGAGCATTGTTCATGGTTGGCCTCGTTCTTTTTCTCATCTCCTTAATAATCAATTATTTTGCGCAGAAGATAGTGATGAAGTTCCAGATCTCCAGAGGTTAGGTTGACGTTATGAGCCCCTCCAAAACAGTCGTCCGTGAATCCATGGAAAAGTCTCTTTTCGGAAAATCCACGAAGAGCAAGGTAGTGGAACGCCTGGTATTCGCTCTTTTCCGTTTGGGCACGTATTTTGTGCTCCTGTGCGCGGCAACTATATTCGTAGACATCGTCTACAAAGGGGGTAAAACGGTTTTCCGCAGCGAGTTTCCATTCTTGAATGTGGAATTCCTGTCGGATTCTCCACAGACCTTATACGTATTTGAGTATCAGGGTCGCAAATACGAAATGAGCGATTCTAATTTCAGG
>CAZFUD010000060.1:0-18874 GCA_964521705.1 uncultured Opitutaceae bacterium | reverse complement strand
TTCTAAGCTTCCCAAACTGCTAGAAAGATCTGGCAATTCGGAGCGCGGCTCCATTACTGCGTTTTATACAGTCTTGGTTGAAGGAGACGACCTTAACGAGCCCATTTCGGACTCCGTTCGCGGAATATTGGATGGGCATATCGTGTTATCAAGAAGGCTGGCCACCTCTAATCACTTCCCAGCGATAAACGTTCTCGATAGCGTTAGCCGTCTCGTTAGCGATGTCGCATCTGAAGAGGAAATCGAACTATCGGCAATTTCAAGAGACTATCTTTCGCTGTATAGGAAAAATGAGGACATGATAAATCTCGGCGCTTACGCGAGTGGCGCTAATGGGAAAGTCGATGCGGCCATACAGGTGCACGAACGAGTTATGGGTTTTCTTCGCCAAAAGCACACTGAGCGAGTGCCGGTTAGTGAAGCCTTTGCTCAGTTGAAGGAGATGATCGGATGAGAAAGTTCGTATTCAATCTCACCGCCCTGCTTAACCTGCGGGAATGGGAAGAGCAAGGAACTCGCCAAAATTATCTCGTCGCCGCTCGAAAAGCCCGGCAAATGGAGCTCGCTACCAGGGACGCTGGAAAGAAGAGAGAAGCTATTATAGAGTCTTGGAATAAGAGCAATGCCGAAGCGTTTTCCAGGAATGAGAGACTCGCTCTAGAAGGCTCTATTTTGGAGGCTAGCAGGGCGGAAGAATCATACATGATTCGCCTCGATGAGGCGAAACGGGAAGAGAGAGCAGCCCGGGCGAAAGTAAATAGCGCCATCCGCAAAAGAAAGGCCGTTCAAAACTTAAAACAACGCCGATTTGAGGCCTACAGAGCCGACGCCGCTAAGGCGGAATTGTCGGAGATCGAAGATATTTATAATGCCCGAGCGAATGAAAGGAAGAAACTATGAGCAATCTGTTTTCCAAATCGTGGTTTTTGGCGGTCCTGGCATTAATCATGATGCTAGGCACTCAAGCAGTCGCGTATCTGCTTTATCGAGACGAACTGTTTCCCAAACAGAAGGATGTGCTGGTTATCAAACGAGAAGATCCTTCTCCAATCAGTTGGAGTTTCTCCAGCGATGATCTCAAGAATCTCAAGTACGAGCTTGATGACCGAGCGGCGGAGTTGTACGAAAAGGAGGCCCGGCTAGTTTCCTATGAGGTTCAGCTCAAATCGGATCGAGAGGAGATAGAGGCCATCAAAAAGGATGTTGAGGAGATGCGAGAGACGCTCCTCAAGGATGTCGTGGAAGTCGAGGAATGGGAACGAAAGAATCTCAAGATCCTCGCGGACACCTACGGCAATTTGGATCCTGATGCTACCGTCAGTATTTTCAAAGAACTCGATGATGCCACAGTGGCGAAGATCATGCGTTTCATGAAGCCCGATACGATAGGGGAGATCCTTCAAGAGATGGCTATGCAAGGGGGAGGAAATGAGACTTTAATTAAACGAGCGGCAAAATTGTCAAACATGCTCAGACTATCAAAAGACGAGAACGCTACTTAACAGTGTAATGTAAATCCATGTCCATAGATCCAACGAGCGTGCCGATTCCGGTGGCGCGCAATGAAAATTCGGGCTCCAGTGAAAATCGAAGGAGCGAATCGCAAGGAAGCGCGACCGGTAGCAAGGATGGACAATTCAGCAGTTTTTGGGACAGAGCCCTGACAGGCGCTCAAAAGCTTTTTAGTAGAGCGTCGCTATTTGAAAGCGACAGGAGTGAAAAGAATGCTTCACAGGAAAGTGGCGCAAAACTTAAGAATACGACTTTCGAACGCGGGAATATTGATCCTTTCAGTATGGTGTCAGGTTTTGCGAGCTCTGGACTGCATCGCTTTTCCTCTGCCTTCGTGTCTAGTATCCCAAGAGATACCCCGGGAAAAGGATCACTAGAGCTGAAGATATCGGAGACGATGGCCTCCGATAAATTAGTTTCTCAGCGAGATCGAACGGAAGCGGCGGATGAGCTTTCTCACGATATTTTAGGGCATGAAGAAGGAACGAGCGAAAGCCATTTATCGGATGAAGAGGAAAAATCTGCCGACAGGCAGCCGGCAAATCCTCCTATTGCCGCTCAAAATGTGAGGTCTATAAGGAATGAAAATTTGTTAATCGTTGATAATAAGGAATTAACAGATAGATCCGACAAAGTTGGCATCAACTCTGCTAAACATGCGGCAGATATGTCGTCGAAACTTCAAAACTCTAATCTTCCTACTTTATCTGGTTCTGCTAGTCCAGATGTGGAAGGCCATGTAATGGCGGTTAAGGAGCTCGGTGAAGGTCACTCTAAAAGTCAAAACGGCAAGTCCGAATCACTTGGCTTCGATTTGGCTAGAGCCAGGAAATCGCTTTCCACGGCTCTTGACTCGGCGCAAAACGCTAAAAGCAGCGCGACTGGTCAAGCGTCTCAAGGAAATGCTAATCCATCGAGCCTGGCGACTTCGCAATCTAGCTTGACCGATCAAGCGACTGCTAAGACTTTGGATTTCGAAAGCGGGGGAATTCGCGGAAACGAGGAGAAGAGCTCTAGGCAGGAAAGCAGAAGTTCTTCAGTTTCAATGAGCCGCAGCGAGGCTCCGAAGGCGAGTAGTCATGCTCCCGTCAGTGGCGATTCTACTACGGTTGAAACTAACGCCTCCAAGAGAAACGCGGAAGCGATTGAATCTCACTTGAATCGAGCCCCTAGAGGTGCGGATGCTAGCTCTAGGTCAGCGAATGCCCGACTCCAAACGTCATCCGGCCAGAATGCCTCCAATAAACTAAGCGGGATCGTCGGTTTGAATTACGGATCGGAAACCTCTCGTCCAGTTGACGCTGGAAATCGCTTAAGAATCAGCGAGAAAGTGGATGGAGATGTTTCGAAATCAGGAGAACTTTCTCTAAAAGCATCGCGATCGAAGGGTGAAGCCTCTCAAGTCCTGAGTATAGGCGAATCGCTACCTGTATCGAAAACGAGGGTTTCGAGTTTCATCAAATCACAACAAAGTGGATACGCTTCGAAATCAGCGAGTGAGACAAAGCAAGTATACGAAGCTCTGGTCAAAAGTGTTGATCGTTTGGTTGCCAACAAGAACGACAGCATTTCTGTAAAGATCAATTTCGATGGTGGTGGCATGCTTAAGCTGCGTGTTTCCATAGATTCCGGGCGTGTAAATTCGATAATGCAGACAGATCTTTCCGGCTTGGAAAGCATGATAAAGTCCAGCTGGACTGAGCTTTCCAACGAATTGATTCAGAAGGGGATAAAGCTCAATGCTCCGCAGTTCTCGAATAGCGAATCTCAAGGCAATCGTGAATCCCCAACTTACGATTCGCTGAATAGGGAAGCGAACCCTGAAGGTGGGGAACCGAAAGACTCCAAGAAGAGCAGGACGGGAGATCCGCTTTCCGGTGACTCTCGGCAATCCTCCCTTTCGAAGGATCGAAAGGAAGCAATTGAAGATACAGACGAGGCAAGCCGACAGGTTGTTGCCGATGATCAGGAACTAAAAACCTACGCTTAAATCAATGTCAGACATCATATCAGCTATACCCAACCCAACTCAAGCCCTGGACAATCTCTCGTCTGCTTCGGTTAAGGCGGGCACAGAACGGGCAAAGCAAGAGGCTTTAGGCCAAGCAGACTTTTTCAAGCTACTAACAACGCAGCTTTCTAGCCAGGATCCCTTGGAACCAATGGATGATACAGCGTTCATCGCCCAGATGGCGAGTTTTAGCGAGCTCGAAATGACCTCGCAAATGAATGACAATCTGGAGCGCTTCACAAGTTTGCAGCAATTTCAAGCCTCTCAGGGCTATATAGGCAAGAAGGTCACCGTAATTTCGGAAGGCGCGGAAATAACCGGGATAGCGGAAGCCGTTGAGCGCGATGAAGAAGACACACGCGTGTTTGTGGATGGTCGTGGTTACAATGTAGATACAGTTTTCAAGGTAGAGCAGCCTTAGAAGTTTAGAATCGAAATAAGAATTTAAGAAAAGGACAATATTATGGCATTTGGAGCATTAACCAGTGGAATCAGCGCCCTACGCAGTTTTGCGAGGGGGATGGAAGTAATCGGAAATAACATCGCAAATGTGAATACAGTTTCCTTCAAGGCTTCGAGGACGAAATATTCGGAGACATTCAATCAGGTTCTAACGCAGTCGGCTCCCTCGCCGCAAGACGGTCAAGGATCTAACGTAACGGCATCCCAGGTTGGCCTGGGTGTACAAGTGGATACGATCCAGGGGCTCTTCCACCAAGGTGGATTGACGAGTACCAACCAGAAGACCGATCTGGCTATATCCGGAGATGGATTCTTCTTGGTTAGCGATTCCAGAAACGAGAACACCAAATTTGCTACTCGTGGAGGCGATTTCCGAATTGACGACTTAGGAAATTTGGTGACGACGGAAGGGCTTCGGGTCCAGGGTACCAATGATGGATCAATCGGCTACAATGTAGCAGTGGATGCCAACGGAAACTGGACCTTCTCTCAGAACAACGACGCGGTTTCTGGAACTATCGAACCCTCGGTACGGGGCGATATTTCCCTTTCATTCAATAAGAGCCAAGCGGAAGAGATTATCGGGCCCTACACGCCTAGTGGTGTCGCCCGAAATGCCATATACTATACCAACAATTTAATCGCCAAAGACGGGGCCGGTAACCTTCAGTGGGATGGAGCTCATGGCATTGGGGCGGGCGCGATGACGCTCAATGGCGACGGTACTGTGAACGAAGTACCAGGATGGCACACCTTCGCGCAAGATGCGGTAGAAGCTATAATCGCTCAACGTAATCAAAGCTCGACTGGAGCGGACTCGGTTTCTGATGCCGATATCAAGGCAGCTGTATCCAAGGATATGTTTCACGCGGTTTTCTCAGCAGATGCGGCAACAACGGGTCTTACTGGGACGGCTATTACCGATTTGATGGCCACTATTGATTTGACGCATTTGGGTGATGCTACTGCCCAGTCCAATAACGTAGGAGCTATCCAGGCCCTGATTCCCTCGGAACCGATACCTGCTGATACCCAGTTGTCTGCCTTGAATAGGATCAACGAGGTTCGAAACGCTCAGGCACCTGATCTGAACAACTTTTCTATCGATCCTGAGGGAATGATAACTTTCTTCCTTTCGGATGGGGCCTTTTTTAACAGGGGACAGATTATGCTGGTGGACTTTAATGACACCTCCGCCCTGGTTCGAGAAGGCAGGAACCTGTATAGCGGATTTGGAGCAGCCGGTTTGAAGGGGCTAGGCCCAGAAGCGGGTAACGTTGACACTAGCGTAGGTCTTGCTGCTTTGAGGATAGCTGGACGCGAGGGATTGGGAAGAATTCAGCAAAACGCTTTGGAGCTCTCGAATGTCGATCTCACTGAAGAATTCGCCCGGATGATCACCACCCAAAGAGGATTCCAGGCGGGATCTCGGATTATAACCGTATCCGACGATATCCTACAGGAAGTAGTGAACCTTAAGCGATAGTATTTCTACTAGCCGTAGATAGTTAACCAACCAAATAGAAACGGATCGAACCATGGCAGAAGAGAACGAAGTTCAAGAAGCCAAACCGCAATCCGCGAAAAGAGGTGGCGGTGGAGGAGGAATGCTCCCCGCCTTGCTGGTCATTCTTCTGATGCCAGTAATATCTTTCGCGATGTTCAAGTTCCTCTTTCTTCCGGAGATCAAAAAGCATATCCCTGAGGAGACCGCTGATCGCCATGAAGAAATAGACCCGAAAAAGGTTCATGTCGAAAATGCGGATAAGGTGCTGGTGCCATTCCCTGACCTGATCGTAAACATTAGCGGCGTGCAGATGACTCGTTTTCTTCGTGTCAATTTCACCATTGAAAGCGCTAATCCGGAGATCGAAAAAAAGGTTGAAGAGCATATGCCGGAATTGACGGACTTGGCGACGACAGTCCTCAGGCACCTCACTTTGGCGGATCTAGAATCTCCTAATGTAATGGATACGGTGCGGAATCAGTTGATTCAAGGGTTTGATCACGTGCTCCAACCGCCGATGGTGGACGAAATCTATTTCACCCAATTCGTAGTCCAATAGTGGATATAGTCAGGTAATCCTATGTCAGACGATCCACAAGAAGAAGCTTCAGAAGGCGAATTGCTTGATCAGACCGATATCGATGCTCTGATCGCCGAAGCCTTAGATGAGCCGGACCAAATCGTCTACGATCCCGATGGGAATCTACTGACTACAAATAAGGGGGCGCGGGTCGAGCCATACAACTTTCGGAATCCGGTATTCCTTACCGAGGTTGAACTGCGTCGAGTTCGTATTCGCCACGAGGAGTTCATTCGCTATCTGGCAGCTCGGTTGTCGATATTCCTAAGATTGGAGTACTCGTTGAAGATGTCGCGTCTTTCGACACTTACCTATAGCAATTACACGGAGACCATTTCGAACCCAGCCCACGTTGTACTCTTTAAGGTGGATCAATTGCGTGGGGTAGGAGCTATCGATATTAATCCCCGTTTGGCCCTCACTATGGTCGATCGCATGTTGGGTGGAAAAGGGCACTCGGTGCAAGGGGAGCGATACCTTACCGAGATCGAGATCAATTTGGTCGATGACGTGGCCAACATCATTCTAGACGAGTGGTGCAGGCAGTGGAAGGTGGAGGAGGATCTACATGCTTCTATCATCGGGCACGAAAGCAATGCGCGCTTTTTGGAAACCGCTCCCGCGGATTCAATTATGCTCGTGCTTACCATGGAAGCCGGAGTGGGGGACTGTTCGGAGTCCATTCAAATTGGAATCCCCTATTATACGTTGGAGCCCATCATCAAGAAGATGTACGAGGACAAGGAAAAGGAGATCAATCCGGATGTCGTCGGCACTCAAAAAGCCTGGCAAGGATCTTTTGATCAAGTGGATATGCCAATTCAAGCTGAGTGGGATGCGGATAGCATGACGGTTAAGGAAGTTTCCCATATCCGTCCAGGGGATGTGATTCAGTTCCCGAAAACTGTACTTAAAGATACACGTGTCCGATTGTCGGATACAATAAAATTTCGTGGCGAAGCGGGGTTGGATAAGAACCGTGTCGCTGTAAAAATAAGCGAGAGACTAGAAGAGAAAGTCGAGGATTAGGAAATGAGTGAGATCGTTGAAAAAGAAGAGAAGGATATCAGCCTTCTCATGGACGTTAAAGTGCGGATGACCGTTAGGCTGGGTGCTTGCAAGATGCCAATGAGCCAAGTGATGGAGCTGGTCCCGGGATCCGTTATACAATTGGATCAGGAGGCAAAAGACCCTGTTGGACTCTATATCAACGACAAGCTGGTCGCTTACGGCGAAGTGGTCGTTGTCGATGACAACTTCGGTATCAAGATTACTGAGATGGCAAAAAGATAGGGTCTGTCATGCGCCTACTTGCACTTGTAGCTATCTGTGTGCTACCGGTTGCGCTGCCAGACCTGATCGCTCAAAGCGATAAGGTTGAAGCGTCTCAGGTAGTTTATCCGAACAGTTCTTCCACCGAGAACGGCCGAGAAGCCGACGGGGAAGTCTATTCCGGGATTCTTTCCGAGGGTGGATCGCCTATTGGAATGGTGGTAACCATTCTGGGGTATCTTTTAATTCTGGGAGCCATGGGCGTCGCTGCCTGGTACCTGTTTAAGCGTGGCGTCTTTCGCAAGCCGTTCTCCAACAAGGAGGGAAAGCTCAATATTGCGGAGAGCAGGATGCTCGGCAATCGGCAGTACATCATGGTTGTCGAATACGAGGACAATAAGATCCTGTTGGGAGTTGGGCCGGGTAAAATCGATTATCTGACATCTTTGCAGGGTTATCGGAATGATTTTCCCAAGCTTGAGCCTGAAGTGAGTAAAAAATCGATACAGGAAATCGCATGAAACGCTTCGTATTCATTTTCATGCTAGTTATAGGCCTCGGCCTTTTTGCCGATCAGGCCTATAGCCAGACGAATTCGCCATCAGGATTGAGCCTGAATATCAACATGGGCGAAGATGCCGATGGCGAGCAGGATGTGGGAACGGCAATACAGATACTGTTGCTAATGACACTGCTGACTTTGGGCCCATCTATCGTCGTGCTCATGACCAGCTTTACCCGTATCATTATCGTCCTTGGATTTGTCCGTACAGCTTTGGGCGTGCATCAAGCGCCCTCCAATCAACTCATTGTAGGGCTTGCTCTGGTGATCACGTTTTTCGTTATGCAGCCGGTGTTTCACGAGGTGAACTCCAACGCCCTGCAACCGCTCTTCGACAAGAACATTACGACTGCGGAAGCCCTAGAGAATGGATCCAAGCCCTTGCGGGAATTCATGCTCAAGCAAACGAAGATAGACGATGTAGAGTTTTTTCTGGATTTGGCCAATATGGGACCGACCGCTAGTTCGGAATTGCCAATGCGGGTGGTCGTTCCATCTTTTGTAATGAGCGAAATCAGAACGGCTTTTCAGATGGGATTCCTGATCTTCCTTCCGTTCATTCTTATAGACTTTCTAGTAGGAACAACGCTGATGGCGATGGGAATGATGATGATGCCACCCATCGTGATTTCGCTACCCTTTAAACTGCTTCTCTTCGTCCTTGTGGACGGCTGGACGCTCGTAATCAAATCATTGGTACAGAGTTTCGCCTTATGAGTTTAGAAATGGCTATAGAGCTCTTTCGTCAAGCGATCTATAACGCCTTGATGCTGGTCAGTCCGATACTCATCACAACCATCGTGGTCGGCTTAACGGTGTCGTTAGTCCAGGCGGTGACAAGTATTCAAGAGCAAACCTTGTCATTCGCTCCGAAGCTATTCGCGGTGGGTGGAGTGCTGGTATTCACGGCTTCTTGGCTGATGAAGACATTGATGAATTTCACCATAACCGTGTTTTCCAAAATAACGGAGATTCCATTTTAATCGGATGTTCGCCCCCACCGACATTTTCATGTTCATGCTGATACTGACTAGAATGGTCGGCCTTCTATTGTTCGTGCCCTTTTTCTCCCACCATTCGATTCCGATCATCGCGAAGGGCGGCTTTTCAGCGGCCTTTGCTCTTATTGTTTTCCCCCTCGTAGACTTCACAGTAGAAATGCCGACTTCTATCGGGATACTGGTCCTCTGGATGGGTAAGGAGCTGGCCGTGGGACTGGCGATGGGATTCGCGGTAAGAATGCTGTTTTTCATGATAGATTTCGCCTCTCATGTTCTGACTGTGGAAATCGGTTTAACGCCGGGAGCGGAATTCGATCCTTCATCGTCTAGGGGGGGTAATCCGATGGGGTCGATGATGTATTTCTTGGGTTTGATGGTCGTGTTGTCCGGAAGCGAGTACGACATTCTGCGGGCTTACGTATCCAGTTACCAAATAGCGCCAGTCGGTTTCACAATGGTAAACGAGTACGCTGGCGATTTCATAGTCGAACAATCAGCGGGGATCTTCAAAATCGGTATTTTGATGGGGGCTCCGGTGATCGCGGTAAACTTTCTCGTCAATCTGGTTTTCGCAGTATTGGGGAAAGTAGTACCAAAGTTGAACGTGTTTATTCTCAGTTTCTCCGCCAGGATACTCGCTGGAATTTCAATCTTTTCCTTCTCCATTCTCATGGTGGTTGGATATATCATGAATTATACAAATGGCGTATCGGAAATGATGATGCGTTTCATCCTGTTTAGGCCCGCTTTCTGATATGGCTGATACCGACAAGGAATCAAAGACAGAAAAAGCGTCGGCCAAGCGGGTAAGGGAGGCCTTCGAGAAGGGCAACTTCGCCCAGGCGCAAGAGATAAGCGTCGTTTTCACTTTGTTCGCGGGGCTGGTTGTGGTGCTTTGGTATGGCCAGGAACTGGCTATGGGAGTGATGAATATTTCAACATCCATCTTCGGAAGCCTTTCCAGGATTCGAATTACTGAAGATGGGATCGAGTATTGGTCTTTGCAATCGATGACGGCAATGGCCCGCTTTTCTGGCCCCTTTCTGATTGCCGGTATGATGGGTGCCATTGTTGCTGGTGGATTGCAGTCTGGATTTCGCCTTACTCCGAAGGCATTGAAAGTTGGATTCCAACGTTTGAATCCGGTAGCGGGAACGAAACGGCTAGTCTCCAAAGATACGTTAGTGAAATTCGGGATCGATCTGCTCAAGCTCGGAGCGATCGGCATAATTATGTACGGCGCCATCAAAAAGATAGTGACTGATCCGATTTTCTACGCCACGATTGATTTCAAGCATATCGGTGTTTTCATAGCGGATACGCTCGTCTTCGCTTTCATTCGCTTGATTATCTTCGTGGCGATTATCGCGGCGATAAGCTATACATACCAGAAGGTCAAAACGGCTAGAGATCTTCGGATGACAAAAGAGGAAGTCAAACAGGAGAAGAAGGACCAAGACATGAGTCCTGAGCTCCGCAAAGCTCGGTTCGCTATGGCTATGAGGTTGATGCAGAACCGAATGCTGGATGAGGTGGAGACTGCGGATGTTGTGGTTACCAATCCGACCCACTACGCGGTGGCGATTAAGTACGAGCAAGGGGTTGATGAGGCTCCCATGGTTCTAGCCAAAGGGGAGAATCTATTTGCCCAGCGAATCAAGGAAGTCGCCAAGGCTAATAACGTGCCGATAGTCGAAAACAAGCTAGTGGCGAGAATGCTGTACAAGATCGGGCAGCCCGGACAGTCGATTCCGTCAGAACTCTACCAGTCAATCGCGGAGATTCTGGCTTACGTGTATCGAGTACATAGATACTATTTTCATCAATTGAAGGCCAGGAGAGCCAGGAAATCTAAAAGCTAATGCAGGATCGTAAAGTAGGCGGAGTTAATCTGGATCAGATTCTAGGATTCGTGAAAAAGGGTGACACCTTGGTCACTCTGGGGCTATTCGGCACTGTCCTTCTGCTCTTCATGCCGCTGCCTGCGGCTTTGCTGGATTTGCTTCTTGTTGGGAGTATAGGGGCGTCGCTGCTGGTGATGCTCGTTATCATCTATGTTAAGGAACCCTCGGAGTTCACCGGTTTCCCTACGATTCTACTGGGACTGACTATCTACCGCCTCGGTTTGAACGTGGCATCCACTAAACTGATTTTGCTCAAAGGAGACGCCGGAAATGTTATCGAATCCTTCGGAACATTTGTAGTGGGCAATAACTACCTAGTTGGAGCGGTGGTCTTTCTGATTCTTGTGGCCATTAATTTTATGGTCATTACAAAGGGCTCCGGCAGAATCGCAGAAGTGGCGGCCCGCTTCACCTTGGACGCTATGCCGGGTAAGCAAATGGCCATCGATGCTGAGCTTAACGCTGGTATCATCGACGAGCTAAAGGCTACCGAGCGCCGAGCGAAAATCCAGAAAGAAGCGGATTTCTACGGCGCCATGGACGGAGCTAGCAAGTTCGTACGTGGAGACGCTGTTGCGGCGATTCTTATCACGGCAATCAATGTTCTCGGCGGTATAGCGATTGGCATGTTGCAGCATGGACTTCCTGTTGCTGATGCCGTTCAGAGGTTTACGTTACTATCCATTGGCGATGGTCTCGTATCTCAAATCCCAGGACTGATCGTATCATTGGCGGCGGGTGTTCTGGTGACTCGAACTTCCGGAGCATCCGACAACTTGGGAGACCAGATCGGAGGCCAGCTTTCCGCCTACCCGAAGGCTATGGGGTTGCTCGCGTTCATGTTGTTCGGCATCGGGTTCATCCCTTCCATGCCAAAATTGCCATTCTTTCTCATAGCTGGGATTTTCGTAGCCATCATGATCAGTTTGAAGAATGCGGAAAAGAACCGCTTGAAAGAGGAAGCGGTTAAAGAGGCGGAAGAAAAGACGAGGGCGAGCCAAGAACAATCGGAGGTCGATCAAGTAGAAAGTGGAAAGAGTGTTCCCGCCGAATTCGAAAAACTTATAGAGACGGACATTTTTGCTCTCGAGATTGGCTACAACCTGCTATCGCTCGCCGACAAGTCTCAAGGTGGCGATCTCCTGGAGCGCGTAACGGGTGTGCGCAAAACGCTTGCCCGCAAATTGGGAATCGTGATTCCGCCAATTGCTGTTCGGGATAACCTCGAATTGGAGAGCAATGAGTACCGGTTCTTGCTGCACAACAAGGAAATCGCCCTTGGCGAATTGATGCCAAATCGATGGATGGCGATGAATGTCTCGAATAGCGAAGTGGAGCTAAACGGTGTTCCTACGACTGAACCCGTATTTGGAATCGAGTCTGTTTGGGTAGATGAAACCGAAAAGAAGAATGCTGAAATCAGTGGGTTCTCGATTGTCGATTCTAACTCCGTATTGGTCACGCATCTTTCTGAAATTCTGAAGAATAACGCGATGTACCTGATCGGTAGGCAGGATGTGCAGAAGCTAATCGACCATGTGGAGCAATCTAACCCGGCGCTTATTTCCGAGTTGCTGCCCGATTTGGTCAATATTGGCGTTATCCATCGAGTTCTCCAGAATCTGCTTAAGGAAAACGTATCCATAAGGAACCTTACCCTTGTACTAGAGGCTATAGCGGATTTCGCCAATGTATCCAAAAATCCCGATGACTTATCAGAGTTTGTAAGGAGAAGACTAGGGGAGTTTTTCGTGTCGGGATACGAGTCGGAAAAAGGAGTGCTAAAAGGCATAACCATGGACCCTCGCTTGGAGCAGGTTATCGCTACAAAGATCCAGAGAACGAATACGGACTATACTTTGTCTCTTGATCCGCAGTTGGCACAGTACCTGCTTCGTGAATTGGCATTGAAAGCGAACGATATGATAGAGAGTGGACTAACACCGATTCTTGTAACCGCAGCCGAAATACGGCTGCCATTCAAACGCTTTTTTGAACCATCTCTGCCGAAGCTGAATATTCTAAGTTATCAAGAACTACCAGCAGCTACGGAGATTCAAAATCACTCGATAATCGTCATGCCGGACTTTGTGCAAGCCCAGATGAGGGAAGCAGCCGAATCCATGCAGGCCGAACCCCAAGCGGAACTAGCTGGAGCGGCTGCTAGTAACTAAATTTTGACTACAATTTTGATATGGAAACAAGTAAGAGCGATACGCCTGTGATTGATCAAGATAGGATCAGGGTTAAGATAGTTGCCGACGATGCCGCTAGAGCGGTTTCCACTATAAGGGAGAAATTCGGTGAAGCCGCAAAAGTGGTTTCTGTAAAGCAGCAGGATGCTGCTGGTTTGACGGGCTTGCTCAAGAAGCCACGACTAGAAATTATTGTCGAAGCGCCCAATCCGAAGTTAAGCAATGCGGCTCCCGAGAATAAAGAAGCGATTTCCGGTAGGCCGAATGCCGTTGGCGAAGGCGTAGCCCGAGGCAATGAAAATAGCGGGGTCGCCTCGAATGCCGACGTGGTAACCAAAACCTACCGGCAGACAGATGTTTCGGCGTCAGAGAAATCGGAAGACGGCTACTTTTCCGGCATCGACGACTATGGAGATACTTCAAGTAGTTCAAGGCTGGGTACAGCGGCGAATCCAGTAAGAAGAGGTACTCTGGAATACCTTGAAAGGGCCGTTTCAATGCTCAAGGCATTGGGATTCGATGATTCGCTGATCGAGCGAATCCGTTATGATCTCGATTTCCGAAGCATGGGTGAGCTTCCAGTAATGGAAATTTATAATCGGATTTGCGATTGGCTCAGAAACCAGTTTCCGAAAGGAGATTCAGAATTGCAGGGCAATTGCCGGGCGTTCATCGGAGGATGCGGCGTTGGCAAAACAACTGCTCTTTGCAAAGCCCTGTCAGCTGAAGTATTTGTCAAGGATCGCGAGCCTGTAGTCTTAAAGCTAGATGGTTCTTTGGCTAATTCCTCTGATGGTCTAGAAGCTTTTTGCGAGGTTGTCGGTGCGCCTTTAATACGATCGATGGATGAAATCGAGGAACGGAGCATTGATCGACCGATTTTCATCGATGTTCCTGGTGTAGACCTTTCCGACAGTATCGCTTTGGAAAACTGTAAGCGAGATTTGGATAGTTCAGGAGCGGATGATCGCATCTTGATTATCAACGCCGCCTATGAAGCCGAAGCGATCGAAGAGTCTATCATGGCTGGAGTGAAACTCGGAGCGAATCATGTCATCTTTACCCATTTAGATGAAACGCGGCGGGTTGGGAAACTTTGGAGATTCGCGTTGAACGCGAAAATGAAGCCGATCTTTTTCAGCTTTGGTCCCAATCCAGCGGGAGACTATACGATGAGTCCTTTGAGCTACTTGCTGGAAAAGACCTTTCCGCAGGGGCGAAACCTGGCCAAGGCGGACAAACGGGTTGAAACGGGTGTTGAGGAATCGATCGAGAGTGGGAAGGCGGTGGCATCCGTATGAAGTTCGCTATCGCCCTGGGAGGTTTAGTAGGATTTGGCGTGGTTTACGTCATGGCATTGCTTGCGGGAAAGACTCCAGTCGAGTCTCTTTTCCAGGCGAGCATCGGAAGCATCGTAGTCGGGATTCTGTTCCGATGGGTGACTTCAATTTGGATAAGGAATGTGAAGCAAATGCTCATGGAGAAGCATCAGACTGCTGTCGCGGCAATGGTCGAAGCTGAGGAGCGCAAGAGACAAGAAGCTAAAGAGCAATCAGCGAAACCCGTATAGGGAAATGACACCAATGAACCAATCGATAGTTAAGAGCCCCAGAGAAGAAGTTAGGATGGACAAGGCGAAAGCAGCCAAAGCCTACGAAAAGAATGACGAATCGTCGAAGCCGCCGGTTCAGCAAGAAGCCCTTTTCGAGACCTATCTGCCACTGGTTAAGTCCATCGTGGCTCGCATCAAAATTAATTTGCCCTCTCATATCGACGAGCAGGATTTGCATAGTGTTGGTATAATGGGACTTATAAATGCACTTAAGAAGTACGATCCAGAGCAGAAAAAGTCCTTTGGGTCCTATGCTGCCATGCGTATTCGCGGAGCCATCCTCGACGAGTTGCGTCGCATGGATTGGATGCCCCGGAACGCCCGGACTAACTTCAAGAAACTGCGGGCCACCGTTGAGGAGCTAGAGCAAAAGCTGGGCCGCCCTGCGGAAGAAGAGGAAATCCGGGCAGAGCTAGGCCTCACGCACAAGGAGTACAATCAGCTCATGGCCGAGGTGCGCCCAATTAGCTTTCTTCCCTTGGACAAAACGGCCTCGACGGGTGGTGGGGACGACTCGGAGTCGACGGATCTCAATGAAATCATCCCAGACGAGGGAATCGTACCCGTGACCTCCAAGATGGAAAAGGACGAGGTGACTCAATTGGTTGCCGAGCGTATCAATCAGCTTCCTGAAGTGCCCCGAAAGGTGCTCGCCATGTACTATTTCCAGGATATGCGCCTAGCGGAAATCGCTGAGGTCTTTAGTCTGACGGAATCTCGCATATGCCAGATTCACTCTCAGGCTATCATAAGCTTGCGAAGCTATATCACCAGCGTGATGCATAAGTAACTACCGCATTTCCGCCGTAAAGCTCTCCGGATTTCAGTCGATAGAGGAGATCCAGAGTCATGTTTATCATTATCGGATATATAGTCGTCATCGCATCGACGCTGACTGCGTTCGTGCTGGCTGGCGGCAAACCATTGTCGCTGTTTCACCTTTCTGAGGTGATTGCGTTGAGTGGCATCACTTTGGGGGTTGTCATTGTCTGCGCCCCCAAGGATGTTATCATCCGCACGATCGGGGCGATGATGAAGGCTCTCAAAGGGAGTGGGCCTAGCAAAGACGATTATCTGGATCTCATGAAGATCATGTACGAGATGTTCATGCTCGGGCGCCGCAACGGCTTGTTAGCTCTCGATGAGCATGTGAGCGCTCCTGAATCCAGTTCGATTTTTCAAAACTATCCAAAATTCCTGGCGGACCAGGACAAGGTCGATTTTCTATGTTCGGCTCTCAGACCGATCATCGATGGCAAGATCAAGCCAGATCAATTAGAGCCACTGCTCAAGGCAGAGATCGATGCCAAGAAGCACTCGGCTCACGGGCCTATCAATGTTCTCCATTTGGTGGGCGACTCGCTTCCGGGTATCGGAATTGTGGCGGCGGTTATGGGTATTATCGTAACCATGGGCTTCATTGATCAAGGTCCTTTGATGATCGGCAAGAAGGTTGCCGCCGCTTTGAGTGGTACCTTCTACGGGATTTTCGCCGCCTACGGATTTATCAATCCGATCTGTAATCTGATCGAGTTCGGCAACGAGGCTGAAGAGAACTACTATATTTGCATGTCTAGGGCAATTGGGGCGTTTGCTCGAGGCTTGGCTCCAATCATGGCTATCGAGCTAGCTCGCCGAAGCCTTGAGGCGGGGCTCGTTCCCAATGCGGATGATCTTGAAAACATTCTCAAGTCCGCGACCAGCAACTGACCCGCTTAGTTGAACGATGTCGAAGCCGAGCAACCAACATCATGCAGGAGCCTGGAAGGTGGCCTATGCGGATTTCGTTACCGCGATGATGGCTCTTTTCATGGTTCTGTGGCTGACCTCCCAAAGCGAGGAGGATCGAGTGGAGATGGCCCAGTTCTTCCAGGATCCATACAACACGCCTCTAGACGCGTCTATGGGCGTTATGCCCAAGGAAGGAAGCTCTCGGAGCGAATCGGAAGGCCAGAAGAAGGGAAGGGCCAAGGTTTCGGATTTGAAGGTCCTTCTCAATATGGCCCAGGCATTCATGGAATTGCTCAACGTCGACAGCGCGGATCCGGAAAAGTCTATCGATTTGGAAGTTACCAGCGATGGACTGATAATCACCCTTTACGACCGCGATGCCCACCCCTTCTTTGTCGAAGGTACAGCCCAATACACCGACTGGGGAGAGTTCGTGATTGAGCAAATGTCTTGGCTCGTTCACCGACACTTTTTCAAGGTGCGCCTCGAGGGATACGTTTCCGAAGGTTTCAAAGCCCGGGAGGAGAACTATTCCGCCTGGGAGCTATCGAGCGACCGGGCCAATTCCACTCGGAGGCTGATGGAGTTCTATGGAGTCGATCCGGAGCAATTCGACGCCATCAGCGCATATGGGGATACGCAACCACTCCCGTTCGTGCATCCAGAAGCGGACGCGAACGACCGGATTTCGATAAGCCTTGTTTTATCGGAAACCTTCAACACGCTGGATTTCGAAGAGGATCCTAATCGCCCTCTTTTCGAGTAAAATCGAGCGATATTTAATGGATAATTTCCTTTCAGGCCGTGAAAATTTGGGAGATCAGCCCAAGCAATCCGATGGGCAAAGCCGGAAGCGTGCGGGGTTGGACCAGGAATTCGCCGATATCACGCCCGAATCTGAAGATGCGGTCCTCAACGAGGGAAAAGGAGAGGGCGGAAGCCGGGTATCCTACATTACCGAAGAGGGCCGAGTGACGAAAATCGTGGTCACTTGTTCCTGCGGGCAAGTTACTGAAATCGATTGCGACTACGAGGCCTGAATGGTCCGGAGGGCGGGCAAAATCTGCCTGGCCATGGTAGTGAAATCTTAAGTATCTGATAGGTAGCTATTTACGTTTTTGGCATGTAGACTGCTTTGCGTTCTGCCAAATGTTGAGTGGTATCTATCAAAATGCAGCTTCCATGTCTGGCTTGGAGTCTTGGAATAATGCCATAGCTCAGAACATGGCCCAAGCGTCTACCCCTGGCTACAAGAAGGCGATCCTTTCATTTGAGGGTGAGAAGACTGGGATGGTCGGATACGAGGGCTCCTTCGATAAGACGCTTTTTCGCGAGTCAATTACAGCTGCGGGAAAAGGGGGGGTAGATTTTTCCACAGGCAGCATCATCAATACGGAAATCCACACTGACTTCGCGATCGAAGGAGAAGGATTCTTTGAGCTTCGAACTCCAGACGGGCAGCTAGTTCTGACTCGGGATGGCCAGTTCAGGATAAACGATCAAGGTGAGCTAGTCAGCAAGCAGGGTTACCATGTGATGGATGACGAACGTAATGTTATTCAATTGCTGCCGGATGGCGGTAAGATCAAAAGCGATCGTAACGGAGCGATCAGTCAGAACGGTCAGCAAATCGCTAGCCTGGGGGTGCGCAATACAGGTGGCTCTAGCCAACTAGTGCGAACCAACGGGGGATTTTTGATGAACCCCAATACAAAAACGGAAGCGTTTCATATGGAGCCTGATCAGATCGCCATTCGTCACGCAGCTTTGGAGCAGAGTAATGTATCCAATACTACCGAGATGGTCAATTTGATCAATGTGTCCCGGGCCTTTCAAATCAACCAGCAGGTGATTCGCGGAAAAGACGAATTGCTCGATCGGGCAATCCAGACTTTGGGGGGCCGCACCTAGGCGAACAGATTTTAACCATTAGCCACAAGAAATTATGAGTATCTCACTTTATTCAGCAGCGAGCGGTATGGAGGCCCAGCAGACGAACTTGAACGTCATCTCCAACAATATCGCCAACGTGAATACGACTGGATTCAAGAAGAGCAAAGTCGAGTTTCAGGACATGTTCTATCAAGTGCCCAAGTCTGTGGGGGCCGACTCTGGAGGCAGTATTCTCCCCACGGGTATACAAGTGGGTAGCGGTACCCAGGTTGTGGCGACGTCTAAGGTATTTACTCAGGGCCAGGTGAACCGAACTGACGAGGAGCTCGACGTGGCGATCGTCGGAGATGGATTTTTCTCAGTCGAAAACGAAAACGGAGATACGCTCTATACGAGGGATGGCGGGTTCAAGCGTGGTCCCGATGGTCAATTGACGACCAGCCAGGGAATGACTTTGGAGCCGGGGATAACAGTTCCGACAGAGGCCAACGCTATCGTGATCAACGAAGGTGGCATCATCACTTTCTTGAGAGATTCGGTAGAAGTAGGGACTGCGCAATTACAGCTTTCCCGATTCAATAATCCTGCCGGTTTGGCGGCTTTGGGCGGCAATCTCTTTCGCGAAACTTCCG
>CAZFUD010000059.1:0-18925 GCA_964521705.1 uncultured Opitutaceae bacterium | reverse complement strand
GTCAACGCCTCGCTTCGCGTGACTAGGAGTCTCTGACTTCGCCAGAGCCAATAGGATTCGCTTCGCGAATACAGATTCGAAAAATCTTACCTGCCTGCCAATGAGAATCTTCTGCTTCATTATCGCTATTGCTGCCGTCAATTCAGGATCCTCAAGCGCAGACTCCTGGTCAGTAGAGAAAATCGCTTACGATCTGGAAACGCCCGAGGGCCCCGTTTGGGATGCTGAGAATAATCGGCTCTTCTTCACGGAAATATTCGCTCATAAGGTTCATGAATACGATCCGGCCAAAGGAGCGTTACGGATCATTCGGAGCGAATCTGGCGGCGCCAATGGAATGGCCTTCGATGGTCAGAAACGGCTGCTTATGTGCGAGATGCTAGGACGTCGAGCCAGTCGGCTGGAAACGGACGGATCGATTACTACCCTCTGGGCAGCCGAATCGCCCGGCAAAGGCGGGCCTAATGACATTACGGTCAGCTCGAACGGAAACGCCTACTTCACTATGCCTCGGCATGCGACAGTCTATCGTATCAATCACGATGCAACCGTCATACCCTTTATCACTGAGCTACCGGGTATCAATGGCGTCCTTCTCTCTAAAGACGAGCAAACGCTTTTCGTAACCGAATACAGAGCCCGTAAGGTACACGCTTTCCCCATCGACGATAGCCAAAGCGAGGCTGGTGAAGGAACGTTGTTTGCGGAGATCGAAACGAAAGGCTCCGAGCATGGAGCGGACGGCATGGCGATCGATTCCAAAAACCAGCTCTATGTTACCTGCTTGGGAGGTGTTTGGATATTCGATACAAGGGACGGAGAGTAAACGGGGATGATCTCAATGCCCGATGAGAAGGTGACCAACTGCGCATTTGCCGGAGATGACAACACCTTGTACATCACCACACAAAAAGGGCTATTCGTAGCTCGACGTGAAACGCGGTAAGCCTCGGAGATCTAAAAAGAGTAGCACAGGCTTCCAGCCTGTAAAGGGGGCTAGAGACACAGGCAGGATGCCTGCGCTACTCTTCGGCTGCTTCGGGATCCGCCTTCGCCAAGGCTGCGGGCGAGACGCGCAAGCGGCCCTAGCATTGGGATAAGGCGATTCGGCCGACTAAGGATAGTCAACCCCGCCTGGCTACTATTGATCCCAAAGAGGGAAAGGGTCGTCCAGGCGTTTCATTTCCGCGATGAGGGCGGCCTCGAGCTCCTCGCGCTTTTTGGCGTAGCGTGGATCCTCCGCCAAGTCGGTTTCCCAACGGTTTTTCCGATTGTGCTCAGCAATGTACTCGTGCGGATTCTTGGCGAGATTGAATAGCTGGGTCTCTCGAACAGTTCCATCCAAGACGTCGAACTTGACCAGCTTCCAATCCCCAATGCGAATGCTACGCATTCCCGGCTTGGAGCCACCGCAATAGACGCCGTAGAGCGTATTCCTCAAAGGTTTACGGCTCCCTTCCAGAACTGAGAGGAAGCTTTTTCCCTCGACCGTTCGTGGTATATTGATTCCAGCCATCTCGCAAATAGTGGGGAGCGTATCCATAAGGTAGATATTCCCTTGCGCTCGTTTCCCTTTTTTCACCCCGGGACCCATAACGATGTAGGGCACTCTCCAGGTATGCTCATAGAGATTCTGTTTTCCCTGCAATCCATGGCGCCCTATGGCCATACCATGATCCGCCGTATAGATGATGTAGGTATTCTCTAGCTCGCCCATGGCTTCCAGCTTTTCCAGCACCCGGCCAATCTGAATATCGATGTTTTCGCTGCAGGCGAATTGGCGGCCGATTTCGTTGCGTATGGTACGCTCGTCTCGTCGCTCCCAAACGCCGCTCACCGCTACCTCGTCCCGCAAATTTTTATGGCCGTGATGAAAAGGATGTTCCGGCAAGTAGTTGCTAGGGAGCTCTGGTTGGTTCGGATATACCGGCGGCAACGAATTTTTGTCTTCGTGATTCGTCGCCCCGTATTTGGCTAGCAACTCAGGCGTACCATCTCGCACGTCGTGGGGATGGGAAAACCCGAAATAGATCAGGAATGGATCGTCATCCTTTCGCTTACCGCGATCCTCCAGAAATTCCATGACGCGATCACCGTGCCATTCGCTGCCCGTTTCCGCCGTTCCGCCCCGCTTAGTAGCGTCGTGGCGAACGGTGAATAGCTCGTTGGCCGCCTCGTAACTATTCCCACGCTTACAGGTGCGCATGGTATCGTATCCAGCTCGATTGAATACGGCAGGCATCGTGTAATCCGCCAGGTCGGGAGGGACGAGGATGGGATTGGTCACGTGCGGATTTACCGTTCGACCTGGCTTGTCGGGAATATGCCAAACCGTGCGACCGCTCATGATCATGTGTCTCGAAGGCGTACAAACCCCGCCAACCCAAGCCCCCATGTGGTAGGCTCCATCGATAATTGTGCCTTCCCGAGCCAAACGGTCGAGATTTGGCGTATCCAAATCCGAGTCCGGATTGTAGGCTTTCAGGTCGAATGGCGATTGATCATCAGCGAGGATGAAAAGGATATTTGGTCGATCGTCAGCGCTGCAAGGAATCAGCAAGCAGAGTGCCAAGAAGTAGATGGCTAGGTTTGTATTCATCATATTTATTCGCTCAATTCTATTTGTCCGCCCGCTGGATCTTCCAGGTGGAGACTTTCTGGTCAGCCGAAGGAACGGGCATATCCAGCGACCAAAATACGCTATTTAAAAGCATTCGCGTGAAAGACTCTTCTCCGAAATCCGTTGGATCGCCAAATGACGTACCGAAGACCTTTCCTCCCCATTCATTTTCCCAGGCCCAGGCGACGATATCCGCTTCGCTCGTATTTACCTGTACGGGTCCGATATCCCGTTCCAGCAGTCGCATGCGTCCCTGACCTGTTCCGATCACGAGGGGAATGCAGCCCGGTTCCAACCGGGTTAAGTAAAGCGTGCCCTGGGATGTCCAATTCGACTTGGAGACGTTTGCCAAAATCGGATGTTGGCGACGCTTTTCGATAACGGATATTTCAGTCGTGCCCTGCTGGTGCACAACATAGGGGGTCCCCATGGCCCGGCGACCAAAACCGTCATTCCACTCAAATCGAGGATGGTTTTTCGCATATTTAAACGAGTGTGTGGCTGTTCTCAGGCCTATTACCGGTTTCCCGGCTTTCAGATAGCGTTCGATTGGAGCCCACTCCGCATCTGGCAACTTTAAGAATCGCATGAGGAAGATCGCTGTATCCGCATCGTCCAAGGCTTCAATTCCTGGAAGCACGTTCGAAGTCTGCTTTTCCGGATCCCCGCGGCCTATAACGACCGTCGTATCAAAGCCAAAACGTTCCAGCTCCTCAGCAAATGCTGGCAGTGTCAGTTCGGGCGAATAGTGCAAAGTGCCGGAAACAAGGACAACATGCGGTTTCGCCTGAGTAAATGGGGCGATAGCTAAGAGGCAAAAGACGAATAGAAGCAGGGGCTTCGAGAAGGGCGCTAAAGACATAGGAATTCAAGCCAAGCAAATGCATCGGGAAAGACAACTTCTTGTTTCGCGCCTATTATGGGATCCGCCTGATTACCGGCTGGGCTTTCGAGGTCCAGCCAATTGCTTTGCCATTAGGGTCTTCCGAGCTTTAGGTAAATCGGTAAATTCTCGAATGGATGCCCCAATGAAGACTTTCTCAGCTTTTCTTTCCCTTTTCTGCTGCTCGTGGGCCTTTGGAATCGAGATCGATCGAACAGGTTTCGAATCCGGCAATTCGTTCGCCTTCGCCGAGACAGAAACCGGGTTTCGTCTCGACTGGCAGACCAAGCGAGATACCGCCCACATCGAGTTTCAATTCATTCCACGCAGAGGAAACAATCCAGCCGGGCCCCTCGTTCGTGAAATAGGCCTGGATGGGAAGGCGATAATGACGAATCTCGATCCCAACTATCTGTTCTGGATCGGCGAGCGAGATCTGGAAAAGCGATCAGGGTGGTCTATCTTCTTCGACCGGGTACCCACACGGCCCTACTCGGTCGAAAAGGGATACCTGTCACCGACTGCAGCCCGCGTTTATTCTGAAGGAAATCGGACAACTATCGAGATCGATGGCTTAAAGAGCGTCCATTTCTCCGGATCAATAGCATTCACTTTCTATGAGGGCAGCCCATTTTTCAATATGGAGGCTCGCGTGTCCACCGACAGGGAAGCAACGGCCTTTTTGTATCATGTTGGTCTAGCGAAACAAGATACTGAAGATCTTAAGCTGCAATGGATTGATCCCTTCGGCAAACCGAAATCCTCGGATATCGTCAAGGAAACCGCTAAGGTATATGAGACGCGGTACCGGTCCCTAGCCCTCAGTTCGCGTAGTGGATCTATAGCCATTTCGCCTTTCCCTCACCAATACCTCTACCCCCTCGATTTCGCTGAAAACTACGGCTACAATTGGGCTGGGCATGAGTATCTGGATATGGTCGATGGCTTCGCCTTCGGAATTCGACAGCCAAGCATAGGCGACCGCCGATACGTGCCTTGGGTCAATGCTCCTCCTGGATCCCTGCAAAAGCTGGGGGCGCTCATTTTCATTTCCAAAGGCCATGGTCATGGAAATTTAGCTACTGTGACTCGCTATACGCGAGGGGACCAGTTTAAAGAATTGCCCGGATACAAGACGTTCACCAGCCATTATCATGTAGAACATTCTCTCGACTACATAGAGAAGCAGCGCGAACAAAATGTGGGTGGAATACCCAAAGGACTGGAACGACCCGACTTCGTCGACGTATTCAAAAAGATGGGCGTGGATATCGTCCATCTGGCTGAGTTCCACAAAGGTGTTACCCCGCGAATGGGAACTGATGAGCGGTTGGCTCAGTTAAAGGTCATGCATGAGGAGTGCGAGCGGCTTTCCGGAAAAGGCTTTCTTCTGCTTCCCGGAGAAGAACCCAACGTTCATTTAGGCGGCCACTGGATCAGCTTTTTCCCAAAACCCATCAATTGGGTGCTGAATCGAAATGAGGGACAGCCATTCATACAGGAACTCCCGGACTTCGGTACCGTGTATCACGTGGGAAGCCAAGAAGATGTCTACGAGCTTTTGAAACGAGAGGATGGACTAGCTTGGACCGCTCACGCTCGAATCAAAGGATCCACGGGATTTCCCGATGCCTATAAGGAAACCGATTGGTTCCAAAGCGATCGGTTTCTTGGGGGCGCCTGGAAGGCTATGCCCGCCGACTATTCCCGCGACTCTCTTGGCTGGCGAGTGATCGATCTCCAAGACGATATGGCGAACTGGGGACACAAGAAATACACGATCGGCGAAGTCGATATCTTCAAGATCTTTAAGGGGTACGAATTGTTCGGCACCATGAACATCAACTACCTAAAACTCGACTCTGTACCCGAATATAAAGATGGCTGGCAACCAGTACTAGACGTCCTGAGCCAGGGAAGATTCTTCGTCACGACCGGCGAGATTCTCATCACTGATTTTTCCATCGGCGGCAAGGAGAGCGGCGGTAGCTTGTCCAAGAGCCAAGCGAGCGGAGCCACTAAGCTCAAGGCTTCCCTCGAATGGACCTACCCACTCGATCGACTGGAAGTCGTATCAGGCGACGGAAATCGTATCTATCGAGAACGTGTCAGTCTGATCGATACAAAGGAATTCGGAAAGCGCGACTTAGCTCTGGATGTCGATCTGTCGGACCGAAAATGGGCTCGTATCGAAGTTTGGGATATCGCCAAAAACGGGGCTTTTACCCAGCCCGTCTGGATCGAGAATTAGAACTGAAATAACTACCTACCCAGGTACTCGACCCAGACGTAGTAGGCGCCCCGCTCCCTCTGAGTTTCCGCGTCAGTGAACCAGGTCTGCAATAAGGTCTCTCCTCTGGGAAGCTCCATCTCGAAATCGACGAATGCGTCCGTCGGCTGAAGATCCTTTTCTTCCGCGTATTCGCCCAGGCGAATACGAGCCTTGCTCGCCCCTATAGGCTGCTCCGCGTCTTTGGGGAAGCGCGATAAGCGAATATTGTAACGTCCCTCTTGTTGAGCATCCATAGCCCAAAACCCGTTAACGAAGACCGAATCGTCTTCCACCAGCGACATCTTCCAAATGACTCCGCCATCGGTATGGTGCCAATCCCGGGTTGTGAACCGAGTCGGATTCTCTTTGGGGGAGCCGATAAAAAATGAGGTATATTTTCCGCCATGACTGGTTACACTTTCGAAGTGCTCGCGGTAGGCCAGATTCAGATTCTCCACTACTTCCGGATACTGATTGGCTACGTCGCGTTGCTGTCCGGGATCTTGAACGATATCGTACAACTCCGCATTGACCAAGCGCCACCGTTCTGTGAGCACGGTCCGACTGGGATACTTCGCTTTGGGATCAACTCCTGGATGCCACATTTCTAGCTGGTCAGCTTGGCGGTTGACGAAGAGCGCCCGTTCGCCCCAACTCCTTGCCTCGCCTTTCAGCAAAGCGGCAATGCTCTTCCCATCGAAACTCGAATTTTCAGAAGTTTTCAAGTCGCAGAATTCAACGAAGGTCGGCAACCAATCCAAATGGGCGGTAAGCTCCTCAACACTCCCGCCGCCCTCAAGAGTTCCGGGCCAGCGTATAAAACAGGCCACTCGATGCCCGCCTTCGTAAGTGGAGCCCTTTTTATCTCGCATACCCGCGTTGAAGCCTCGTCCAGTTCTCGGATCGTAACCGCCACCCGTACCATTGTCGCCCATGAATACGATGATCGTATTCTCGTCTATCCCCCACTCATCCAATGAATCCAGAAGCCGACCTAGATTCTCGTCAAAGTTCTGAACCATTCCCAAGAACTTCGAGAGCGACTCATGCAGACCTCTGGCAAGAAAAGGATCTGAGTAGCTAGAGTCCACCGTCAGAGGGCCATGCATAGCGTTTAAAGGCAGATAGATGAAAAAGGGCTTATCGAAACCTGACGCCTTCCCCTCGTCTATAAACCGCAAGGTTTCGTCGAAGAATACATCCGTGCAATAGCCCTCAAATTTTTCCGCTACGCCATTGCGGTAGTAAATGTCATCGAAATAGTCGTTGCCCACCGGATTACCGATTTCGTCAACTCCCCCAGCTAAGTGATGAACCGTGTCCTGAAACCCTCGATACCGCGGAGCATAGGGATAGGCGTCTCCCAAATGCCATTTTCCAAACATGCCCGTGCGATAGCCAGAGGCCGCAAACACATCGGCCATGGTAGTTTCATCATGATTCAAGAGCTGTCGACCTTCCGTTACCGCCCATGCCCCAACCCGAACACTGTAGCGTCCAGTCATTAATGCCGCGCGAGTGGGAGTGCAGTAGGGATCTACGTGGTAGTCGTCCAGACTGATACCCTCGTTGTGCAATCGATCCAGATTCGGCGTATCCAGCCAAGGGTGCCCATGAACCGACATATCCCCATATCCCTGATCGTCCGTAACTATGAGAATGACGTTCGGCTGGGCACTAATCGCTAATGAGGATAAGACGAATACGATAGCGAGCGATGGGAACAATTTCATTATTAAACAGGATACGCCCCATGATGCGGAGCTACATGATCCCGCCCAGCGGGGGCAAAATGAGAGGTCGTCTAAGCTGTTTTACAAATATCAGAGTGAAAGTCGCAAAAAAACCCTATAAATAAAGATCCAGAAACTAGAAAAATAAGAACTATCGTCATCATGCTCCCGCGTAGCGGGATCATGCAGCGATGGAGGAGCGTATCCTTTTTGTTAAAGTCCTAAACCTATGCAATAAGGTCAGGAATAACCTGTCCGCCGAATTGCGATAGCTGCTTGTAGCGGCCTCCGTGTAGGTAGGTAAGTTTGTTATCGTCGAGACCAAGCAGGTGAAGCAAAGTAACATGCAGGTCACGAATCGGGTGAACGACTTCAACAGCGCTCTTCCCCAACTCGTCAGTCGCTCCAACAATAGTCCCCTTGTTGACGCCACCACCAGCTAGCAGCATCGTCATCGCTTCCGCATTGTGGTCTCGGCCTAACGAATACACTCCACCTCGCTTGTTGTTATCCGGCGTGCGTCCAAACTCGCCCGTCCAGATAACCAGCGTCTCGTCTAGCATCCCCCGTTGTTTCAAATCCTTGATCAAAGCCGCCATTCCTCTGTCAACGCTCCTTATGCGAGAAGTATGGCCTTTCTCGAGATAATCATGGCTATCCCATCCACCCGAAAAAATCTGCACGAAACGAACTCCTTCCTCGACAAGCTTGCGAGCCATCAGGCATTGCTTACCGAATACAGCGGTATCTTCGTCGTTCATGCCATACATTTCCCGAACGTGCTCTGGCTCGTTCTTAATATCGATAACATCCGGAACTTCCATCTGCATGCGATACGCGAGTTCATAACTTTCCATACGAGCTGCTAGATCCGCGTGTTCCGGATGATAGTTAGCATGCTTCTGATTCAAGAAAGCCAACTCGTCTAGAGCCATCCTCTGATGCTCGCGGGTCTTGTTCGACTGCGACTTCAAATCGAGAATCGGCGATCCAGTTGGCCGGAGACGCGTACCTTGATAATGGGCCGGCAAGAAGCCATTGGACCAATTGCCCGACCCGCCTTGCGGCATAGCCAACTCGGTCATAACCACGTAGCCAGGAAGATTCTGATTCATGGAACCGAGCCCATAGGTCGTCCAAGCTCCGATCGCCGGGTCACTGCCCAAGCGGCTACCTGTATTCATGTGGAACAGGGCTTCCGGGTGATTGACTGACTCCGCCTGACAGCCGCGATAATTACATAGCTCATCGGCGATTTCAGGATCCGCCATGTATTGCCATTGATCGCACATATCGATCCCTGACTGCCCCACCTTGCGAGAACTGAACGGGCTGCCCACGAAGAACTTAAAGGGATCTCCTTCTTTGGCCAATGTAGATTCTGCCTTGTGCAGACGTTGCAATTCCGGCTTGGGATCAAAAGTATCCATATGGCCTGGCCCGCCCTCCATAAAGAGCATAATTACCGCTTTCGCTTTTGCCGGCATCATCGGATCTTTCGGAGATAATGGCCCTCTGGCTACGGCTGCCGGAAGATCCTTGGCAAACATGTCGGTCATCGCTAGCGACCCAAGAGAAGCGGTTAAACCGCAGAGAAACTCACGACGTGTAGCAGGTGTGGAAACCGGTCGTGAGCAGATGTGGTTTTGAAAAGATGAGGGCATAGGTATTAAGGATTAAATTTCGTTTTCTTCCCCCACGAATTTCGCCAATCGGCTCCAATTCATATTTTGAGATTCGTGATAATCCGTGGTTAGTTATTCTTCTCAATAAACGTGTACAAATTCGTTGCTGTTGAATAGGACCAGACAGAGGTCGGCGAGGGCTCTAGTGTCGGCGTCGACATCGCTAGCTTTCTTGTCCAGCGTGTAATCTTCGAACACCGGTAGGATCTCCTCGAATTCGAAGGGCAATCCGGAAAACTCTTCCACGAGCGATCGAGTCACGCTTGTCGGGTAGCTCACCGGATCCGGATCATGGTTTTTATGATACTCGCGCATTTCTTCAACGTAGGCGAGCGATCGGGATCTTTCTTCCTGGTCAGGCTCGCGTGCCAAGGCCAGCTCAAAGGCGCTGGCCACCCGTTCGTCGAAACTGTCGCTTTCCGTCATCAGCCTATCTGCAAAAGCAATCGAACGATCGGTTATCAAATCGCTATTGAGCATGGTGAACGCCTGCGGTGAAACGGAAGGAGCGTCCCGCATTTCGCAGGAGTCATTCGGGTTTGGCTGATTGAATATCTCCAGGAATGGATCCGCCTGGCCACGTACTCGGTACGCGTAAATACTGCGACGATTCCGTTGCTCCGGTCTCGGCGATGGCTGATAGGCGGGCGCGATGGAGAACTGAATCATTCGTGGCTGGAGAGCCACTTCCATATTGATCTCAGGCTGGATGAACATACCACCCATTTCCGGATTCAATTCACCTGTAATTTTCAACATGCCATCCCGCAATTCCTCGGCGGTCAACCGACGCGGCGTATGAAAGGCCAGCAATTCATTGTTCGGATCGACGGTAGCCAGCTTTTCCCTATCCGGATGCAAAGTCGATTGGCGATAGGAATCCGAAAGCATGATCAGCCGATGTAGACGTTTGACTTTCCATCCTCCTTCGACGAACTCGGCCGCCAGCCAATCCAGCAGCTCCGGATGAGTAGGCTTGCCTCCTTTGGCTCCGAAATTATTGGGATTCCCGGCGATCGGCTTTCCGAAATGGTGCTGCCAAACTCGATTGACAAATGAACGTGTAGTCAGCGGGTTGCGTGGATCAGCGATCCATCTCGCGACCGCAGTGCGGCGTCCATCTATGCTGTCTTCAGATATTGCATACGGATCGTCGATATTATCACCCAGTGGAACCCCAACAGCGCTCAAAACGCCTGGCACTACTTTATCGCCAAGGGCGGTTAATGACCCTCCAGTCAAGATATGGTTCTCTAGCGTATCTTCCAGTTTTTCCGGACCGACGACCCTCAGCTTGCGAGCATTGAAACTCTTGGGAGCGGGACCGTTGTAGACGCTCTGGACCATGGGCTCATAGCGCTCCTTGCGACGTTCCCAGACCCAGTCATCTTGCTCCCGAACTTTGAGTTTCCCTTGCTCGGTATAGTCCAGTCCTACATGCCTGGGCGGCTTAATATCGTCAGGCATATCTTTGCGAGTGGCGTGATCGACATATTCGCGATCGTTCTCGTCGTACCATTTACGAGCGGCTGTTTCTCGCTTGTCGTATAGCTCCTCCTTTTTCTCCACGGCGAAACTGTGCAAAAGTTCAACCATAGCAGCGCCCTCTTCCAAGCCGTTTAGATTTTCTTTGGGGTGGAAGGCTGCGGGGCGTTCTGCAAGTTGTGTTCCCGCAAAAGCCGAGTACATGCGATAATAATCTTTGGTCGGGATCGGATCGAACTTGTGATCGTGGCACTTAACGCAACGCATCGTTGTCGCTAGGAATGTCTGGCCCACGGAGTTTAAGACATCGTCGATGTAAATCTGCCGAGCCTCGTCCTTGGGAATCATGGCCGAATCCCATGGACCCATTCGCAGAAAACTGGAAGCGATCATCCATTCGATTTCCTGCTCGTTGTATTCACCTGAGTCATTAACGGCCCGCACGGCTTCCACATCGTTGTTCAGGCGTTCGCGAACTGACACATCAGCGAGCTCATCACCAGCAATTTGCTCAACTACAAACTCATTGTAGGGTTTATCCTCGTTGAAGGAGCGAATCACGTAGTCTCTGTATCGCCAAGCATTGGAGCGCTCGTAATCGTTCGAAAGTCCGCCTGTGTCCGCATACCGAGCAACATCTAGCCAATGCTGCCCCCAGCGCTCTCCATAGTGCGGGCTATCCAGAAGACGATCCACGAGCTCGGCCCAAGCCTTGTCAAAGTCTTGCTCGGCCGCAGAGACGAAGGTTTCAACTTCCTCTGGAGTCGGCGGGAGTCCGATCAAGCCGTAAGTAGCCCGGCGAATCAGTTTTCTGGCGTCAGCCATCGGGGCCGGCTGGAACCCGGCTGCCTCCAGCTTGGCGCCCACGAAAGCGTCAACCGGATTGCCTAGCCCTTCGCTCCTCGGCACCTCTGGCTTTTCCACCGGCATAAAGGCCCACATGTCTTCCGGCTGATAACGACGATAAGTCCATTCATCAATCAAACCGCCCGATGTCTTAAAAAGCATCCCTTCGTCATTAATCTCCACCTCGCGCTCAGCCACCCGAATAGCTTCCTGGGTCTCATCATTCGGCCAAGGAGCTCCGGCATTAATCCAAGTTTCGAGATCGGCGATTTGCTGCTCAGAGAGGCGGTCGTTCTCTTTTGGAGGCATTTCGTAGTCAGGATCCTCCCAACGAACCGCTTCCATAATAAAGCTGTAATCCGCGTCGCCGGGGATAAGTACATCATCAAACGACTCGCCGCCACGGAGAAGCTCCTCGCGAGTAGTTACGAGAAAATCCCCCTTAACCTCCTTAGCCGGATCTCCATGGCACCCTAGGCACTTTTCCGTCAGCATCGGCTTCACCCTGAGAGTGAAAAGCCGCTCCATGTCTGCGGCTTCGTCTGAGGTGGCGTACCCAGGATCGAAAGCTAGGGCCGAGGTCGTCAAACCGATGCCGGTTCTTAGCGCCAATCGTAGGGTTGTCGCTTGCGACATACCGTATTGCAAAAATCGAACTAAACTGCACGGCATAGCGCCAGCGCTAGCCACACTTGATTCATCGGACGCGGTAAACTTTGGATGCATAAAATTAGGGGCGCCCTTTATCGTAAGGCTCAGCAATTTCTTCGCCTTTTAAGGCATCTGGATCCTCAGGTCCATGGGAAACGGCAGTAACTAGAGACATATCCCAATAAGACACGCAAGATTAACAAAAAATCCGGAAATTTTTTGGCGATAGAAAATCTACAGGATTATAAGCGGCTGGACTGAAATTCCCATAGAGGATAGCTAGGCGAGAGTCCAAAAGGTCCGAAATTTGTAGGGTCGCTGCTTGCGGCGACTCTACACCGAAAGCTAAACCCTCACCGATTAGGCCAATTTCTGGCAATGAGCCGCCGCAGACGCTCCCGTGTTTGCGCATGCCTTTCGGAACCGCCCAAATTGTCCATTTCAAGAGGGTCCATGCTGTGATCATAGAGCTCGATCCCCTGCTCTCCTTCATCGCCCCATTCCGTGTACCGCCATCGATCCGTGCGGACACTGTAGCCAGGCGCGCCTAGGAATAGCGTTTGCGTGAATGCCGGACGGTTCCATTCGCCTAGAGGGTCTTCTAACAGCGGTCGCAAGCTTAGGCCGCTCAGTTCTTCGGGTGTGCCGACTCCGGCAAAATCCGCAATCGTCGGGTAGATATCCACAAACTCTACCAATCGGGAACAATCCGATTGGCTCGGGTCGATACCGGGTACCCGGAAAATTAGTGGAGCTCGAGCAGACTCTTCATAAAGACTGTTCTTCCGCCACAAACCATGCTCGCCGAGATGATAGCCGTGATCACCCCAAAGAACGACGATCGTATTGTCCCGCAAACCCAGTCGATCCACCGCTTCCAGGACTCGCCCCACCTGAGCATCGACGAAGGCCACACAGGCCTCGTAAGCTAGAATACATTCCCTGGCTTCAAGTTCAGTCGTGTGAAAGTTCGGCCAATCCGGAGTAGAGCTCAACGCGGCAGACGGAACGGTCGCTCGATAGTTTTCAGGCAATTGCGGCAAGCGCGTTTCCTCCAGATCGTAAAAGTCAAAATAGGCTTTCGGAGCGATATAAGGTATGTGTGGGCGATAGAAACCCACCGCTAAAAAGAAGGGAGCGTCCTTGAGCTCCTCGAGGAGCTTAATCGATTCGGTGGCTACCTTCCCGTCCGTTTGCTCGATGTCCTCTCCTTCCGCTTTCAAGTAACCCATCGTGTCCGCTATTCCGAGCTGAGGCGTATAAATCGTCATCAAGCCCTCATCCGCCCGATCTCTTCCAATCGGATTGACCACCTCGTCCCACGAGCCCGGATCGTCCGACCCGCTCGTTCCGATATCGAGCGGGACACGTTGATGAAAGATCTTCCCGACGCGAGCCACGTGGTAACCGTTCACGCGAAACAACTGGGGAAGCGTCACGGCATTAGGAGCTAGCTCTCGAAATGACATGCGGTTGTGCAGCATTCCCGTTTCGCTAGGCCGCAACCCGGTCAGAACGGATGTCCGGCTCGGCCCGCAGGAAGGGAACTGGCAATAAGCGCGATCGAAGCGTACGCCTTCGCTAGCTAGCCGATCGATATTCGGAGAATGAACCTGCTCGAATCCGTAACAGCCCAATCGGATATTCAAGTCGTCGATCGCGATGAAGAGGACGTTGGGGCGGCTTTCGGCTATGGCTCCAGTGACCGCAATAAAGAGAAATCCTATCCAAGAGAGGAGCATTCTAGGCCAGCAATACAATCTACGAACAAGCATTCGATTAGTGTGCTGGATGTCGAGTCGAATGGCAATCCATGATCCCACGCCTTTTTGATAGCATCATTGACAAAAACTTCCTCCCGCAGGTCCACACAGGCTTAACTTAAGCAGAATAATCCGATCATCTAGCGTAGGAAGCTCGCTTGCGAGCGATTGTTTCCCCGGCATTCACCCTCATTGATTCGCTCGCAAGCGAGCTTCCTACAATGCAAACGAGCTATGCTGACACAAGTGCGGACCGCCGACTGTCCTCAGTCGGCCCTACCAAAATTGATTCCAAACGACCCCACCCGAAAGCCCATCGGAAATAGAATTGATCGCCGCTTCTGGTCTCTTAGCGTGTTCCCCATGTTGAAGAGAATACTCCGATCCGCATTTCTCATCCTCACCCCCACGCTTTTGCCGAATGCAGCCTTCTCCCAATTCATTGTTTCTCGTGACAACGGAGGCATCGAATTACCCGAGGGCTTCCAGGCTTTGGTCGTAGCCGATAATGTCGGGGAAACGCGGCAAATTGCCGTTCGAGACAACGGCGATATTTACGCTGCCTTGATGAATCCAATCGATCTCGGATACATCGTGGCCATGCGAGACACCGATGCCGACGGCATTATGGATGTCATCAAGTACTTCGGAGAATTGGATAGCCAATGTAAATCGCTGAGGTTGTATAAGGACTATTTATACGTCGGATCCACTACTCAGATCGTCCGCTTTCCACTCGACAAGCGCAAACTGCTCCCGACAGGACCTTACGAAACCGTTGTATCCGGGTTTCCAACACCGCGAAACCATCGCAGCAAGAACATTACATTTGACGATGCAGGATATCTCTACGTGAGCGCGGGCTCGCCCGGGGACAGCTGCCAGGAAGTGGATCGCACCAAAGGCTCGCCCGGAAAGGATCCTTGCGACGAGCTCGAACGCTACGCAGGAGTGTGGATGTTTGATGCGGATACGCTCGGGCAGAAGCAAATGGAGGATGGATTCCACTACGCCACCGGTATTCGCAACGACGTTGCCTTCCAATGGGACCCCGAAAAGAAAGCGTTGTATGGCGTTCAGAATGGACGCGACAATCTCATGCAGAACTGGGGCGAACTGTACGACGAGCGCGAAAGTGCCGAGCTCCCGTCAGAAGAGTTTCAGCTCATCAGTCCCGGATCGAATTTCGGCTGGCCCTACACCTACTACGATCACGAAAAAGGTACTCGCATCATCAATCCGGAATATGGTGGCGATAAAATGAAGCGCCCAGAACCAGGCTTGTATGACGATCCCATTCTAAACTTCCCTGGGCACTGGGCTCCGGTAGGCCTGCAGTTCTACAACGCCACCCAATTTCCCGAGAAATACCGGGGTGGCGCCTTTGTCGCTTTTCACGGATCCTGGAACCGGGCACCCCTCCCCCAACAAGGCTACAACGTCGTCTTCGTTCCTTTCGAAGGTCAACTTCCTTCGGGCAACTATGAATCCTTCGCCGAGGGATTCAAAGGGGCGGAAACTTTGCTTACCCCCAACTCCGCTACCTATCGCCCAACAGGCCTCGCAGTTGGACCAGACGGTTCGCTCTACGTGGCCGAAGACCAAGTAGGACGTATTTGGAAAATCATGTACACCGGAGGGCGAGGCGTCTTCTCAAATGCACTAAAACAATCTGAGCCTTCCGCATCCGATACAACATCTGCCGCGAGCAGCCCCCAATGGGATATAGACCCGCAAGGACAAGCTCTTTACAATCAATACTGCCTAGCCTGCCACCAGATCGATGGAAGTGGCGTGCCCAACATGCAGCCTTCTTTGATCGGCTCTGAACGCTTGTCCAGCCACGACAACGACTTCCTGATCAGACTGGCTCTACAAGGCAGCGAATGGATCGAAAATCGCCAATACAACAACCTAATGGCTAGCTTCGCCTTTCTTTCCGATGAGGAAATCGCCCAGGCTCTGAACTACACCAAAGCCCGTTTCGCTAACTCAGAACCGACAATCACGGCCCAGGATGTGGGCCATCTCCGTGATCAGTACGCAGGTTCGAATTAACTGTTTCAACGGTGACGGGCGATCGGCTTTGGCGGCCGTAGTTCCGCTGATCACACTTCAGCATCAACTTGAGCTGGTTTGCTTTGTCGGAAGCGGAGGCGCCTAATACTCGCTGAATCAGCCTGAATCCCACCACCTTTCCACTTAGAGAGAAAAATTTACTCAAAACCCCCGATTTTCCGGACGAACTGAAGTTTTGGCCTGAAGCTTGTAAAATATTCGCGCATAAAAGCTGGACATAAACCATTCGCGTGATTGCCTCGCTGACTTAACGATTAACCGTTTTTCTGCTCCCACTTTCCCCGTCCTGTCCCGAACCGCCCTCCAGCGACCGAGGCCAAGACTCTGCAGAGAGACATACAATTAACCCTAATGAGAGGTTCTTCCTAAATATGAGCGAAATACATCGATCAAGATTACTATGGGCCGGCTTCATGGCGATTCTTGCCGCTGGAGTTGGTTTTGCCGTTCGCGGCGGCATATTCGACAATTGGGCCGGCGAGTACGGTTTCACAGGAGCCCAGCTAGGCGCCATTGGTGGCGCGGGCTTTTCCGGATTCTGTTTCGGCATCATCATCGGTGGTGTCATCGTCGACAAGATCGGTTACGGAAAACTCGTCCTCCTAGCTCTCGTTTGCCACGTGCTTTCCGCCTTCGTCACCTTTGCCCCCAGCGCGGATGCCGCTACCGGCACTGCCTACAACTATCTATTCTGGGGCATGTTTATATTCGCCTACGCGAATGGAACTCTAGAAGCGGTGGCCAATCCTCTGGTCTCAACGCTTTATCCGGAAAATCGGACTCACTACCTGAACATCCTTCACGCATCTTGGCCCGCCGGCATGGTCGTAGGCGCGGTTATTGGATGGGTTCTCGATGACCAAATCGGAATCCACTGGAAGTGGCAGTTGGCCATCTACCTCGTCCCCACCGTCATCTACGGACTCATGTTCATGGGGCAAAAGTATCCGAAATCGGAAGCCCATGAAAAAGGCCTCGGTCTTGGCGATATGATGAAGGACGTTGGAATCCTAGGCGGCCTGGTCATTTGCTACCTCCTTTCCCTATTCATGAGCGCCTCGCTCGGATTCCCCCAAACGCTTAGCTATCTAATCGCCTTCGCGCTGCTCTTGGCCATTGGCTTTATTACCAAGTTCTCCATGGGAGCGATTTTGATGTTCATTCTTTTCGTAGCCCATGCCTTGGTCGGGGCCGTCGAGCTCGGCACAGATGGCTGGGTTCAGAATATTACCGGCAATATTCTCTCATCATCCGAGGGTAAGATCCTCTTCGTCTGGACATCGACCATCATGTTCCTGCTACGTTTCTGTGCCGAATTCATCGAGAAACGTTTGGGGCTGTCGCCTGTAGGACTGCTACTGGTTTGCTCCATCCTCGCTTTCGTCGGGCTCCAACTAGCTGCTGGAATGACCGGATTCATCGGAGCCATGATCGCTCTTGGAATCTACGCCGTTGGCAAAACGTTCTTCTGGCCTACTATGCTGGCTGTCGCAGGCGACCGTTATCCTCAAACGGGTGCTGTAGCGATGAGCATCATGGGGGGAATTGGAATGCTCTCCGCGGGTCTACTTGGATCGCCTGGTCTCGGGTTCGCCAAGGACCACTATGCGGGTCAAGCGCTTCAAGAAAAGAACGCGGCGATCTACGAAGTGGTGAAAGCCGACGCTCCTAGCTCCTTCCTCTTCTTGAAAGCTACAGGACTAGACGGGACCAAGCTAAGCGAGTCTCAGGGACGCGTCACTGAAGGCAGCCCCAATCCCGGAGACCAGGACATTGTCGATGCTAGCATAACTGGAGATCGAAAGACCCTGAAGGCTGATTCGTTCATTCCATTCACCATGGCCATTATCTATCTCGGGATATTGCTCTACTTCAAATCGATAGGCGGGTACAAGCCAGTGTCGATCGAAGCAGGCGAATCGAAAGAAGAATAGGCCTAGACTACTTACTATACATTTTCGAGGCGCTATCGAAAGATAGCGCCTTTTTTGTGGGCGGCTTACCTTGTAGGAGCGGCTTTACGCCGCGATTAAGATTAAAGAACGCGGGATTAACCCGCTACTACTGAAGGTGATGGACTGAACCTATGACCGCCCGATGAAAGACCGATTCTTCAGGAATTTAGGGAGGATCGGCCCGATCCTCCGAATTCGTTCCAATAGAGGGCCGAGCCGGGCCTCCCTAACGAAAGACTGCACCAAAACGAACTTCGGAGTTTAATTTATCTATGTACTCCGATTTACAGATCCGTTCGTTCGACCAGTACGTCGAAATCCTTGGGCAACGGATTTCCCGATACATCCTCCAACCAGACATCGAGCATCCCTTTTCCGGCTTTAAGCTCAATCTCCATAAAACGGATACTCGCTTGGCTCTTCAATCTCTCGATCTTTCCGATCCAGCTAGCCACCAACGATCTCCCATTGGGCTGCAATTCCTTCGAATCGCGAACCGTTATTCGATAGAGCCCAGGTTCTTCAATAAGCACAGGCCAACCAACGGGCTCAGGATCAGTTCCAAACCGGCGATGCCCATCCTGATAGCGGCACAGCAACACGGGGTTTTCCTCTCCTGTCCCCAAATGGATTACTCCCGACTGAAATTCGCGAGTCTCTTCCATCTCGGTGAACCAATTTTCGTAAGCCTTTTGCAGGTGGGCCATTACTTCCGGATGGGACTCTGAAACATCCTCCGACTCGTCTTTATCAGCTATCAAATCGTACAGGGCGATTTCCAGGTCCGAATAGTCAGGCTGAAAATTGGCATCGTTAGCAGTATTCGGATACGCGATTAGCTTGTATCGCTGAGAAATAGCGGTGGCATTTTGGTACGGAGCTTGAGCGATAGACTTAATGTGCTGGGTAATGAGAATCCGATCTGGCCAAACCTCGGAAGCCCCGCGATCCGC
>CAZFUD010000058.1:0-19175 GCA_964521705.1 uncultured Opitutaceae bacterium | reverse complement strand
TATCGATCTAGCGATCGTTCAAGAAAAGCCGTTTTTCGTTTGGTACGCCCCATTTCTACCTCACACTCCACATAATCCCCCGGAGCGGCTTTTAAAAAAATATCAGCGAACCGGCCGCAGGGAAGATGTATCCAAATATTACGCCATGTGCGAATGGTTTGACGAAACCTGCGGGGAGCTTGTTGGCTATCTGGAGGAAAAAGGCGTTCGGGACAATACCCTGATCCTCTACATTGCCGATAACGGCTGGCGGGCTAGGTCCGAGAACCAGGATGACCCGAACCAAGCGGCATGGGAACGCTACGCTTTACGTTCCAAAGGATCACCTTACGAATATGGTGTTCGTACACCCATCATGCTTTCCTGGCCTAGCAAGATTCAGCCCGGACGGCAATCCAGCCTCGCTCACGCAATCGACTTCTTTCCTACTATCGCTTCTGCCGCTGGGATCGAAGCGCCAAGCGATCTGGCGGGAATAAACCTCCTGGATCCTTCAGTGACTCAGGAGAGAGATACCATCTTCGGGGTCACCCACTCTATTCAGGACATCACTATCGGCAATCCAGACCGGAACCTGCAATACCTTTGGTGCGTGTCTGGCGATTGGAAATTGATCCTCCGTTACCCCGGAATCGACACTACCCGATTTGCCGCTATGCATGAATGGGACAGACCACCCGCCCGGCTATACAACTTGGCCATCGATCCCCACGAAAACAAGGATCTGGCTGAAAGTCGTCCCGAAATAGTAGCTAAACTCAAGGAGCGTATCCATAACTGGCGCCACCCAGCCGGATCCCAATAAACAGCTGGCGCCATTCGATTGGCGCGGTCCAATCAAAAATCGGGAACTCCCTGCCTGATTTGTATGGACTTTACTGGAACCAGGCAAAATGTATTCTTGGAAGTCGTTTTCTATAACTGCCATGGTGAAGCCACTTCCCTTAGCCGCATTCCTGTCGCTTTTTTGCGCTCTCCTGCTCCAGGCTGAAGAGCCCATCAATTTTAACCGGGACATTTTTCCTATCCTGTCGGACAAATGCTTTCATTGCCATGGCCCGGACGACACGGATCGGGAAGAGGACCTGAGGCTAGATATTCCGGATGGAGCCCTCGGGGCTCTTACGCCAAGAGATGATTATCACATAATCAAGCCTGGCGAACCTGAAGAGAGCGAACTCTGGTTCCGCGTCACTTCCGAATTCGATGATGAGATCATGCCTCCCAAGAGCTCTCGCAAGGCGCCCTTGACGGAGAAGGAAGTCGACCTGGTTACACGCTGTATTAAAGACGGCGGCGCCTACGAGGCATTCTGGGCCTTCGTGCCTCCAACAAAGGAAGAACCCGAGAAAGTTCGCAATCGAGATTGGAATAGCAGCCCCATTGATTGGATCGTCTATCGCGAACTACAGAATCGTGATTTGCGTCCAAAAAACGAGGCGGATAAAAGAACCTTGGCCCGCCGTCTTTTCCTGGACCTGACGGGCCTGCCTCCTTCGTTAGAGGAACTGGACGCCTTTCTTTCTGATAAAAGATCCAGCGCCTACGAAACTCTAGTAGATGACCTGATCTCGCGTCCCGCCTACGGAGAACACATGGCTCGCTACTGGTCCGACCTGGTACGTCTCAGCGATACTAACGGGATGCACAAGGACTTTCATCGGGAGTTTTCTTCTTACCGAGACTGGTTAATCGATTCCTTTAACGAAAATCTACCCTTCGACGACTTCATCGCCTACCAGTTGGCCGGCGATCTCTACGATGCCCCAACCCGGGATCAGCTGATCGCATCTGGATACAACCGGCTACATATGATCATCGACAGGGGAACTGCGCTACCCGAAGAAAGTTTGCACAAGAACATCATCGACCGGGTGGAGGCATTTGGAACTACATTTCTAGGACTCACTGTTCAGTGCGCCCAATGCCACGACCACAAATACGATCCTATTACGAAGAAGGACTACTATCAGCTCTACGCCTTCTTTAACAATTTCGCTGGAGCCCCGGAAACCGTGCGAGCTCCCGAGCGAGGACTGCAGCCGCCGTTCATCAATTTGACGTCGCCAAAGCAGGAGCAGCGATTGGCAACCTATGATGCTATGAAGATCGACGCCGAAATACGCAGGGACGCCTTCCTGAGACTGCAAAGCTTGTCCGAAAAATGGCCGGAAACATTCGATCGAGTTGAGGTAACATTTATCGAAAATCCGAATACAAATGCCTCAAGCGCTGTCGAATTCAAAACTACTCTAGATCTCGAAAAGACTCCCAGCAAAGCGATAGCCCGTTTTATTGGCGGTGGACCCATTGAGCTATGGGTGAATGGCAATCTTATCGGGGAGACGTTCAACCGAAACCAGGGAGCCGCAGCTGACCTGTCTAGCATCCTGGCGCCCGGAACCAACAACATCCTACTCGCATCTGCTAGCCCAAAGGAACTGGGCCTGGTGCTCGATTATGCCATAGGCGACGACCAAAAGCGCCTCATGACCAACCCTGAATGGGCTACCCGATCGAAATCCGATAGAGATTGGTATCCCGCCGAGGCCGCATCGGAAACTCATTGGGACAGTAAGTGGACCAAGGACGTGGAATCTGTCGGAGCGCTAGCGATTTCACAGGAGATCCAACGTATTGAGACAGCGAAGTCTGAGTATTTAGAAACTGTGCCAGGCGCTATGATAATGGCGGAACGCTTTCCGCCTAGGCAAGCAACGATGCTTACCGGAGGGGCATACGACGCTCCGGGAGAGCCTGTAGAACGAAATACGCCAGCATTCCTCCCTCCACTAAAGCCTAAGGAAGGAATGTACACTCGGATGGATCTGGCGGAATGGCTGGTTTCCCCAGAGCATCCGCTAACCGCCCGGGTAGCGGTCAATCGCATTTGGCAACAGCTTTTTGGTGTCGGACTGGTCAAGACGTCTGAAGATTTTGGCGCTCAGGGAGAGTGGCCCAGTTACCAAACTCTTCTCGATACCTTAGCGACGAATTTTATGGATTCCGGATGGAATGTAAAACAGTTGGTTAAAGACATCGTTACGTCGCAAACGTATCGTCAATCATCTGACGCGAGCCAGGAAGAATATATACAAGATCCGGAAAATAGGCTTCTGGATCGAGGTTCTCGATATCGATTGGACGCTGAAGTTATCCGTGACCAAATCTTGGCCGTTAGTGGGCTTCTAAACCCTGAGCTTTATGGCAAAAGCGTCAAACCGCCCCAACCACCAGGGCTTTGGGAAATGGTTAGCATGACGTCCGAGAATAAAACCTACGTCGCCGATACGGGCGATGACATTTATCGACGCAGTCTTTACACGTATTGGAGGCGAGGAATGCCGCCGCCGCAAATGACTATAATGAATGCCCCTTCCAGAGAATTTTGCGTAACTCGTAGGGAACGTACTAATACATCCTTGCAAGCGCTTTTACTCATGAATGAGAACGAGTATTTCAAGGCCGCTAAATTGATGGCTCAGGATTTGCTCGATAGATCGCTTGATCAGCGAGAGACCCTAAAACTTGCCTACGAGAAAACGACCTTTATGGAGGCCAGCAACTCGCGACTGGATCTCATGGAGCAGACTCTCGAAGAATTTCGAGATCACTATGCGGCGAACCCTGAACTTAGAGCCTCTCTGGCTAGAGATCTTGATGGCGTAGGTATCGATGAGCGAAGCAACTTGGCGGCATGGACAATGATGGCCCATAGCCTGCTGAATTTGGAATCAGTGAAGAATAGGAGATAGGATCTATGGCACCGTCTTACCAACAATTTTGTGACACTTTAAACAGACGGCAATTTTTGAAGAGGGCTTCGATTGGGCTCGGGGTGACTGCGTTGGGCGGGTCCCTGTCTCCACTCATCGCTTCAGCGGAACCCGGACTCCACTTTCCCGCTAAGGCGAAGCGTGTCATTTTCTTGTTCATGGCTGGGGCCCCTAGCCAATTGGATCTTTTCGATCACAAGCCGGAACTAGAACGGTTCCATGGCCAGCCACTGCCACCCGAAATAAGCCGAGGCCAACGCGTCACCTCTATGACCCGAGGCAAGAAGCAAGTGGTTTGCGCTTCCATATTCAAGTTCGGGCCCCAAGGGAAGAGCGGCTTGATGATGAGCGAGCTTCTGCCCCACCTTTCCAAGCATGCGGATGATATCTGCATGATCAAATCTACCCATACAGAGGCGATCAATCACGATCCGGCTAAGACGTTTTTCTGTACCGGATCGGAAATGCCCGGTCGAGCAAGCATGGGAGCTTGGTTGAGCTACGGATTGGGTTCGCTTAATAAGGACCTCCCGAATTTCGTAGTTCTCTCCTCTGCCTTCTGGTCCGGCAAAGTGAATGTGCAGGCACTCTACAGTCGTTTGTGGGGAACGGGTTTTCTGCCGGGCAAACACCAGGGTATCGCTTTCCAATCCGTTGGCGATCCCGTGCTATTCCTTTCCAATCCCGAAGGAGTGGATCGCAGCGTTCGCAGCAAGATGCTCGATTTCGTAGCCAAAGTGAATGCCCAAGACGCCGAAGTTTCTGGCGATCCGGAGATCCAGACATCCATTGCCCAGCAGGAGATGGCCTTCCGCATGCAGGCATCCATTCCCGAACTGACGGATTTGAGCAGCGAGTCAGAGTCTAGCTTGGCACTATACGGGCCTGAGGTAAATCAGTCAGGATCCTTTGCCCGCAATTGCCTCCTAGCGAGAAGGATGGCGGAACGGGATGTTCGCTTTGTTCAGCTCTTTCATCGTGGCTGGGACCACCATAGGGGGCTCCCTACCCACTTGCGAGGCCAAGCAAAAGACGTCGACCAACCCATCGCCGGTCTATTGACGGATCTGAAGCAGCGAGGACTGTTGGATGATACGCTTGTCGTTTTCGCGGGCGAATTTGGCCGAACCACGTACGCCCAGAACCTCGATCCGCGAGATAGGGAAGATTATGGTCGCGACCATCACCCACGATGCTTTACCACATGGATGGCAGGTGGCGGAATCAAGGGTGGTATCAGCTATGGGGAAACAGACGAGTTCTGCTATAATGTAGTAAAGAATCCGGTACACGTACGCGACCTTCACGCAACTATGTTTCACCAGCTCGGAATTGATCACAACAAGCTCATCTTCCCTCACCAAGGTCTCGACCAAAGACTCACTGGCGTCGAGGAAGCTCACATCGTAAAGGATATCCTTGCCTAGTAGTTGCCGGACCAATTCGAACAAAGAACGCATTTAATTCATACCGGTATGGAATGTACTAAAGCGCCTCTTCCTGGATGAACCGGCTGAAATAGTCTTCAAGGAAGAGTGGAAGGCATATTTGGAGGATAGCCTGCCGCTGTATTCTCGATTTCCCACTGAATTAAGGGAGAAGATTCACAAGAAGATCGGGCAATTCTTTGGCACGACCTATTTTGAAGGATGCGGCGGTCTCGAACTTACAAATGAGATTATTCTGACCGTGTCTGGCCAAGCCTGCACGCTGATCGTCAATCACGAAGGAGCGCCCTACCCGAATCTAAAGTCCGTTTTGATCTATCCCAGCGCCTTTAGCTCCGTACAGAAAAGTTGGGTGAAGTCGGGAACGGTAACGGAAGAACGTGTCACGCGTCTAGGCGAGTCTTGGAACAATGGTACAGTTGTTCTCGCTTGGGATTCAGTTGCCAGAGGGGCCCGCAACATATTCGACGGGCGAAACGTGGCTTTTCATGAATTCGCTCATCAACTAGACCAGGAAGATGGAGAATCCGATGGGACACCCTTTCTCCACTCGTCGGAAGCTTACCAAACCTGGGGAGCCGTTCTCAGCGAAGGATACGACCAGCTATTCGAAAGAGCTTACAAGGGAAGGAAATCATTTCTAGATCCTTATGGGGCGACAAACTATGCAGAGTACTTCGCCGTAGCTACCGAGGCATTTTTCGAGAAACCGCGGCAGTTGGCCAAAAAGCGGTCCGAACTCTTTGAAGAGCTCAGAGAATTCTATCGGCTAGATCCGCGTGAGTGGCAGTCCCGAAAATCCTAACTATCCGCGTACGCTTTTGGTTAAACCTCTTTAAGCTTTGTTTGCCCATTTTCGACCACGAACGAGGCCCGTGTACGGACGGGGGCCCCACGGCGGGTCACAAAGTCGACGGTTCGGTAGTCCGTTCGCCAATGCTTTTTGTTCACCTCGCAAGACACATATCCTCGCTCCTTATTGTGAAATTTAACAAACGGATTGTCGGACAGGATGGCGTCTAAGCCATCTGGATACCTTTGCCCGTCTCCACTTGAAGATATCGACGTCCCTACGAATTCCGCCCCAACAGATCGCGGCTTTCCGCCGTCGAAGTCGAGAAGCAGTTCATTGGCCCAATTCGAGTGGATGTCGCCAGTCAGAACAACAGGGTTTCTAATCTCATCATGTCCCAAATAGCGAATAAGCTCTCTGCGCTCTAGCTCGCTACTTGTCCACTTGTCCATGCTATAGCCGACTCCCTCTCCCGCTACCCGGTCCAATTGGGCCACCATCACCTGTTGAGCTAACACATTCCATTCGGAATCGGAATCGTTCAAGCCCTGTTTCAGCCAAGCTTTCTGAGCCTGGCCAAGCATGGTATTTTCAGGATTCATGGCATCGTCGCAAAGGGAAGTCTTATCCCCGCACGGCTGGTCAGATCGGTACTGGCGTGTATCCAAAACGAAAAAATCAGCAAGTCGGCCGAATCGGATTTTACGATAGAGCTGCATATCTGGACCATCGGGCAGGGATGATAACCTCAATGGCATGTGTTCGTAGTAGGCCTTATAGGCATTGGCGCGTCGCTGCAGGAAAAGCTCCGGGTCTACATCTAGCTCCTCTGAGATATGGTCCGCGTAATTGTTGTCGACTTCATGGTCGTCCCAAGTGACTAGCCATGGGGCAGAAGCATGAGCCGTTTGCAAAGCTGGGTCGCTTCGATAAAGCGCGTAGCGATTTCGGTAATCGGAAACGGAATATATCTCTGTGCCGGTGTGTTTGCGCACACGGTTATCCTTGCCGGCATACTCATAAATGTAATCGCCAAGATGGATGATCAAATCCAAGTCTTCCCGAGCCATATGCTCGAAAGCGGTATAGTAACCAGTCTCGTAGTGCTGGCAGGATGCGAATGCGAATCTCAGCCGGTCCGGCATAGCTCCGGCGAGCGGCATGGTACGAGCCTGGCCCTTCGGGCTTACGTGTTCCCCTACTTTAAATTGATACCAATACCAGCGATCAGGGTCTAGGCCTGCTAGTTCCACATGCACTGAGTGGGCCCAGTCCGACCGGGCAACCGAAGCGCCTTTGCGGACGACCCGTCGAAAATTCTCGTCATCGGAAATCATCCAGGAAACCTCCACATTTTCACGCGGCATTCCACCTCCACTCAAAGGATCGGGAGCTAGTCGCGTCCATATCACGAAACCATCGGAACTAGGATCGCCCGAAGCGACCCCCAGCGAAAAGGGGTAGCTGGAAAAGCTGAGATGCTTCAGGGTAGCTCCGATGGCTTGAGTGGACCATGAGGCCGCGGCTGCAAGCGAACCTGTGTAACGGAAGAAGCTCCGACGATTCATTCCGCCGGATTCAGAAAACGCATAGTAGGGTCGACGCATACGGCCAGGATTAGGTCTAGGGGGAACTCTGTCAATTCGATGGATCGATTGGGAGCGAGCATGTAACCTAGCGATGGGATATGAGCGGTTCAATAAAGGGGATTTTAGAGGTTTTCGTTCAGGAAATCGTGAAATCCCGCGCTGACGTGTTGTAAATCACTGCGAAACGTCCCAATTTTCACTCGATCTCGTAATAAATGGGGATGGGAAATGGACTGCCGTTTTGACACTCTGAAACTCCTAAAAACCTGGGCTTTGAAGCGCTGGCGTTTGCGGCTGCTTGCCGGGTTCTCGGCGGCAGGCGCGCTTTCGTTTACGGTCTCGGGAAACGACACTTATTATCAGTCGGAAATTTCGCCCCTGCTCGAAGACAGGTGTTACGACTGCCATGACTACGAATCGAAAAAGGGCGGGTTTTCATTGGATGATTTTCTAACCTTTTCCGAGGTATCGAAGGACAAACAACAGTGGTTCAAAGTCTATAAGAACCTGCAAGCCCATGTCATGCCGCCTCCTGAAAAGACGCCTCCGTCTGTGGCTGATCGGCAAAAGATCTTGGACTGGATCAAAAACGATGTTTTTGCCATCGATCCGGAAAATCCCGATCCCGGTCGCGTCACCCATCGGCGCCTGAATAGAGTCGAGTATGAGAACACGCTCTACGAGCTCACAGGCGTTCGCATCGACTCCGGGGATTTGCTTCCCAATGACGATACGGGATACGGATTCGATAACATTGCGGACGCCCTTAGCCTTTCGCCTCTCGTCCTGGAGAAGTATATCAAGATTGCCGATGACGTAATTAGCCAATCGATTCCCGAGGAGCCATACGAACTCCCTCAGCAGGAGCTTGATGGCAACCAGTTTCGCGATGATTCTGGGAATCGGTTAAAGGGCTCTCTCTCGTTCGCTGAGTCGCACAAATACGACGCTAGCTTCCAAGTAGAAACGAATGGTAGTTATCGGGTTATCGCCCAGCTGCGAACGCCGAGCTTTTTCAACTTCGATTACGGCAAGGCCCGATTTGATTTGCATATCAATGGGGAGAGCTTGAGGCCGGTTGAACTCATTCATAGCCCGGAATCGAACCGGAGGCTAAGTTTTGAGCTAAGCTTGAATGCGGGAAAGCACGATCTGGAGCTCAACCTTGAACCGAGCTACGATCCGAGCGCAGTCGAATCGGAAATGAAAGCGACTGTCGAGAGCATCACCGTTGAAGGCCCTCTTGGTGATCAGAATAAAGTCCTAAAGCCGCAATACGCTCGATACTTCCCCAAAGGCCCTGCCTCACAACAGGCAGACGAACGATCTGCGTATGTGCGCGAAATCGTTGGAGACTTTGCCTATCTCGCCTACCGAAGACCGCCCGGCAATAGCGTCGTTGATCGTTTGGCAGCCTTCGCGGAATTGGCAATCGAAGAAGAGGGCCAATCCTTTGAAAAAGGCATGGCCAAGGCGTTCACGGCTATACTCGCATCCCCCTTCTTTCTCTATCGTTCTATTGACGCTTCGCCAGGCTCCGATGATGCCGAGTATCCGCTTATCGATGAGTTCTCTTTGGCCTCCCGCCTATCCTATTTCTTTTGGTCTACGATGCCGGACGATACCCTGCTGGAACTCGCCGAACGGGGGGCGCTTCGAGATAATCTCGAAGAGCAAATTGAGCGGATGCTGTCGGAGGGAAAAGCCGAAGCGCTGGCTGAAAATTTCGTAGGACAATGGCTTCAGTCACGGGATATTCCTCTGATCGGTCTCTACGAAAGTGAAATTCTGAGAGGCGATGGAATCTTGGATCGACGTTTTCGTTTAAGCGGGGGCGTTCGACGAGCCATGCAGGAAGAGACGGAAATGTCTTTCCAATATCTACTGGATAACAATTTGAGTCTCTTGGAGCTTCTCGACGCCGACTACACTTTCCTCAATAAAGAGCTGGCGGATTTCTATAAGATTGAAGGCGTCAATCACGGCGACATGCGAAAGGTGCAACTGCCCGCAGATAGCTATCGAGGCGGAATTTTGACCCAAGCGACCATCCTCGGGGTCACCTCTAATCCCACCAGGACTTCACCCGTCAAGCGAGGGCTGTTCATTCTCGAAAATATTCTCGGGACACCCGCTCCTCCTGCCCCGCCAGACGTGCCCGAGCTCGAGGAAGCCGAAAAGGAATTCGATGAAAACCATACGCCTAGCATGCGGGAACTCATGGCGGTCCACCGGGAAAAGCCTCTTTGCCGCTCCTGCCATGCGCGAATGGATCCGCTCGGATTGGCTCTTGAGAATTTCAACGCCATGGGAATGTGGCGCGATCACCAAGCTGGCACCCCAATCGATACTTCAGGAATACTGATAACAGGAGAATCGTTTAGCGACATTCGTGACTTGAAGCGGATTCTTGCAAAGGAACGGCGTTTCGACTACTATACGGTCGTCTCGGAAAAAATGCTGACCTACGCCCTCGGTCGCGGTTTAGAATACTATGACACCCACACAATCGATGCGCTTGTGGCCGAACTTGAAGAAAACGATGGCCGCATAATGACACTTATCAACGGAATCATCCAGTCCCCAGCTTTTCAGAAAACTCGATCGGATTCTACCGATTTGAGCAGCCCCACTTTAGCCGCCACTGAAAATTGAGAATCAAGACGACCATGCAACGACGACGCTTTCTAAAGAACCTGGGCATTTCGATAGCCCTACCCGCTTATCAATCCCTGCTCCCAAAGGGGATAGCCGCTTCTGCAGCCAATAGGGGCACGGCTTTGGCTACCACCGCCAGCGGCGCCCCACTGCGAACCGCCTACTGCTACTTTCCCAACGGTGTGAATGAGGAACATTGGTGGCCTTCGGGCGGGAGCGGAAAATTGCAGCTGAATCGTACGATGAAGCCGCTCGAAAAGGTGAAAACCAAGATCCAGGCATTTGGCGGCCTGGATCATATTAACGCCACTTCAGGCATGGATGGCGCCGGCGACCACGCTCGAGCCAGCGCGACCTTTCTAACGGGAGAAAGGGCTCGTAAAACGGCAGGAAAGGATATTAGAGCCGGTGTATCCATCGACCAAATTATCGCTAACGAAATCGGCAGCGAGACGCGTTTTCCTTCCCTCGAGCTGACCTGCGATACGGGCAGAAAATCCGGGCGTTGCGACTCGGGCTATGCTTGCGCTTACCAGTACAACATATCCTGGCAGTCGCCAACTACACCTGTGGCGCCAGAAGCGAATCCTCGAGCGGTTTTCGAACGCCTTTTTGGTGGTGGGCCCATTGGTTCTCGACAAGCGAATTTCCAGAAGCGCCTCGCTCAACAGCGCTCCATTCTCGACTTCGTCATGGAAGACGCCAAATCGCTTCGGCGACAGGCCGACAGTCATGACACGCAAAAGCTTGACGAATACCTAACGAGCGTGCGGGCAATTGAGAAGCGTATTCAGGATTCGGAGAAGATGAAGGACATTCCTGATCCTAATGTAGAGACACCAGCTGGCATCCCTGAACGATTCAGTGAACATATGGCTTTGATGTACGATATGATGGGACTGGCTTTCCAGACTGACTCAACACGAGTAGCGACCCTACAGTTGGCCCATGAAGGGATGAATACGTCGTATCCAGAAATTGGAATCGACGAGGGGCATCACTATCTTTCCCATCATAAGGAAGACCCCGAGAAGATGGAGAAAATCGCCATCATAGATCGCTACTATCTTGAGCAGTTCGCCCTCTTTTTGGAACGGCTTGATACGATGGAAGACGTGGACGGGAACACGGTCCTGGACAATTCCATGATCATCTACGGATGCGGTCATTGCGACGGCAATCGCCATACGCACGACAATCTTCCCATTCTGCTTGCCGGCAAGGGTGGCGGGGAATTGAAAACGGATCGTTTCGCCTACCATGACTCCGTGCCTATGACCAATCTTTATCTCGGCCTGGCGGAGAAACTTGGTATCAAAAACCTGGATCGGCTCGGGGACTCCACAGGCATACTTAAAAACTTTTAAGAGTTGGTTTTCGCTCACCAGTGGAATGTGACAGCCCAAGCGAGAAATGCCCATCGAGCAAACACGGGATACCCAACTATATCAAGGAGTGATAGTGTATAATGTCAGCCCCTTTTTTCACTGTATAATGGTTTCAGTATGTATTTACAACGTATTCTAAATTTAATTACACTTTTCGCATACGTTCAATCTGCTTCGACTGGGCGATCGGCCATCGCGACTGCCATATTGATGCTCTCAGTTGCTTCTACCGAAGGAAAGGAAATTAGCTTCAATCGAGATATCCGCCCTATTCTGTCCGATAAGTGTTACGCCTGCCACGGCCCGGACGAGAATACGAGAAAGGCGGATTTGCGCCTGGATATCGAGGACAATGCATTTGTTCCTCATGGCAAGTACGAATCGGCTATTATCAAAGGCGATCCGGAAAACAGCCCGCTTTACCAGCGCGTCATCACCGAAGACAAAGATGATGTCATGCCGCCCTTTGATTCGCACAAGGAGCTATCCTCAAAAGAAATAGAACTTATTGAGCAATGGATAAGGGAAGGCGCTGAATGGGAAGGCCACTGGGCTTTCGAAAAACCGGAAAAACCTGCGGTGCCGGAAATCTCCTGGGGAGTGAATGCAGTCGATGCCTTTGTCTACGATTCAATGAGGGAGAAAGGACTAGAGCCCAACCCTGAAGCGGGTAGAGCCACACTGGCTAGACGTTTAGCCCTCGACCTTACTGGCCTTCCACCCGAACCCGAAATGGTCGATCGATTCGTTAACGATGCGTCAGAGAATGCTTACGAATCTTTAGTTGATGAGCTACTCGATTCGCCGGCCTACGGAGAACATCAAGCCCGCTATTGGCTGGACGCTGCTCGATATGCAGACACCCACGGATTACATCTGGATAACTATCGAGAAATTTGGCCTTACCGTGACTGGGTAACCAACGCATTTAATGAGAATAAGCCTTTCGACGAATTCACTATCGAACAAATCGCTGGCGACCTGCTTCCCGATTCCACCCTAGAACAGACGCTCGCAACCGGCTTCAGCCGATGTAACCCCACCACCAGTGAAGGGGGCGCGATTGATGAAGAATATCGGGCGGTCTACGCGAAAGACCGAGTGGAAACCACTTCGACTGTGTTCCTGGGATTAACGATGGGCTGCGCTTCCTGCCACGATCACAAATTCGATGCTCTCTCCATGTCCGATTTTTATCGGTTTTCTGCCTTCTTCAACAATTTCGATGGCCCTATCATGGATGGGAACGCCTACGATACGCGACCGATTGTAACTCTTCCCAAAACAGAGCATAGAGATGAATGGACACAGGTCAAAGAGCGACGCGACCAAATCGCGAAGGAAATTAAAGACCTCAAGGAGCAATGGGACTCTAGATTCGAAGCGTGGAAAGTGGACACAGGCCGGGCTTACCAATCTCATGATTTCGATACGCGGGCGGATTTCGTGATCGACTTCCCGAAAAAGGAGTCCGAGTCCGGTGAAAAGAAATCGGATGGCGTTAATTTGACCGCGAAAACTGGCGATACCATCGACCTTTCGGCCCACGATTATGCGTTCAATCCTGACCAGGCATTCACCCTAAGCTGTAGAGTGAAGCTCCCCGTGGAGGGCGATTACAAACAACACCGCGTTCCGGTAATCGAGCAATTCGATGGAAATCGAGGATGGCGATTGGCGGTAGCCAATTCCAATCCAGGACTTCCGAATCGTTATCAGATCATTTTCGAGCTCATTCATTCTCTTAAAGGCGGAAACATGATTTCCGTGACCACCTCAGTAGAGCGTACGAACCCAAGAGAGTTCAGTTCTCCGGAGATCACTATCTCTTACGATGGATCCGGTACGGTAGCCGGTCTTTCGATTTCAAGCGGTTCCCGGCAACCTTTTGATTACGAAAAGGTTGTCGATAATCTTTCCGGCAGCGTCGCTGTCTCCGCGCCCATTCAAGCGGGCTTGTTTGCGGACGGCTTAATTAACCCCGAATTAGCAGCGAAGTCATACAAAACTGGATACTATGACACGTCAGCCGAGGGTCCAAAGACTGGCCATATTGAGAGCATCAAGTTTCATGACCGGTTGATTCACGGATTCGAGCTAGCCGGGGGCGGAGCAAAAAACCGTATCGAAACTATATTCAAGGTGCCGGAAGAAAGGCGACGTGGCCGAGAGAAAGATCAGCTAGCGACCTACTACTTCACGAACTTCGTACCACGGTATCGCGATCTCAAATACGATGAGGCGGAAATCAACCAGCTCTATAATCATATATACGATCAATCGACCGTATCGCTGGTTATGGACGAAAAAGACTCCCCTCCCTACGCGTACATGCTCGAACGTGGAGAGTACGACAAACCGGGGGAAAAGGTTTTCGCAGACATTCCTGAGTCTCTGGGCGGACTGCCAGCATCGGCTCCTAAAAACCGGATGGGGTTGGCGCAGTGGCTGGTGGATAGGGACAATCCGTTGACAGCCAGAGTTACCATCAATCGATTCTGGCAGAATATTTTCGGGACCGGCATTGTGGCCACCACGGAGGACTTTGGGATAATGGGAGAAAACCCCACCCACCCTGAGCTACTCGACTGGCTAGCCATTCACTTCCAGGAAAGCGACTGGAACGTGAAGGACTTCCTCAAACTGCTCGTTATGTCGGCAACCTATCGCCAGGACTCTCGAATAGACGCTAAAGAATTGGTTATCGATCCGGACAATCGCTATCTCGCTCGCGGCCCTCGATACCGATTGGACGGGGAAGTGCTTCGCGACAAAGCCCTCTATGTTAGCGGCAGTCTCAATGGTCAAATGGGAGGGCCTCCCGTTAAGCCTTACCAGCCCGGTGGCATTTGGAATGCGGTGGCATACTCTGACAGTAACACGGCTCACTTCTTCCAGGATCATGGCGAAGATCTCTACCGAAGAAGCTTGTACACATTCTGGAAACGAACGGCTCCCCCACCCAACATGGTCGTTTTCGATGTGCCGTCTAGAGAGAATTGCAATGTCAGACGGGAGCGGACGAACACGCCGCTGCAAGCCCTGACGCTCATGAACGACAAGCAGTATGTGGAAGCAGCCCGTCGCCTTGCTGAGAGAGTTATGCTAAGTGGCCAAGACGGCACGGAAAGCCGCATCGAAGATATGTATCGCCATGCTTTCGGCTCCGATGCTTCTCCCAAGCATCAAGCAATACTGGAGCAATCCTACCAGAAGTTCCAATCTTCGTTTGTCGAAAAGCGGTCCGATGCTGAAGCCTTAATCAAGGTCGGCGATTCTATTCCAAACCCGAGCCTGGATCCTATTGAGCTCGCTTCTCTAACCATGGTATCGAACCAGATCATGAATCTGGACTCCTTCGTGAATAAATACTAGATTTAGATGAATCCAATTGACGAATACATTTCACTTGAGACCCGGCGCCAATTTCTTGGAAAGTCAGCTAAAGGGCTCGGTTTAGCAGCCCTATCTTCGATCTTAGGAAACGGGCTGATGGGGAAAACGGATGCCTCGTCCTCTGCGGGATCCGGATTTCTATCGACCACTCATTTTCGTCCTAAAGCGAAGAGAGGCATCTACCTTTTCATGTCTGGCGCTCCATCGCAGCTGGACATGTATGACTACAAGCCTGCCATGCGGGCCATGTTCGACAAGGATTTGCCTGAGTCAGTTCGCAAGGGCCAAAGATTGACAACCATGACCTCAGCTCAGGTTCGGTTTCCCGTGGCTCCATCGATTTACGAGTTCGAGCGGGTTGGCCAGTCAGGGGCTTGGATGAGCGAACTGCTTCCTTACACCAAGAAGATCGCCGACGACATCGCTATTGTGAAGTCCGTTTGGACGGAGGCTATCAATCACGATCCAGCAATCACCTATATTCAAACGGGAAACCAAAACCCAGGGCGACCTAGCTTAGGAGCTTGGTTGAGCTACGGTCTTGGCAGTTCGAACCGGAACTTGCCAACATTTGTCGTGCTTAACTCCACCTGGACTGGGCGCAAAGATGCCCAGGCTCTCTACTCTAGATTGTGGGGGGCCGGACCCTTGCCCTCCGAGCACCAAGGTGTCAGTCTGCGTTCGCAAGGCGATCCCGTGCTATACTTGAATAATCCGCACGGAGTGAGTCGAGGGCTAAGAAGGGATATGCTCGACGGTGTTAAGGCCATCAATGAGGATCTGTATGAAGAATTTGGAGACCCTGAAACGCATGCGCGTATTGCTCAATACGAGATGGCATTTCGCATGCAGGCTTCTGTTCCAAACCTGACCGATCTTTCAGATGAGCCTGACTACATTTTTGATCTATATGGACCCGATGCCAGAAAGCCTGGAACCTTCGCTTACAATTGTCTAATGGCTCGTCGCCTGGCGGAAAAAGGCGTACGTTTTTCTCAAATATTCCACCGCGGCTGGGACCAGCATGGCGTCCTGCCAAAAGACCTGCCCAATCAATGCAAAGACGTTGATCAAGCTAGTTACGCGCTAATCACTGACTTAAAGCAGCGAGGCATGCTCGATGACACGCTGGTTATCTGGGGCGGAGAATTCGGTCGAACCATCTATTGCCAAGGTACGCTCACGGAAACCAATTACGGAAGAGACCACCACCCCAAGTGTTTCACGAAATGGATGGCCGGAGCTGGAATAAGAGGAGGAACGGTGTATGGCGAAACAGACGATTTCGGATACAACATCGTCAAAGACCCTGTGCACATTCACGATCTCAATGCCACTATTCTCAATCGATTCGGCGTTGATCACGAACGGCTGTCCTTTAAGCACCAGGGACTCGACATGCGTCTAACGGGCGTCGAGAAAGCCAAACTGATTGATGAAATCCTTTCTTGATCGACGCTAAAGTTCGGCTTTCGAGATTACTCAAATCCCGTGGAGATGGTATGAGTATTCGTCGCGGGAACCCGTAGGTAAGATCGATTATTCAGACTCCTTTGGGACGGCTAAGATGGCTCAAATCGTGCCGAAGGATTCAATCGTGTAACAACGATTCCGATTTGCAAGTTGCCCGATGGCATCCTGCATAACAGTCAAATTCGGTCTTGAATTAGAGGGTCACCGAGATGAGCCAAAACACTCCTTCGCTTAGACGACCCCGGGTCAATGATGTAGATTGCGGGATTGGCTCATGGCATACGGAAGTCAACCTAAGAGCAGCTCGATTCAGTAAACGCTAGCAGAGCGATAATTGAGCCGCCTCTTCTCCCAGCTACGTCGAGCTAATCGAAAGCCAGAAAATGTCCCGTAAAGCTGGACTCTATTTTAGGTGGGATACGACAATCGACATTCTACATGCCTATAATCGGGCAGGAAACCCTTTGGATATCGACGAACTGGAAGGTACACTATGGCGGATAAAAAATGGGCGGGAATCGAGAATAGGCTCTACGATCGTCGGCGCGGCGATTTCGTAAGCACCGAGAATTTCCATGCTGGCAAACTGAAACAGCTAATCGAGAATCCGGATACAAGGGACGCTTTCTACCTGAGAGGCTCTTTAGTTTACCTTTACCAGTGCACAGTCGACGTTTCGAATTTGAAGCCCCCATACACCAATCATCCAAATCGTGAATACGGTTTTAATGAGCTTTTCAAATCCGGCAGTCACCCTCCCGGCACTCCCCTTCTTATCACCTACCGTAGGAGCGATATCCGCAATCTAACGGCGCCCGAGTTTGCCTCTAAAACCTTGGGGCTATAGCATCCACCCCAGAAACTAAGCGGCTTTTTCGTGTTGATCGTTTGGGTCTTTTACCCAACAGCAGAAAAAGCTTTCCATGACCCACGTCCAAAGCGACATTAAGTGGGTACGGTTACCGATCGCCAGACAGATTAACAAGACATGAAACGTTTATCCCTTTTCCGCTTTCAATTTTGGAGACCATCAATTGCCGGGGTCTGTTGCCTGTTGCCGCTATTCGTGTGCGAAGCCAAGAAACCCAACATCGTCTTCATCCTTGCCGACGACCTCGGCTGGAAGGATCTCAGTGTTGAGGGCAGCGACTTTTACGAAAGCCCTCATATAGACCGAATCGCCAATGAAGGTATGCGGTTCACTCAAGGATATGCTACCTGCCAAGTTTGCAGCCCCTCCCGAGCTAGTCTCATGACCGGCAAGTATCCAGCCCGTCTGGATATCACCAACTGGATTGGCGCCCAAGAGAAAGAGGACTGGAAACGAAACACCAAACTATTGCCCCCTGCTTACACCTGGAGCCTCCCTCAAGAAGATACGACCTTGGCGGAAGCCTTCAAAAGGGCTGGTTATACTACCTTTTTCGCCGGCAAATGGCATCTGGGAGACGAAGGATCGTTTCCTGAAGACCACGGCTTCGATATTAATATCGGCGGGCACCACAGGGGTAGCCCACCGGGAGGCTATTTCTCGCCCTACGAGAACCCGAAAATGGAAGATGGGGAGATAGGCGAATATCTTCCCCTGCGCTTAGGAGAGGAAACCGCCAGGTTCATCGAGTCTCACAAAGATCAGCCCTTCCTAGCCTACCTTTCCTTTTACAATGTGCACGGCCCTATCCAAACAACGAAAGCGCTGTGGGAAAAGTACCGGGAAAAGGCTGCCAATCGACCGATTGCCAAGTCCCGTTTCATAATCGATCGCACTACTCCAGTAAGGCAAGTCCAAGACAACCCTTTGTATGCGGGTATGGTCGAAGCCATGGATGACGCTGTAGGTATGGTTCTGAATACGCTCGACAGGCTAGGCCTCGAAGATGACACGATAATAGTATTCACTTCAGACAACGGCGCCGTTTCGGCCGGTGATGGAAAGGCGACATCGAACTTGCCTCTCCGCGGCGGCAAGGGACGGCAATGGGAAGGTGGCATTCGTGAACCCTTCTACATAAAATGGCCAGACTCCCCACTCAGCGGTGGTATTTGTGACACTCCTGTAATCGGAAATGACTTCTTCCCTACCCTGCTAGAACTTGCAGCCATCGACCTGCTTCCGAAACAGCATGTCGATGGCGTCAGCTTAGTGCCATTGCTCAAGGGAGATTCTATCGAGGAGCGATCCTTGTATTGGCATTATCCACACTATGGGAATCAAGGTGGAGAACCCTCCTCGATTATTCGCAACCGCGATTGGAAGCTGATCTACTATTACGAAGATCGCCGTAGCGAGCTGTACGATCTAGCTAGCGATCCTCAAGAGCAGAGGAATATCGTATCCGTCTACCCAGAGTTGGCTGCTACGCTAAAAGTCGAACTGCAAGATTGGCTCGACCAAGTTGGAGCCACCTACCCCTACACCAATCCCAATTTTGATGCCATCCAGTACGCTGATCAGGAGGTGAGAATCCGGGAAGTCGATATGCCGAAACTTGAAACTGACCATGCCGCTTTACTGGAAGAAGACTGGTCGCCCCCAAATGGTTGGTGGGAAAAGACGGGGAGTCGCAGATAGTCTCCTTAACGACACATAGCGACACCGATCAATCGCGATGCTGGACAAGCAGAGTTGTACCGCTAGCGCTCGATCAAGTTGA
>CAZFUD010000057.1:0-19427 GCA_964521705.1 uncultured Opitutaceae bacterium | reverse complement strand
AGACGACAACCTGATCGAGTTCCTCCGAGCCCGATTCGAGGAGGTAGAGCTTTATGAGGGCGCTTGTATCTAGATAGATCACCAGCGCCCTTTTCGCTCCTCCAGCACCGTGTCGGTTCCCGAATCGCCCTTGCTGGTGATCGCCTTATCCAAATGAGAACTCCAATTCAGGATCTTACGTGGATGCGCCGCTACCAGACGCACCGAGGGCTTCCCGCGGTTTAGGACCTCGAAGGTCTCGCCTTGGGCAATCTGGCGTTCGATTTCAGCCCAATTTGCCTTCATCTCTCTCACGGATACCGTTTTCATGCCTCGATCATTCTCTCTTGGCGCGCAAAATGTCAAACTTAAGAGACTCGGGCCGTGTAACTGAGCCCAAATTGAAGATTAGGTAATGGGTGATTATAGATTGCAATATTTGAAGATTTGAAAATCGGAAGATTGATTAACCGCGGAGAATGCAGAGGTCGCGGAGTAATGAGGACGGAAGTCGGAGTACGGAGGTCAGTTTATTTTTCCTGAAGGAATGGCTCTGGGTTCTTTAGCATTTTCCCAAGCATAGAGCCCACTTTCCGACATTCGGTTATCAGTTTTTTAGGAGTCTCCGGATCAATATATCCGCAATCTAAGTTAAAGTTGATCCATGTCCCAGTTTCCCCAGCCTCTCCGTCTGCGTCCGTGAGCTTGCTGGTAAAATGCGCTGGATAGCGTCTTTGAGCCCAGGCCTCTTGTAAATTTGCGCAAACGCATCGGGAAGATCTTCTTATCTGGTCAGTAAGAGCGTAGCGTTCGTCTGCTAGAAATCCTTTGCTTACGGAATATATTCCCATGGCGAGGGTATAGGCCTTTTTGTAGACCTCTAGTTCTTCAGCAGATCGAATCAGCATACCAGAGACTTTAAGCTCCGACTTTTACTCTCCAGATTCAGATATCAGTCTTTCCCGATCTCCGTCTTCCGACCTCGAGTTTCTGCGACTACAGATCTCCCAGATATTCCTCTTGCAGCTTTTTGGGGACGTAGGTCTTGGTCTTGTTGAGGATGGCCCCGATGTTCGTGTTGGTTTTTTGAAGCAGTTCTGTGGCCCGGGCTACCACATCTTTGGAAGCTTTTTCGGATTCTATGACAATGAAAACGGCATCCATGAAGCTGGCGAGGCGGGGCGTGACGCTTATAGGGCTCACCGCAGGCATGTCGAAAATGATATAGTCGAAATCGCTGGCCTTCAGCTTGGGTACGAGGTCATTGAAACGGTTGGGAAGAATTTTGGGAAATTTGTATCCTTTGCTCCCTTCGGCGGCTACTACCAGCTTGCGGGATTGCCGCTCGTCCCGGTCAGCAGGCTTATCAAGGAGCTGCTCGAGGCTATCAACGGCTTCGCCCTTGTAGAATTGCTGAGCGGACTCTCGCCCCAAAGTCATATCAACTAGGAGCACGTTACCCTCCTCGGTTTGGGATAGGGTACCTGCTAGGCCAGCGGCAACCGATGTGGTGCCGGGCTGGCTGCCTATACCGGTGAGGCCAACGAGCTTTGGCTTATGCGTGAGCCCACGCCCTTCGAAAAATCCGATAAGCCGATCCCTGAGAGCTTCGAAGTAGGGATGAAGCGCGTGTTCACTATCCCAAGGGCTGGCCTCCGTGGACTCCTCCTTGGCGGTGACCGCGGCTGGACCGTAGCGATCAGGTTCCGTCTTGGCTGCTGCGATCAAAGTAGGCGATTTGGGCCAATAGCTATCTTTAGAGGGCTTGGCTTTGGCTCGCCTAGCCCGTTGGAGAATCTTGTGCGCCCCAACTTTTTTCAGCATACTGCGATAAGCCCGGCTATTCGTATCGGGGATGGAGAGGAAGAGGGGTATGTCGAGGCTGCGTTTGACATCCACTGGCCGCCTGATCGTCTGGTCTAGGAGGAGTTCCATCAGAAAGGCCCATGCGAGGCCGATCCCCAGGCAGATTGCCAGCGCTCCACCGGAGAGCTTAAGGGTTGGTTCATTGTCCCAATGGGCGCTGGTCGGGCTTTGCACGATGCCGATATTGTTGACCCGACCCGCGCCGAAAGCCTCGTCGATCTTGGCTTGTTCGCGGCTCTCGGAGAAATAGCGGTAGTTCTGCTCCTCGATTTCCTTGCGGCGTCGCAGGTCTTGGATCTCCGTCTCCACGGAAGCGACTCTCTGGGCGTCTCGCCGAATCTGCGCGTACTGCTCTTCAAGTACATTGATTTTCGCTTTGAGGGCGACGACTTGGAGGTTAGCTGAGTTCAGGTCTGGGATAGCTCCCCGAGCGCCGCCCCCCCGGTTAATAGCCGTTGCGGCAACGGTTTGCCCGAGCAGAGGATTGTCATTTTCGATTTCCTCGATGCGCTCCTGAATTTCAGCTAGCTGAGTTTGGGCGCTTTTTACCAGTGGGTTTTCGAGCGTGTAGCGGGTCAGGAGGTCTTGCTCGTTACGCCTCAGCACGTCAAGGCGAGCTTGGAGCGAGGCGTAGGTTCGCATGACACCAGGATCGACTGACTGCCCTTGAGCGGGCTCATATTTCGTTTCGTCCGCGGGGTCTGAGGTGGTAGATTCGAGCTTGCCGATCTCATCTACAACCGATGCCCGTAAAGCTAGCTCAGCATTGGAGTCGAGCAGGGCGCCTTGAATGGCGGCGATTTTGGAGTTGTAGTCAGCTTTAGATTCTTCCAGCGAAATAACGCCAGCCCGCTGGAGGGCGTTTTGTAGTTCCGCCTCGGTCCGCCCCAGTCTAGATCGGTATTGCTCCGCTTGCTCATTGACGAAGCTATCGAAAGAACCCGCTGACCGCGTTTCCAGATGTTTGGTGAGATAACCATCAAGAAGCTCCTGCAGAATCGGTTGAACCAGCTGCTTTTTGGGGTGGGAGTAGTCGATCTGGATAACCGTGCTGCGATTTGGAACGCTAACCTTGATCGCGCCTTGGATCACCTTGGCCGCCGCGTCTTGGTCGAAGTTCCGAGCGGAGTCGCCAAGAATCTGGCCCGGCCCAATCTTCTCGGCCACGCGATTGGCTAGGTCCATACTCGTGATGATCTGCAGTTCCGAGTTAATAATCGACTCGCCGCGGGTCTCCAAAGTGGTAACTCGGGCTCCGTCTTCCGCGGAATGTGGCGTTTTCCCCTGCTCGACGTAGCGGATGAAAAGCCGAGCTTGAGAGGCATAACTTTTTGGATAGAGCACGTAGATAGCCCCGGCGGAGACGATGCCCAGCAAAGCGAAAAGAACTATCTTTACCTTATGCTTGAAGAGAATGTATAGAACGTCGGTGAGCGTTATGCCGGTGGGCTTGGAAGCTAAATCGGGATTTTGCATAGCTAGCGAATGGGATCGTGATGTTGGACTAGGATTTACTGATTTAGACGAAGATGTTCTATAGGATATCCGTATGGATGGAAATTGAAATCTTTATACTTCCACTATATTCGTCTGAAAAAAGAATTTGTTAAATACTGGAGACCGAATGGGGCGAGTTGTGGAATTTGCTGCGGTTATGTGGCTTCGACAATTGAAACTTTAATTGCCGGCCGCTAATCGCTTCAATTATCCAACGTGCCGATAGAGTAGTTTGCCGGCGAGTCGGGCCAGTGGAATAGGTAGGGCTCTGAAAAAGCGAATGTGCCAGCCGTCTGTTTGGTCGCTTTGGATATCGATGCTATTGGATTTCTGGTCGATGCGGTAGTAGGACACGGTCTTTTCACTCGCTCCCCAGCCACGCTTGAAGCGGCGGAGGCCCTCGTTGCCAAAAGAGGTGCGGCCGAAGTCTAGCTTCTGGTAGGCATTTTGGGCCAGCCATTCGATGGCTTTCCACATAACGAGATTACTCGGCCTTTGTAGCTGGAATCGGTGGTCGGAGGCGCCGAATTTATAGAGAGCGTTCAACCCCTGATGAAGGAAAACGGCTCCAGCAATGGGTTGGCGAGCTTTTTGATCGAGGGCAAGGAAGATGGAGCCGTTGCCGGGCGAGATGACATGCTTATGAAGGTTCTCAAAGAAGCGCCAGGGCTGGGGGGGCAGTCCGTGGCGCTGGCGGGTAAGGCAATGTAGTCGGTAGTATGCAGCGAGCGATCCTAGGGATTGTGAACGAGCGACAGTTAGGCCTGCCGTTTCCGCTTTGCGCTTAGCTCGTCGGGTCGATGCGCGGCATTGTTGAAATAGCGTATGGGTGTTTTCGACGAGGGCCAGCGTGTGCGAGTAATAGCTAATTGAGGGCTTTTCTGCGGTTGGGAACCCATCGCCGCTGCGGTGTTCGACGAAACCCCAATGGCGTTTTAAAGCAAGGGCTCGGGTCTCGGAGATAAGCCATCGAAGCGATTCGGGATTTTGGTAGAGTGGCTCGCAGACATCGGTAAAGGGCAGAGAGATTCCGCGCTTGCCTGTGAGCCAGCTGTCGATCTCCATGGCGACAAGGGTGGCCGCTGGCTGATCGGTTTTTGATTTAACAGAGATCGCGAAAGGGGTGAAGCCATAAGTATCTCGAAGGACTCGAATCCAGGCAGAACTGTGGAAGATTGACGCTTGCGGGAAGCGAGCGATTTGGGTGTTCCAGTCGGGCCGATCGAGTGGATTAAAAATTGTTGATTGCGGGTTGCGAATGGCTGGTTGCGAGCAGGTTGCCCAAACTTGATTTTATGGTCAAATTACGGTGGAGCTAAAAAGCTAGCTCCTGCTACAGAGGCAGCTTGGGTAGTTTTTGCGTTTTTTTCGCCTCAGCTGCTCGTTCGAGAATTTAAGGAGAGAGCGTACTGATTTATTTCCTTTCGAGGAACTCCTTTTCAATTCACCGAATTAGTTCCTTCAATGTATTGGCGACGTAGGAAATTTGCTCCTCGGTTAGTTCGGGAAACATGGGAAGGGACAGAAACTCGGATGCGCATTTTTCCGCGATCGGGAAATCGCCTTTCTCGTAGCCGAGACTCTGGCAGGCCTCTTGCAGGTGCAAAGGGATGGGATAGTGGATGGAGCCGCCGACTCCCCTTTCGCGGAGGGACTCAAGCAAGGTGTCGCGATTGGTAACGCGAATGGAATAGATATGGTAAACATGTTTGCAGGAGCGGTTCTCGCTAGGGAGGAAGATGCCTTCAACTGCGGAGAGCTTTTCGCTGTAACAGGAAGCGGCTTTGCGGCGCCCGGCGGTGGCTACGTCGATTCGCTTGAGCTTCAGCTCCAGAACGGCTCCTTGTATCCCATCCATGCGACTATTCCAGCCCAACCTCGAATGAAAGTATTTCTTTGCTTGCCCGTGATCCCTGAGAATGCGGATTTTCTGGGCCAGACTGGCATCGTTCGTCGTAATGGCGCCCGCTTCACCGAAAGCGCCGAGATTCTTGCCAGGGTAGAAGCTGAAGCTGGCGCAGTGACCGATGGAACCCGCGCGCCTCCCTTTATAATCGGCACTGACGGCCTGAGCAGAGTCTTCCATGACGAACAATCCGTGCCGTTCGGCAATTTCCAGAATCGGATCCATATCCGCCATCTGCCCGAAAAGGTGAACTGGGATGATGGCCTTCGTTTTTGGCGTGATCGCCGCCTCGATGAGGTCTGGATTGAGGTTGTAGGTGTCTTCAAGGATATCGACGAAGACGGGCCTAGCGCCAGTGAAATTGATGGCTTCGGCAGTCGCAATAAAGGTGTTGGGAGCTGTGATGACCTCATCTCCAGGACCAATTCCCTGGGCTAGCAGGGCGAGCCACAGCGATTCGGTGCCGCTCCCGACGCCGATTGCTTGTTCCACTTTGCAGTAGTCAGCGAAGGCGTATTCGAAGGACTCGACGAAGGGCCCGCCGGCGAAGGCGTTGCAATCTATAACCTCGCTGATCTTGGACAGGACTTCGTCTTTTATGGGAGCGTGGTGGGCTTTGAGATCCAGCAAAGGTACGTTCATGGGTTGATCCTGCGTACTGGAAAATGGGAGACAATCTAACTGCCCGCTGCCGTCCGAGGTATGTTTCTCTATTCTCAATTTCTTAGTCTGCATCATCGCGGGCTTCATTTTTCGTCTAAGTTGCGGTGGATTGAGAAACCCTGATTTTGCGAGAGTTCTGGCACGCTGCCGCCATACCGGTGTCAAGACCGGTCTCCCAGGGCTTGGCGCCGAAATTTAGCGGTTGGGCTAGCTCAAGCTCCAATCAAGGCGTTGAAAATAGACTGTTTTGAAAACATCCAGCGCGAAGTATATACGAGCATCCGAGCAGAGACGCATTTCAAGGTAAGTGATCGGCGCAAAACGAGAAGGGTAAAGGGAATCGCCCCGCTTATTTAAAAGATTTTTTGCGGCGTGTTCATGCGGTTTTGCAAGTGTGAGCACAAGGCGAATATCACGATTGGAGCCATCACTTTGCAACCAACAGAAGAACGTCGATTCCGATTGCCCCGCGCTAGGGCGATTTCGTAGCTAGCGGTCGGGCGGGAACGCCGGCGACAATCGCTCCCGGGGGAACGTCTTTGGTTACGACGCTACCGGCTCCGATCAAAGCTCCCGCTCCAATTCGGATCCCGCACAGGATTGTAGCGTTGGATCCGAGTGATGAGCCTTTCTCGACGACCGTTTCGACGGTTTCCCAGTCCCTATCGAATTGCTGAGATCCATCAGGGTTGGTGGCTCGAGGGAATGGGTCGTTCGTAAACATAACCCCGTGCCCGACGAATACCTCGTCTTCGATGGTGACACCCTCGCAGATAAAACTGTGGCTCGATATCTTGCAGCGTTGGCCTACTCGGGCGCCTTTCTGAATCTCCACGAAGGGCCCGATCTTTGTTTCGTTGCCGATGCTGCATCCGTAAAGATTTATGAAGTCGCCCAACTGGACAGACTTTCCCAGATCAACATCCGTAGCGATTCTTTGTAGCGAGTTTCGAATATCGGTCATATCCGCATCGATCAATCCAGATTACCAACTTTGAGGAAGGAATTTGAATGATGATAAGGTCGGATGGTGCTCAATGGGGTTAAGCCTGCGCTTCGATTCCCTTTCAGCCGAACTTCGACTCCATTGAGATTCAACGATTCAGTGGCGGCTTCGAGTACCTTGACGACTTGGGTTCCGGCTTCGCCTGGAGTCCTAGGCGAGATCCCTCTGATGATGCAATCCAAGAAATGTTGGCACTCGTTCTGGAGTGGCTCTGCAGGCTTGACAAACGGAATTCTGACATCCCCGTGATGATACGCGTAGTGGAATTCAGCGAATGTGTTGTAATGGGGAGGTCGCTCCACCCGCGCATCGAAGATCCGTATTTTTTCTCGAGGCTCCACATCATCGAACACAGCCATGCGTTTGCTGCCGACGATTGTAGTTTCTCGAACTTTTCTAGGGTCGATCCAGCTGCTCGTTATAATAGCCGTTTTCCGGTTAGGGAAATTCAGAGACATTGTAGTCACGTCTTCAACTTCAGGGCCAACATGTTTGGCACCGCTACAATTAACGCTCACAGGGGCTTCACCAAGCAGGTGAAGAATTATCGAGATGTCGTGAGGGGCTAGATCCCAAGCAACGTTGATATCTTTATGAAACAGCCCAAGATTGAGTCTCCGAGAGTTTATGTGGCGGATGGTTCCTAAATCCCCGGAGTCAATGATCTCTTTAAGTTCAGATACTTCGGGAGAATACAAAAACGTATGGCCGACCATTAGAATAAGGCCTCTTTTGGCCGCAGTCTGAGTCAATTCGACGCATTGCTCGGACGTAGTCGCCAGAGGCTTTTCGACGAGAACATGCTTACCTGCCTCGAGCGAGGCCATTGCTAGAGGGAAGTGAGAGCGGAGTGGCGTCGCAATTGCCACGGCATCGATTTCGCGATCATTCAAGACCGATTCGACGTTTGAGCATGCTTTGGCACTCGGGTACTGCTGGCTCACGTGGTCGAGACGATCTTTTTCTAGGTCGCAGATGGCGGCTAACTCGCAGTTGTCGAGAGAGTGGATATTTCTAGCAACATTTGGACCCCAGTAGCCCAAGCCTATCACACCGACTTTTATTTTTTTACTCATTGATCCAAGGCAGTCTCGATAGTGAGTCGACGCTAGAAGAGATTTCTTAAACAGAAAATCACCTCTCAAAATCGCGATGGCTGCCTCGGATAGCCTCGATTTTAAGGGCTGGAAAGCTCGCGCCCGTGGAATGGTTTTTGAAAGCCGCAATCGTCTGTTGGGCTAACACCATCGGGGTTCGGAAAATAATCGTTAAGTAAGCACGGGCTGATTTGCTTCTCGAGTAGATGACGTCGAGCCTGACCATTTGTCTAAAGGTCAGCCCATTTTTGCCGGAAACCTGCCAGAGACCAGTCATCCCGGGCAGGGAATCAAAGCGAGCTTTCTCGAGTTCGTTGTATGCGTTGTATTCGAACGGCAGGCAAGGCCGAGGTCCGACGATACTCATTTCGCCTCTTATGACGTTGATCAGTTGCGGAAGTTCATCGATTGCCGTGGCCCTGAGTAGGCCGCCGAGTGGTATGATTCGAGGGTCTCCGAAGGCATCCATTTTCAGCATCGGACGATCGTTATCTATCAAGGATTTTGCATGTTGTTCGTGAAATTCGCTTTTGGCTGCGATGTGCATCGTCCTGAATTTGTACATCGTGAATGGCCTTCCATTTATCCCAATCCGCTCCTGGCGGAAAATCACGGGTCCGCGCGACGTTAACTTAATCAAGGCGAAGGCAGCCATGATTAAGGGCATTAGTATGAGCAGGGCGGATAGCCCTATAACGAAATCCATACAGCGCTCGCTACGGAAACAGGTGTTGGTATCGGAGGGTTGTAGCAGCTCTAACTCTTTGTCGAGCGCTTGATTACCATTGTCCGCGTTCCGGAAGAACGCGTCGTAAGCAAAGGAGTTGATTTCGGATTCCGAGGGTCTGTGTTGGGAGTAGAGGTTGTCTTCGGCTGGCTCCATGTCTCGCACTACTGGTTTAGGCATGTCGGCGTTCTGCATGCAACGGATTTGAAGCCTCTTAGCGATACTTCAGCGAGGCGACTAGACTGATTTGTCCGCAAAGCCTATGGCCCAATCAGGTAATCCCTGAAAAGAAATTCATCACAGGATAAATTTAGATTGAGAGGATGAGCGAATTCCGATCGCGCGGCCCAACAGAGAACCGTTGCCATCCACCATATCCCTCTCGCATGCGGGCCTGCTCCCTCCGCGGCTCAGAGAGTGGTTTTTGTTCGTCGCTTACGCTGGCATCAATTAGATAGGCAGGATCCTCGACCGTCGTGCCGCATGTCGTCTGGGGCTAAAATTCAAGCGTACGGCGACACATCTCTTCGGGCCTCTGACCCGGGTGAACAGGCTGCCGATGCGGGATTTGTTGGCAATCTGGAATGACCAGAATCGCTTTTGCGGCTGGGAAAGGGCAATAGCAAAGCTAGTCTGATAGCTGTTGTCAGGAGCCTGACTTTCCGGAGTTCTTATGGCTCAAGGCAAATCTTAATTGGGTGCTCAGAAAGTCTTCTCGAAACGAAGTTAGGCTTTGGTCAGGCACGAGCCTCCCAATGAATCGCGACCGAGAAATGGGAATCGGATGGGGCTTGTTGGACAGTTGGAAATGGCTTTTCGATGAAAAGTTTTGAAGAAATTCGAGAAGTATCCGATTTTCAAGGCAGATCGCCGGACTAAATGCGGTTTAGCAAGTCATGAAAGTTGCAATCTTAGGTCTTGGATACGTTGGTCTCCCCCTTTCGCTTCAATTTGCCCGCTCAGGGGTATCTGCTCAGGGGTATCTGTCCTGGGGCTGGATATCGATGCGAGAAAGGTAGAGGAGCTCAACGACGGTAAAAGCTATATCAAACATATCACGCCGAATGAGGTGAAGGCTTTGGTGGAAAAGGGGGCGTTTGCCGCCTCTGCAGATTTCAGTCGAGTTGCGGAAGCGGACGCTTCTATCATTTGCGTACCGACCCCTTTGAGCAAGAATCGAGAGCCGGACATCTCTTATGTGCTAGATACAGCTAAGGCGATCGCCCCCTATCTAGCCAAGGGAAGCCTGGTGGTCCTAGAATCAACGACCTATCCAGGGACCACGGACACAGAACTCAGGGAGGCTTTGGAAACTGGATCGGGAATGAAAGCCGGGGAAGATTTTCATTTGGCCTTCTCGCCCGAACGCGAGGATCCGGGCAACCCCCAAAGTGTAGTTGCCACAATTCCTAAAGTTATAGGCGGATACACTCCAGCGTGTTTGGAAAAGGCCAAGGAACTTTATATCAAAGCCTTGCGATCCCTGGTTCCGGTCTCCTCTTGCCGAGCGGCGGAAGCGACCAAGCTCTTAGAAAACATTTTTCGTAGCGTTAATATAGCCTTGGTTAATGAGCTGAAGGTGATTTACGATTGCATGGGAATCGATGTTTGGGAGGTGATCAACGCGGCCAAGACGAAGCCTTTTGGATACATGCCTTTCTATCCGGGTCCTGGTCTCGGAGGGCACTGTATTCCGATCGATCCATTCTACCTAACCTGGAAAGCGCGTGAGTTCGGATACAATACGCGATTCATCGAATTGGCGGGCGAGATTAATACCTCGATGCCGGAATACGTAGTTCGCAGAACCGCCGATGCCCTCAACGCCCAGAAAAAGGCTTTGAATGGCAGCAAGGTTCTTATCCTGGGATTGGCTTACAAGCCGAATGTGGATGACGATCGGGAGTCCCCGAGCTACATTCTTTTAGACATGCTCAAGGAAAAGGGTGCTGAGGTTGGCTATTACGATCCATATGTGCCTGTGATAAAGCCCACGAGAGAGCATCCCTATTGGGCGGGAACGAAATCGGCAACTTGGGATGAGGAAACTGTTGGGTCTTTTGATGCTGTGTTAATCGCAACAAACCACGCTTCGGTGAACTACAATGAGCTTGCTGCTTGGAGTCATTGTATTGTCGATACACGCAACGCGATGGACGGAATTGGCCTGAAAGACGATCAACTTTGGAAAGCTTAGGCGCTAAATCAGGGCTTAAAGTATGTTTACAGGCTGGAGGGGTTAAGTCTTTCGGTAAGCGTAAATTTCAATGCGCTTTCGGATTGGTGATTTAGATGGGTTTGCTTCCTATCCGTCAGTTTAGCCTTAAAACATCGTGAGGGAAGCCCATGTTTCGCGAAATTAAATCCGAGTTGCCAATTGAGGTGGAGTCGCTTGACCTTGTCGGTTCGCATCATGCCGAACTGCCTCTTCCACCGGTGGAAGGTCTGCTCGCCTATCTGCTGTTTCTGGCAGACATCCAGGATCGTCTTGTCGGTTCGCTCCGCCTCCCTACGAACGCGGATCTTCTGCTCGGCAGTATACCTTTTGCCTTTAATTATATGGGTCCTTTCTAAGGGCCCAGACTAACTATTCAAGCGGCTCAGTTTAGCTCGCCTCGACCACATTCACTCTTGTTTTTGGAGGATCACAACTTTGGAAATCGACAACACGCATACGGTATAGGTCTCCCGGTGTTGCTTGACAATTTTGTAAATGTCTACATTAATCTAGACATTATGGATGCATCAATTGTGGATTTAAGATACAAGACCAAGGAGATTCTCGCTGCTTTGGAGCGTCGAGAAACCGTATCGGTCCTGTACAGAGGGAAGCTCAAAGGGATAATAGAGCCTCCGGGAAGCACTGAGAGCGTTTCCAAAGTCAGAGATCACGAAATGTTCGGATGCTCAAAAGCCCAAAGTGAGGGAGTAGATGAAATTATGGAGTTGCTCAGGGGTGGCCGGGTATAATGCTTTTCGATACTGATATTCTCATTTGGATCCAGCGGGGAAACGAAAAGGCAGCTCGGCTGGTAGATAGAGAGAAGCAACGTTCCATATCCCTTCAAACCTACTTGGAGCTTATGCAGTGCGCCAAGTCGAAGAACCAACAGCGCCTAACCAGGAATTTCCTCAGAGATTTCATATTCGTAACCATTCCATTGTCGGAGAATATAGGTCATCGAGCTGCGGTTTACATAGATCAATTCAGCGCATCCCGTGGGTTGCGAGCGGGAGATGCTTTGATCGCCGCGACCGCGGCTGAAGTTGGTATGACTTTGTGCTCTGCTAATGCGAAACACTACGCAAGCATACCTGATATCGATTTCAAACCTTTCAGAGTGACCTAGGAAGTTGATTTAAAGGTTTGGGGCAGCGTAGAAAAGCAAATTCGAGGCCTCTACGCCCTCAGCTTTCCTTGTGCGAATAGCGGTTCATCAATTCCTACTCGGCTGGGGCGGCGGAGGTGTGGTCGTGCAGGATCTTCCAGCCGTCGGGGGTGTTTTCCATGAGGATGGTGAAGAGTCCGGTGGCGTTTCCGTAGTCGCCTTCCCGGTACAGGCGATAGCGTCCATGGACTTCAGCCCATTGGGATGAGAGTGGTTTGACGGCAAACTCTTCGAATTCGAGACGGCCCATGGCTTCTTTGCTGGGATAGCTTTCGTAATAGCGGCGTTTTGTATCTTCCCAACCCCTACGAACCGTTCCGCCTGATGAAAAGCGGAGGTCTTCCGATTTAACGTAGGTTTCCATGAAGGCTTCTAGGTCGGCATTGTTCCAGGCTTCAACTTGTTCTTCGAGGACGCTGCGGATTGCGGCTTCTTGGTCCGCTGGCGATCCGCAACTGATGAGAACTGTGGCGAGGGTTGCGTAGACGAGGGTCGTTCGAAATGGACTATTCATGGGGGCGCGTATCGAGTGGGGTTTGTATTCGAAATTTGTGGGATTCAGGGCTCAAACCTGATATCCGATTATTCTAAGTCGATTTTTCTCGTTGAAGCAATCAATCCAGCTCAACCAATTTAAGCGGAATGTGGCAGAGATTGGGTTTAGTAGCGCGGTGCTTTAGCCCGCGTTCTGGAACGGAAGCTCAAACTGACACGGGCTAAAGCACCGTGCCACCAAGGGCTCCCTACCTCGTCTACGGCAAATTTACTTCTGCGTGGCTTCGGGGCTTTTCCACCAGCCGGTGGCATCTACAGTGCTGGTAATGAACCAGTCGGTGAGATCCTTGCGTAGCGTGTTTTTGGCTTCCGCGTAGTCGGGATCGCTCCAAACGTCTTTTAATTCGTCCGGATCGCTCTCGAGGTCGAATAGTTGTCCATTGTCTTTACCGATGTATTCAATTAGCTTGTACCGCTTGCTACGGATCATGAGCGAGTGCTTCAGGTCCTGCAGCATTAAGTCTTGTACGTGTTCAGAGAATACGTACTCGCGCTCCTTTGCTTCAGACTGGTTTTCTAGGAATGGAAGCAGGGACTGGGCTTCGGTCTTCGCGTTTGGCTGAACTCCGGCCAGTTCGAGCACGGTTGGGCCGATGTCGAACCATTGGGTAAGGGCATCGATTCGGCGGTTGCCCTCAAATCGATCGGGACTCCACACGACCAGCGGTACGCGAACCGATTGATCATACATGGTCCACTTTTCTACGAGGCCGTGGTCGCCTAGACAGTCGCCGTGATCGGAAGTGAATATGACGACGGAATTCTCCAGCAGCCCGACTTCCTCGAGTCGATCCATGACGCGGCCCACTTGCTCATCGATCATGGTTACATTGGCCATGTAGTAAGCCCTCTGAAGCTTGCGAGATTCGTCGGAGGCGTTGGGATCGAAATCGATCGAGTCCGCGAATCTTTGGGTGAGGCGCTTCCTGAATGAATGCAGCGTCTCGGGCTGGGCATCCATCTCCTCTTGGGTCACCGGGAGCATGGGTAGGTCCTTCTCCATGTATTCCTTGGTATAACGCTCGATGGGATCGAAAGGAGGATGGGGCCCGGGGAATCCGATTTCGAGGAATAGTGGCTCGTCATCCAGGGTCGGCCGCTTTTCCTTGTCGATCCATTGCATCAGTTTCGATTGGTCGGCTGCCCAGGGCGATTTGTTGATCCACCGTAGGGCGAGGTCACCAATGAAAACGTCCGGATGTAGATCATCGGGCAATTTCCACTCGTACGCGCCTTGCCGTTCCTTGGTGTCCGGCCAGTCTTTGTAGAACGGCTTTTCCGGGCGATCGAATCCTCTTTGGTCGAGAGCCTTGTCCCACTCGTCCTCGAAAATGTGGGGGTTCTTCTTCCACATGAGCTCGGATTCTCGGCGCTGCTTGTTCTCGACGACGAAGCGCTCGTGGAATCCATGCAGCTCATTGTAGGGATCGGCGTGCATTTTGCCGATGTTGACGCAATAGTAGCCGCTATCTTGGAGGTCCTGCACCCAGGTGCGTGGCCAGCGGTCATTGTTTTTCAGGGCGCCTGAGTTGTGGGGGAAGTAGCCGGTGAAAAGGCTAGCCCGAGACGGCCCGCAGGAGGGGGAGGTGACATGACATTGGTCGAAAGAGACGCCTTCGCGTACAAGCCGATCCGTGTGTGGCGTATTCAAGTAAGGGAAACCGAGCTCCGCGATCGTATCGTAGCGCTGTTGATCCGTAATAATGAGGATGATATTGGGCCGTTTCATAGGAGATCGTGGTACCTAGATTGCTTGGGAGACGACGACAAGACCTGAGGTGAAATTTCTTTAGAGTATGCTCGAGGTCTAGAACTCTGGCAGAGCGACTGGGTAAAACCAAACGGCCGCGATCCGTAGTTTCACGAAAGGGCATTTTAAAATTAGACGTGACGTCGACCGAACTCGCCGCCTTAATGCCGCTTCCCAATCGTCCTCCCAATTAGACCTCCCCCCATGAGCGAAATTCAAGAAGCACCTACAACCTTTAACGGCATTCGCAAGCAACTCGGACCCGGATTGATCATATCGGCTAATATCGTCGGCTCCGGCGAGTTGATAGTGACCACCAAATTGGGGGCTGATGTGGGCTTCATCATGCTTTGGTTCATCATCCTCGGGTGTTTGATCAAGGTCTTCGTTCAGCTGGAGTTGGGACGCTACGCGATATCAAAACGCAAGACGACCTTGGAAGCTCTGAACACCGTTCCCGGTCCGAAACTGGTGGTTTCCTGGCTAGTGTGGATTTGGACTCTGATGTATGCGGCGATCTTTTTCCAGCTCTCAGGAATGGTGGGTGGGTTGGCCCAGGTATTCAACCTGGCGGGCTCGGAGCTTTCGCATACTGTGCTGGCGATCCTGATAACCGGATCGTGCGCGATCTTGTTATACGTGGGTCGTTATAAGTTCATCCAGAATTTCTCCTCGATTATGATCGCCTCTTTTACGGTGTTCACGATCTTCGCCGTTTTCTCGCTCTACTGGACCCAGTATGGGGTTACCGGAAGTCAAATCGCTGAAGGCCTGAGCTTTCGCCTGCCGAAAGAGTTCCTCATCGCTTTCGCAGCTTTCGGGGTAATCGGCGTGGGAGCTTCGGAACTGATCGTTTATCCCTATTGGTGTTTGGAAAAAGGATACGGGAAGTATGTGGGCCCAGACGATGGATCAGAGGCTTGGATCAATCGTGCCCAAGGTTGGATTCGGGTGATGAAGTACGATGCCATGCTCTCGCTAGTGATCTACACGGGAGCGACGGTTGCTTTCTACTTGCTCGGAGCGGCAGTGCTTCATGGCCGAGGGATTCCTGTGGAAAACGACAATCTCATGGTCAACCTTTCCAATATTTACAGCACTTCGTTTGGGGATGTGGGCTTATGGATATTCGTGGTTGGCGCGATGGCCGTCTTGTATTCAACGGTGTTTGTAGCCACTGCATCCAATAGCCGTTTAGGGGTAGATTTCCTTAACTTGCTTGGTATCCTGAAGTGCGATACGGAAGAAAAGCGGAAAAACGCAGTCCGCATCGCCTGCGTTGTTCTGCCCGCCCTGTTTTGCATATTCTATCTTTCCGTGGGGAAGCCCGTGACGCTAGTGGCTGTGGGCGCTGTTGCCCAGGCGCTCATGCTGCCGTTTGTCAGTCTGGCTGCTTTATATTTCCTCTACTATCAGACCCATGAAAGGTTAAGGCCCAAAGCGAGCTGGATTTTTGGCCTGTGGATATCCGCAATAGCCATGACCGCTGTGGGATTCTATCAAGTGTGGCGGGAATTCGGGAGTTTCTTCGGCTGATAGTCGGGATAGAATGGGCTAGCCTCATGTAAGGGGCTGTGGTAGCTAATTCGAATACTCCTATGAAGAAAGCCATATCTAGAAGAAGCTGCTTGAAATCGCTCGGTGGCTTGGCGGCTGCTCCTTTTTTATCGTCGTTGTCATTTCCCAATATTTTGAGGGCCCAATCTGGTGATTGGCCGATCCTTGAAGGACCGGATACTCCTAAGCTTTGCCTTGGCATTTCTCGCGATGCGGATCCGTCCCGTATGCGGATGGTGAAGCAGCTGGGAGTGGACCATGTCTTATTTGGCGGCCCGAAAATCCCTTGGAAGGAGCAGGAGCTCAAAGAGATCATGGAACGGTTCGAGGCCAATGGGTTAAAGGTGATCAACATGATGATTGGGGGCTTCCCAAACGCCATTTACGGACGGGAGGGTCGCGATGAAGAGATCGAGAATATTCAGAAATCGCTTCGAGCGGCGGGTAGAGTTGGTTTGCCTGTGGTGGAATACAATTTCTATGCCCATCGATTGACAGAGGGATACTACATGGTGGAAGGCCGTGGAGGGGCAGGCTATACTGGATACAAGTATGAGAATGTGAAGGACCTCCCGCCCATGCCAGAAAAGGGATCCCATCGTGCGGAAGAACTATGGGCGAATTTGACCTACCTGTTGGAGGCGATAATCCCGGTGGCTGAGGAATCCAATGTTAGAATGGCGTTGCATCCCAATGATCCGCCGGTACCCGAGAGCCGTGGCAACGAGCAGATCGTAGCCACCTTCGATGATTGGAAGCGGTTGTTGGATATCGTCGACAGTCCGTCGAACGGCATGACTTACCACAGTGGCGTGACCACGGAGATCGATGTGGACGCTGTCGAAGTTTGCAAATACATGGGAGAACGGGACCGCATCAACCATGTGCATTATCGTAATGTTGTTGTGCATACACCGGTGGTGGATTACGTGGAAACGTTTCCGGACGACGGCGAGACCGACATGTTCGCGGTGATGAAGGAACTGGTTAACCAGAATTACAACCTAGGCATCTATCCGGAGCACCCGCGCTTATTGGACTACGATCGAGGTAATCCTTACACCACTTCGCAGTATCCAGGCGGCGGTGGTTATGCGGGGTACGCATACAATGTGGCTTATTCTCGGGCGATGCTGCAGGCGGCCTTAGGACAATAGATTACAATCGTTTTTGAATATGAAAATTCACCAGTCCATTTTTGGTCTTTCGGTCCTAGCGACCTCAGTATTACTCTGCTCGACTCTTGAAGCCCAGTTGTCCGGATTCTCCAAAGAGGATTTGATCAAGTACACTGCGGATTCGCCTTTCGAGCGTTTTGAGGACGGACGACCCAAAGTGCCGGATCGCTACATCGATGCTCTTCGGAATTCGTCATCAGAAATGGTTTACGGCCCCCTCAGGCGTGCCGGCTTTCAGAACCAATGGGTTGATGGCTGGAAACTCCTGCAGCCTGACAAGAAGCTTGTGGGAAGGGTGTTTACCGCTCAGTTCATGCCGACCCGGCCGGATGTGAATGACGTTATTGAGGAAGAAGCCAATGCCGATGGGAGTAACGTTCGAAACAACCAGCGAGTCATCAACAGACTGCAACCCGGCGATGTGCTAGTCGTCGATCTATTCGGAAAGATAGCGAACGGCACGTTTGTTGGCGACAATTTGGCGGCCGCGGTTTTCGCTGCATCAGGAAACGGATTCGTGATCGATGGCGCGGCCCGCGACTTGGACGGCATTATCCCTCAAGGTATGCCTGGGTATGTTCGAGGGTTCCATGTAAGCGCCTTGGCGGATGTTATGCTCACGGGCGTGAACGTGCCCGTTCAGATTGGTCACACAACGGTAATGCCGGGTGATGTGGTGCTTGGCGACCGGGAAGGGCTGACCTTTATTCCTGCCAGCGTAGTGGCGGATGTGGCCCGTTCGTCCAAGTTGACGGAACTGCACGATGTTTGGACCAAGGCTAAATTCGCGACGGGAAAATACAAAGCGAGCGACCTGTATCCAAGTCCTAAAGACCCAGCATTGAAAAAAGAATATGAGGAATGGCGGGACGCGGAGTTGGAGAAGCTTGGAATAGAACCGCCTCCGTCGGAGGATGGGGAGTAGACTCGAGCCAACTTAAGCTCGCTCCCACAGGCGAGTATGCGGGTCAACATAAGTTGTAATCAATCGTAGGAGGGGCTTTACGCCGCGATTTCGACATGTGCTGTATTGAGTTTATCGCGGGGTAAACCCGCTCCTACAAGTTGTCCGCGACCGTATCAATGGTATCCAGAAGTATTAAACGGATCAATAGCCCACCGTTTCCGCTGCCAGTGTGCCAAGTCGTTTGCGCAGCGGGACGACATTGCCTTTGCCATCAGGGTGAATACGGTTGCTCATGAAAATGACGAAAGTTTTGGAAGAAGGATCTATCCATATACTAGGACCGGTGAAGCCGGTGTGGCCAAACCCGCCGATCGGGAAGATCTCGCCCCGCTGGCTCGAATAGCTGCTGTCGATGTCCCATCCGAGACCGCGCGGGGATTCTACTTCCTCGGGCGATTGAACGGATGTCATCAATCGAACGGTTTCGGGTTGGAGAAAGCGAACTCCATCCAATTCCCCATTGTTGAGGATCATTCGGCAGTAGTGGGCCAAGTCGGCAGCAGTGGTGAACATGCCCGCATGGCCATGAACGCCTCCTGTACGACGGCATATAGGATTGTTGGGGGTACCTCTTTGCATTTTTCCATCCCACCATTTGGTTGGGGCGGTACGGTATCGAAGGTTCGATGACGGAAGATAACAGGTGTCCTTCATGCCTAAAGGCTGAAAAACGGATTCGCGAGTGAAGTCTTCCAAACGTTTGCCGGTTACTTGCTGGATGATTTCGCCCAGCAAAATGAAATTGATATCGCTGTAGATAAATCCGGTTCCCGGTGGGTGTTGAACTTCTTCGGCCTTTGCCAAAGCGATGGCCATCTCGTAGCCATTCCAACCTTTGGATACGCCATTCATCTCGATCGTCAGGGGAATTCCGGGCTTTAAGCCGGAGGTGTGGGTCATCAAGTGGCGGATCGTGATGGCCTCTTTGCCCTTATTGTCGAAATTATCGAGATATGCAGATACGAGGGCATCGATTTCGATCATCCCTTGTTCCACTAGCAGCATGATGGCCGGAGTAGTAGCGACGACTTTGGTCAAAGACGCGGAATCATAGATGGCGTCAATTCGAGCGGGCTCTCTCTCGGGCTCAGATGACATATGACCATAGACGTTTGCGTATGTTTGCCCACGTTGTTCGAGCCAAAAGACTGCTCCTGGGGTTAAGGCCTCATTGATCGCTGTCTCGATCGCTTGATCGATCTCTTCGAGTCTCTGGTGATCGAACGCCAATGAGACGCTAGATAACATGGTGGCCATCGTTGTGATAAGGATCGAGTTGGGGGCGCTCAT
>CAZFUD010000056.1:0-19487 GCA_964521705.1 uncultured Opitutaceae bacterium | reverse complement strand
GGTATAGCTTAATCGGGCGAACTCCCTGGTAGAGATCCAGCTTTTCGCGAATGTCGATTTGCGGCGTCATTTCCACGCCATTGGGCCAGCGCACTTCTGGAAGTCCCATGGCTCCGAGAAGTATCGCGTCATAGGTTTTTAGCTTCTCCACGGTAGCATCTGGAAGTGGATCCCCGTTGGCTAGATACTCTCCGGCGCCGACCGATAGGAATTCGTAGGAAATAGAGAAATCTTTCAGTAGGCTGGTAACGGCGTCTATGACCTGACACGTCGCCTCTACGACTTCGGGCCCAATTCCGTCACCGGGCAGTAGTGCTACATGGTGGGAAGGCATGGCATTGAGGTGTCCCTATTAAATTATGGGTATTCTAGGCGCTTTGCCAGATTAACTTGAGAGATTAGGAGATGATAGCCAAGACAGGAATCGGAAAAAGACACTTCCTAGAGTGATGTTGGCACTTGCCACGGTCGTGGGAGAATGGGTAGGGCGTCGCCGTGGATCGACTTGGCTGATGTCCCGGAAGCATTCTCAGAAGGTAGTTCCGGTTTGATTTAGAGGTCGAGTTTCCTAGAGCGTTCAGGCAAATGAACATTGCTATCCCGTTGGCAAAGCCTGATTATGGGGGCGTCTTTGTTTTTATGAAGTCCCTGTTATCTCTATCGAATCGCCCCTCTGCGGCGGTGTCATTCATTATCCTTTTTCCCCTTTTGCTGCGAGCCGATCCTGGGTCGGTAGAGATTGGAGGCGAACTGAAAACCTGGCATGCGGTAACGCTTTCGATGGAAGGCCCACAGGCTGGCGAGCTTGACCGGGCACCTAATCCATTTACCGACTACAGCATGTTCGTGATGTTCGCCCACGAATCGGGAGCGCCCGTTTATGGGGTACCTGGCTATTTTGCTACGGACGGAGACGCGGCGAACTCATCGGCAACTTCCGGCAATATTTGGCGGGCCCATCTATCTCCTGACAAAACGGGAACCTGGAACTATGAAGTTCAATTCCGGAAAGGAAAAGACGCCGCTCTGGATCCTTCGGCGGGTGAGGTTTTGGATCCTTATAATGGGGTTTCCGGATCTTTTAAAGTCGGTCGCACCGACAAGAGTGGACGCGACTTTCGTGGCAAAGGGCGTCTAGAATACGTGGGTGGTCATTACCTTCGCTTTGCGGAAACGGGCGAATATTTTCTAAAGGCGGGTCCCGACGCTCCAGAGACTTTGCTCGCTTTCACGGATTTCGACAATACCATCACTGGAAAACCGGACAAAGGACCGTTGAAGACATGGTCACCACATTCTGGTGACTGGAACTCGGGCGATCCCTCTTGGGGAGATGGACGTGGCAAGAACTTGATTGGAGCCCTCAATTACCTGGCAGAAGTGGGCGTAAATGCCTTCTCCTTCCTCACCTACAATGCGGGCGGGGATGGCGACAATGTTTGGCCCTTCGTCAATCGCGACGATAAGTTTCACTATGATTGTTCTAAGCTCGATCAGTGGGGTGTCGTTCTCGCCCATGCCCAATCGATCGGGCTCTACATGCACTTCAAAATGCAGGAGAACGAAATCGACGACCACCGAGCTGGAGCGAATCGACAGTCCAAAGATATCCCCGAAGCTATGGATGGGGGCAAGCTTGGCAGGGAGCGGAAGCTCTACACCCGCGAGCTCATAGCCCGCTACGGTCACCATCTAGCACTTAACTGGAATCTGGGTGAAGAGAATACACAGAGCTACGAGGAATTGAATGATTGGTCTGAGTACATCCACAACTTGGATCCATACGATCACAACATCGTTATTCATACCTTTCCGCCCCAACAAGACGACGTGTATAACCAATTGATCGGAACGAAATCCTTACTGACGGGAGCATCTTTGCAAAATCACTGGGATCAGGTCCATCAGAGAACGCTGCAATGGGTAGAAGCATCACGGGCGGCGGGCCGACCGTGGGTAGTTGCCAATGACGAGCAAGGTAAAGCCAGTCAGGGCGTGCCTCCAGACTTGGGATACAAAGGCTGGGATGGAACTATGCATGAAAAGGACGACGAGTACACCATGCATGATATCCGTAAGAAGACTCTTTGGGCAAATCTCATGGCGGGTGGAGCTGGTGTAGAATACTACTTTGGATACCAATTGCTGGAGAACGATCTCGTCGCTGAAGATTGGCGGAGCCGGCACAAGTCCTGGGAGTATTGCTCCAATGCCATATCATTCTTTCAAGATAACGATATTCCCTTCTGGCGCATGAAGAATGCGGATGCCTTGGTGGGAAATACCGCTAGAGCCAATGGCCGCTTCTGCTTCGCCGAGATGGATGCCGTTTACGTAGTCTACCTTCCGGAGGGAGGCGAAGCCGAGTTGGACCTTTCGGATGCCAGCGGCTCTTTCAATGTTCAATGGTTTGATCCACGCAATGGCGGACGACTCCAGTGGGGAAGCGAGCGTCGAGTTAGAGGCGGTGGAGAAGTATCTTTGGGCGAGCCGCCATCGGATTCCAACGAAGACTGGGTCGTTTTAGTACGCAATTAGGGAATGCTCTTAAGCTTTTGCGAGGTTTTCAGTGGAGTAGGGGACCGGACTGAGAGTTCACTTAGTTCAGTTCAAAATTGTGCGTAGATAGCACGTCCAATTCCTGCTCGTTTACTGCTCAAATATTGCCCGTATAGGGTCATTCAGGTACCTATGATACCTTGGAAGGGGTCGTTCGCCACCATCTCGATCAAGTGCGATCATTGAAGAATTACGACTTGGCGAATTTTGTTGCTCCCTATCGGAGTGATCTTGAATCCGTCGATTTCTTCGTGATGGACAGCCCGAAACTAGTACAAGGCATCGCCAAAGCTAACGAACTTAGGCCAAACCGGCGGCTCACAGAACCCGAGATTCGCGACCTAATTGCCTTCCTCCACATATTCACGGATACGAGTTCGATCGATTTGCGAAGCGACGTGCCCAGCTCTGTTTCAAGCGGCTTGCCGATATACGAATTAACGAAGCGCTTTTGCGTAATCGATAAGGGGTCACCCCTATGCCGAACGAGCCAATTATATGCATAACCTTATGCATTTAATTGGCTCGAGTTGATTTTAGGGAGATGGTTGTACTCTTCATGGGTCCTGGCTGGCATTGGTGTCGCGACGCCTTGTTCCAAGACGAAACCGCTCTTAGCTGCGCCAAGATAGGTTTTGGGATTGATTCTAGATTGCCTGTATTCTGGGGCGTGTGATTTGGCTGATGGCGGCCATAATATTGTCGGCGATCAACTGATACCGCTCTTTGCCAGCCTCGTTACCGGGATCGTAGTCTTTCGGTTGTAAGGGCTTTCCGTATACGACGTGCACCGAAACGGAGAAATTTGGAAGCTTGGAGCTTTTAGAAAGCGCTTTGCTAGCGTTGAAAATCCGGCAAGGAATGACCATGGATTGAGATTTGGCAGCGATTAGGCCAATGCCTGGTTTCGCGGGTTGTAGTTTTCCGTCGGAGCTGCGCGTTCCTTCAGGAAAGAGGGAAAGGGCTGCTCCGGCTTTCAAAGCGTGGAGGGTGCTTTTCATAGCCCGGATATCCGATTCCCCATCCCGGTCGATAGGAATCGCTCCGACGGTATCCAGCCACCAGGAAGCGAATCCTGGTTTCCAGAGGGTTTTGCGGGCGAAGTAGACGACCACGCGTCGAAGATTGCACCCGAGAATGGGTGGGTCGAAGTGGCTGGCATGGTTGGATGCCAAGATCACGGATCCCGATTTGGGAATGTTCTCCAAGCCTCTTATGTCGCCGAGAAGGAGGATACGATAAGCGCATCGAATCAGCCAGCAGAATAGCCAATAGACTCGAGGATTGAATTTCATTCAGAAAGGGTTTCTCTGACGAGGTCCGATGCCTTGTCAACGACCTCGTTTAAATCGAGTTCCGAGGTATCCAGAAAGATCGCCCCGATTGGGCATTGTAGAGGGGCATTTTTGCGTGTCGAATCGATTTTATCCCTTTTTTGGATACTATCTTGAATACCTTCTTTGGCGCGGCGTTCAGCTCGCTTTTGCGGATCCGCATGCAGGAAGAGTCTCAGATTCGCATCTGGGAATATCACAGATCCAATGTCTCGCCCTTCCATGACCAGGCCATTGAATCCGTTCTCCCGAGCCACATCAGCCTGGGAGCGTTGGTAGTCGAGCAAATAGGATCGCAGTTCTGGGAGAGCGGCGAAGTGGGAAACCTGATCGTTTACCATCTGGCTGCGAATCGCATCGTCTGGTAGCCAATCGTTTATAGTGATGGTCGCTTGGTTTCCATGGATTTCAGTGCCGAGATTCAATGCGGCTAGGCCTGACTCCATGTCGGGACCGCTTTCGGGCGCTACTCCCGCCTCGATAAGTTTGAGGGTGGTCGCTCGATAGAATGAGCCGGTATCCACATGCATAAGACCGAAGCGTTTGCTTAGGCCTCTAGATGTAGATGATTTTCCAGCGGCCGCGCCGCCATCAATAGCGATGATGATGAAATTGTTTTGGGTCACGATTGAGGAAGGAAACGAGCGACCGTTTGGCACGAAGAAGGGCGTGTCAATTCTATGATTCTAAACTTTGCTGACGTGCCGATTCGAGTACTTCAAAAAAGTCGGGAAAGGTTTTTCGGCAACAGAGTGGATCTTTGATCTTCATCCAGGATTGTCCCGACTTTAAGGCGTCATGAGAGCCGAGAATGGCGAAACTCATGGCGATACGATGATCTTCATAGGTTTCAATAGTCGCGGTTTGAAGCGGTCTTGGCTCCACTGTCAAAGTTGAGTCCGTATCTTGGGTAGATTGGCCTGTTTGGGTTAGTCCGTCCACCATGGCCGCAATCCGGTCGCATTCTTGATGGCGAGTATGCCCGATACCCTCTATTCTTGTTGGACCGTTTGCCAAAGGAGCCAAGGCGGCTCCCGTCATGAAGGTGTCGCTAAAGGCATAGTAATCGGAATCGAGTGGAGGAAATTGGAGGGGCGAAACGCTTTCTGGTATTGATACGGTTAGGGCGTTGGAACCCCAATTCAGATGGGCTCCCGAGCTCGCGGCCAAATCTGCGAAAGCGATGTCGCCTTGAAGCGAATTCTTGGATACGCCTTCAATTGTGATCGAGCCGCCAACAGCGAAGGGCAAAGCGATGAAATAGCTGGCAGCGGAGGCGTCACCCTCGACTGAGTAAGAGTCTGCAGGGGCGTGATAAGCGTGTGGCGATATTCGGTATCGATCCGAATGCGATTCCAGAATGCTCGCGGGTATGCCAAATTGCTCCATCATGGCTAGGGAAATATCAATATATCCCCGTCGGATAGAAGGGTTGCTCAACCGGACCTCTATTGGTTCTTTGGCCAGCGGAGCGGCCATTAGGAGCGCGGAAACGAATTGGCTACTTTCTGTAGCATTGACTTCGGCAATACCTCCAGACAGGCCCGTTGATCGAATGCGTATAGGAAAATGGCCGTCCGTCGTATCGATTTGCGGGCCTAGGGAAGCGAGCGTGTCGGCTAGTTTCTGAATGGGCCGCTTTCTCATGGCTTCATCGCCATCCAAGGTGAAGTCGCCGTAGGGACAGGCTGCCAGCATCGCGGTCAAGAATCGAGCTGATGTCCCGGAATTCCCGATATTGATCGCCGCTTTGCGGTTGGGAATATTCCCGCCGGCCCCTTGAACGTCAATGATCTTAGAGGCAGGATCGCTGGTGGTTTCGATCCCTAGCTCATTCAATGCGGTGACCATGATCTCTGTGTCACGGCTAAAGAGGCAGTTTTCCAGTCGCGTATTTCCCTGGGCGAGGGCAGCCAGCAGAAGAGCCCGGTTGGTGATACTCTTGGAGCCTGGAACGGATACCGTAGCCTGCGAGGGAACCGTGAATACTGGAACTGGGCAAGGGTCCTGCATGCTATTCTTGCGAGTGCTCGGCATCCAGCTTATCCCGAAAGGCTTTTCCGTCTGCCAGCGTTTGGAGAACGGCAAAGTCTTCCTCATTGGCGATGTTTGCCTTGAAAAGTTGAAGTTCGTCTTGGAAGGCACCGATTGCCCTGACGATTTCTGGACGGTTTTGGATGACAATATCTCGCCACATTTGCGGATCTCCCGAAGCTATGCGAGTTGTATCCTTTAGCCCATTACCACAAAATTGGCCTGACTCCGGGAGGGCTGTGGACAGGTAGCTTGCCAGGGTGGAGGCTAGCAGGTGGGGAAGATGGCTAACGTTGGCCACAATGGCGTCGTGCTTTTCCGGCCTTTCCTGGAGCACATGGCACCCAAGATCTTGCCAAAAGGATCTGACTGTATCTTTGGCATCAGGCTCGGAATCTTCCAATGGCGTAATAAAGCAGGTACGGTCTTCGAAAAGATCGGCCGAGGCATTATCCATGCCGCTCTTTTCCGATCCGGCCATGGGGTGCGAACCGATAAATCGGGCCCGCCCTTTAAGGGCCGCGGAGCAATGACGGCTTAGCTTGCTTTTGACGCTGCCGACGTCGGTGACAATTGGATTGGAATCGAGGCCGGGAGCGATACGTTGAGCTAGTTCGATGATACGTTCAACTGGGGCGCAAAGAGTGATGAGTGAGCTTCCTGAACAGGCATCTTCAATCGCTTCCGGCGACTCGTCGCACCACTGCGCTGACGCTAGCGATTCTCTCGTTTCCTCTCGGCGGGCCCATACGCTGATATGGTGAGCCAGGAAACGTTCTTTGGCAGCCATCCCGATAGATGCTCCGAGTAAACCGGGAGCGATAATTGTCAATTTTTCAAGCACGCGAGGATAATTGAAACGTATGTTGGACTAAGGTCGAGCAAGCGTTTTGGTTTTTGGGCTCTTGCCATATGGTAAGGAATGTTCTGCAACAAGGCTAGGCAACGCTGCTAACCGAAAATGGATAATCCTCCGGAAGAGATTGAAAAAGCCCGTAAAGCTAAACAGCTGATCTACGTCTTGATGGCAATTTTCATCATTGTGCCGATAGTCATATACGTTCTGCAGTCCGCGAACTAGTGGAATTGCCCTTTGGCGAGTCGATGAATCAGTCAATTTTAGTTATACGTGTCCTCATTGTCCTTTTCTGCGCATTAGGAGGCTACATGGTCTACTATGTCTTCCCGGACATGATAGCGTCAGGAATCGTAGCTGCTTAGACCGGGGCTTTGTTGGGATCGCTTCTGGTGCTGGTCGATATGTTGCTCTAGGGATTCTCTTTGAGGGCGTTGTCAGGGCTGACCTTTGGCCTGCTTATGGGGGTGCTGGCTGCCCACTTGATAACGATCTCGCCGCTATTCGAAGCGGGCGATCCGCAAGTGGTCTACATTTCCCGATTGTGCGTTTTCATTGGAGTCACATACCTTTCTACTGTTATCGCTCTTCGAGGCCGGGACGAATTCAACCTGGTGATACCCGACGTAAGATTCGAGCCTCAGAATGTGGACGCCCCTTTGGTGGTTTTGGATTCCAGCGCTCTCGTAGATGGCCGCGTTGTCAAGCGAGCCGAGGCTAGACTGTTGAGCCATGCGGTCGCCGTTCCCAAGTTTATCATCGATGAGTTGCATGAATTGGCGATTTCATCGATCGATGATGAAAAGAACCGTGGTGTCCGTGGTTTGAACACGATTAGTGAATTGAAGAAGATCGATCACATCGATTTTTGAGTGATCGATAGCGAATTGGATCGTAATGTCAGTCGGGACGAAAAGGTCTTTTTCATTGTATCCAGCTCAAAGGGACGCTTGCTCACGACAAGTGAGGGATTCCAGCAAAAGGCTAAGCATTATGGCATATCCTTCGTAGATATTCTCAATCTGAAAAAGGCTCTGACCCGAGAAGTGGTTGTCGGGGAAGCCGTTTCCGTAGAGATCGTTAAGGAAGGCAAGGAAGACGGCCAGGGGGTGGGCTATTTGGAAGACGGCTCTATGGTAGTGGTCAACCAATCTGCCGACATGTTGGGGTCAACGGTCCTGGCCGAAGTAGAAAGCATCATTCCCACCAGTGGCGGACGGATGGTGTTCGGGAAATTGCTGGGGGAAGATAGATAGGTAGCGCTCGCTCGAGAAAGACCTGTGGGAGGTCTACGGCAAACACTTACGCTGACTAGCTCTTTATCTGCAGTTTCCGCGATTGGATCATTTCCAGGAGATCTGTCTTGAATGCATCACGAGACATAGTGCCTCGATCTCCGTCGAAGCGGGATCGGACGGAAACATTTCCTTCCTCAGCCTCCTTAGGTCCGACAATGAGAACGTTGGGTACCTTGTCTAATTCCGCTTTGCGAATCTTTGCCCCTAGCTTTTCAGCATGTAAGTCGGCGGTCGCTCGAACGCCGCTCGCTTTCAGGTCGGCTAGAAGATCGTTGGCGTAGTCGGCGACCTTGTCGCTGATCGGGAGAATGCGAACTTGCTCCGGAGCCAGCCAAGTAGGGAAGTCGCCCCCGAAATGCTCGATTAGAAATCCTATGAAACGCTCATGCGTACCGAGCGGGGCCCGATGGATACACAAGGGCGTTTCTTTGCTATTCTCGCTGTTGGTATATTCCAGGTTGAATCGTGGCGGAACAGCGAAATCGACTTGGTTGGTGGCTATTGTGAATTCCCGGCCGATAGCGCTCCAGACTTGGACATCGATTTTGGGTCCGTAAAAGGCCGCTTCATCGGGAACCTCGACGTAGTTGATTCCTGACGATTTGAGCACATCTCGAACCATTACCTCGGTCTTTTTCCAAAGCTCGGGATTGTCCACGTACTTCTTGCCTAGTTTCGCAGGATCATGAGTCGAGAAACGCATGAGGTATTTGCCTAGTCCGAAAAGCTCGAAATACTTCAGGTACATGTCATTGACTGCATTGAACTCCGCCTCGAACTGATCGGCTGTGCAATAGATGTGGGCATCGTTCATTTGCATGGAGCGCACCCGCATTAGTCCCATGAGTTCGCCAGATTGCTCGTAGCGGTAGCAAGTCCCGTATTCGGCAAGCCGCACAGGCAGATCGCGGTAGCTTCTGGGGGAGGCCGCGAAGATCTTATGATGATGCGGGCAATTCATCGCCTTGAGAAAGTAGCGAACTTTCTCGCCGCCGGTTTCTTCTTCAAACTCCATTGCTGGAAACATGGAGTCTTCATAGTAGGGTAGGTGCCCACTGGTTAGATACAAGGATTCCTTGGCTAAATGAGGCGTGCGTACGCGTTCGTATCCAGCATCGAATTCCGTTTCTTTAGCCAGTTTTTCCAGTTCTTCCACCAGAATGGTTCCTTTGGGTAGCCATAGGGGAAGACCGGGACCGACCTGCTCGGCGTCAAAGGTGAACAGCTGCATGTCCTTGCCGATACGTCGATGATCTCGCTTCTTCGCTTCCTCGAGCATCTCCAAATATTCAGCTAGCTCGTCTTTCGTTGGAAAAGCGGTGCCGTAAATCCTCTGCAGCTGTTTGTTGTTGGAATCCCCCCGATGATAAGCTCCAGCGATGCTCAGCAATTTGAACGCCTTGATTTTCTTGGTATAGCCGACATGCGTTCCAGCGCAGAGATCGAGGAATTCGCCATTCCTATAGAACGAAATGGTATCTCCCTCTGGAATATCGTCGAGACGGCCCAGTTTGTAGGTTTCCTGGCCCATCTCCTTGATCATCTGGACGGCTTCCTCGCGTGGCGCCTCAACGCGCTCGAACCGCTGGTTTTCCTTGATCACCTTTTTCATCTCCGCCTCGATATTCTCCAAGTCCTCGGCGGTGAATTTGTGATTCAGATCGAAGTCGTAGTAGAAACCGCTATCGGTGGGAGGGCCGATATCGAGTTGGGCGTCGGGAAACAGACGCAGTACGGCAGTCGCGAGCACGTGGGCTGACGAGTGTCTTATTTCCTCTAGCGGTGTCATGTTCTCTTTCATATTGGGTGATGATGATGCCTCTTAGGGCCCGGTCTTTTCATGAATTCCTGGAAATGTGAACTTTGAAAACCGGTTTTTCGAATTTTGAACTAGAGCGCTTCCAGATCGAAGCCGTCTTTGCGGTCCAGTATCTTCCAGCCTTTGGCTTTAACTCGATCGCGCAAATCGTCGGCGGCTGCCCAATCCTTCGATTGCTTAGCTTCCCATCGGGCTTGGGCGAGTTCCTTTACTTCCTCTGGGGCTTCTGTTTTCGGTTTCTCGACCAGGACTTCAGAAAGATCGTAGCCTAGGGCGAAGATCAGTTTATGGAAGGCGATGGCGATCTCCGATGGGCTGCTATCGCTGCGCTTTTCTTTAATCGCAGAGAAAACCCCTCCCAGCGCTCCTGCTGTGTTCAGGTCGGTTCTAAGGGTGTCCCAAGCTTTCTGAAAGGGCCCCCAAGGATCATTAGCGTGTTTGCCCTTTTGTATTGCTTTAGTGAGGGCACCCCATTTCAGACCAGCGGCGGCTAGGCTTTCATCCGAAAAGCGTCGCAGGCGAACGAGAGCGCTTTGGGCGGTATGCAGCGAATCCATGGTGAAGTTGATGGTCTGCCGATAGGAGCCAGAGGTAAGGGCGTATCTCAAGACGACTGGAGCGAATCCCTTCTCCACAATATCATCGATGGTGTAGAAATTATTGAGGTTCTTCGACATCTTGCCGCCTTCTACGAGCAAGTGAGCGCAATGTATCCAGTAGCGAAAGAATCGGGTGCCGCAGCTGCATTCGCTTTGAGCGATCTCATTTTCATGATGCGGGAATATGAGGTCCTCGCCACCGGAATGGATATCGAGGTGGTTCCCTAGATATTTCATGGCCATCGCTGAGCACTCCAAGTGCCAGCCTGGCCGTCCTTCTCCCCAGGGGCTTTGCCAGTAGACGTCTCCATCGTCTGGCTTGCGGCTTTTCCACATGGCGAAATCGGCTAGAGACTCCCGGTCGTATTCGTCCGCGTCGTTGGGGGATTCATCGGCCAGGGTGGTCGTTAACTCTCGCTCCTTCAAACGAGATAGCCTGCCGTATTCGTCGAACGATGACACTTTGAAATAGACACTGCCATCTTCGGTTTGGTAGGCATGTCCTTTTTCCAGGAGAGCGGATATCATTTCGATCTGCTCTTGTATGTGGTCGGTCGCCTTTGGCTCGATCTGGGGCGGCAGCATATTGAATCGCTGGCAGTCACGATGGAAGACCTCCGTCCAATGTTCGGTCACTTCCGAAAGCGGTTTTCCTTCCTCTCGCGACCGTTTGATTGTCTTGTCGTCGACGTCGGTGAGATTGCGAACATGGAGGGCGTCGTAACCGGCCATTTGTAATGTCCGCCTCATAACATCTTGGGAAATAAATGTCCGGAAATTCCCGATATGGGCTTGGGCATACACGGTTGGACCACAGCAGTACATGCCAATACGTTTACCCTTAGAAGGGACTATCGGCTCAGGACTTCTGGAAAGCGTGTTGTGTAGGATAACTTCTGACATAGAATAGGTGTGGCGAATAGCGGTGATCGATTTTAGGGATCAGGTGGGCACTTTGAGCTCCCATGCAAGGCGAATCCTTTTACCCGTGCAGTTAACAGGCAGGGGTGGCGCGACAGGTTCGGCAAACGCTTGCCTTTGAAAGCGCTTCCGCGTTACGTGTTGTTGCTAGTAACCCCATATTGCCACGATTCTCAAAATGAACGATCCTGATAGCACGGAAGATTTCAAGCTCGATTTAACCCGCCGTCCACGCCGGCTTCGTCGCCATGCGGCGACGCTAGCTATGACGCAGGAAACTTGGCTTCGGAAGGAAGATCTCATAGCTCCTTTGTTTGTTATTGATGGGGATGTTCCCAAGGAGCCGGTGGATCGTATGCCAGGAGTGTTTCGAAGAAACATTACGGACTTGGTTCAAGAGTGCCGAGAGCTCGAATCGCTTGGCATTCGGGCAATAGCCCTGTTCCCCAGTATCGATCCGTCATTGAAGGATGAGGTGGGTTCCGAGGCTGGAAATCCGGACAATTTGGCGTTGCGAGCGGTCAGAGCCATAAAGGAGAGCGTTCCGGAACTTATGGTTGTGGCGGATGTAGCGTTGGATCCGTTTACTTCTCATGGCCACGATGGGGTGCTCAATCAGGCTGGAGACTATGTTCTCAACGACGAAACCGTTGAGCGGCTTTGCCGAATGGCGGTTTTGCAAGCGGAGGCCGGTGTGGATATTGTGGCCCCGTCGGACATGATGGATGGTCGCGTTGGGGCTATCCGTCGATCGCTCGACGGATCGGGCTACATTGATACCTCGATCATGGCTTATTCCGCGAAATTCGCCTCTGCCTATTATGGCCCTTTTAGGGAAGCGGTAGGAAGCGCGAGCGCCGCAGGGACGAAACTTTTGGACAAGAAGACCTATCAGCTCAACCCGGCTAACCGCCGCGAAGCCTTGGCTGATGCGCTTCTCGACGAGGAAGAGGGAGCGGATTACTTGATGGTCAAGCCCGCGGGTCCTTACTTGGATATTATTCGAGAGACGCGTGATGCCACGGCGCTCCCCGTGGCCGCTTATCAAGTGTCAGGCGAATATGTTCAGATCCACGCGGCGGCCAAAATGGGATGGCTGGACTATGAGAAGAGCCGAGACGAATCGCTGGTGTCGATTAAACGAGCGGGAGCTGATTTGCTTCTGACTTATTTTGCTCGGGAAGTGGCCGAGCAATTATAGTTCCGGACTGCCAACGGAAACGGTTTCAGCGTTAGAAGAAACTTAAGGATCCAAGTAGCGCCTACTCCTTCTCCTCGGCTTCTTCCTCCTCGTCGGGAGGCCCGCCTTGGTAGGCTTCGTCCTCAGTCTCTTGTTCCTCGTCCTCGTCCCACCTCAGATTCTCGCTTTCGCTGATCTTCTTGGCTTCTTCGTCGTCGATATCTGGATAGTCATCGATATCCTCGTCTTCATCTGCTTCATCGCCGTCCAGTTCCCAACCCGGTGGGACGTAATCCAGGATACGGGTGATTTCGTCGAACATGTGAACGGCTCGTCCTTCGATAAAGCTATTGTTCTCCTCTTCCCGCAATTCATCCTCGAGCTCATCGACGGTGAACGGCTGTTCGAAATCGATGATATCGTTGAGCATCCGCACTCTGGTTTTCGAAATGTGATTCAAGAAGTCCGCGTAGGCCCCATTCTCGTCGTCAACGACATCCGGCAATCCGAATAGGGATTCTTCCGTGTCAAGCAGGCTTTCGTTTGTGCGCTGCAGCCGGACTAGTCCCTCGCCAAGATCTTTCTGGATCTTGAAGGGGATGAAGGCGCGGTCCATGGTGTCTTGGTCAAAGCTGTATCCGCGTAGTGGTTCTACCAGATCGATCATGTGCGAAATCTGCCGAGGATCGATAATGCTCAGCCCATCGACGTCCCAATGGACGTCGTCGCTTACTTCTGTTACCCACCAATTTAGATCTTCGCCGATCCTAACGGTGCACCATTCAATCAGATTTGTAGTGTTTGGCATTTTCTCCGCGTACGTTCTTCAAAAAACGGGTGTGCTTACTAAGTCAACCAATGAAAAGGCAAAAAATATGAGAAAATTCCCCTTACTCTGAAATTGTTCGAAAAACGGGGATTGCGCTTGGTTTTTCGTCTTCACTATCTGGATATGAGTACCTCCCTATCGGCGAAGAATTTGTCGAGTTTAAATCTCGATTCGATCGGGAGCGTCATGCCCCCGCAGATGGGGACCTCGGCTGGTGGTAATAATTTTCTTTTCAAGCCGAAGTCACTCTGATGGCCTCCCGTCAGTTTATGAGCGCCGTCTATAAGAGCTTGGTAAAACCGCTGCTTTTTCGCTTAGAGCCTGAGCGGGCTCATGAGCTGGCAATTGACACCCTATCTATCCTGGCTCGAACGCCCGGATTGCCTGGTTGGATGAAAGCGTGGAACCAATCGCCTGGATCATCGAGCTCGCCGATTGAGGCATTTGGATTGTCTTTCCCCAATCGGGTGGGGTTGGCGGCTGGATTCGACAAGAATGCCGTTTGCTGGCCGGCTTTCGAGGCTTTGGGCTTCGGGCACGTGGAGATCGGGACAGTGACTGCCAAGCCGCAGCCCGGAAATCCTAAACCTCGAATGTTTCGTTTTCCAGAGCAGGGCGCGCTGCTTAATCGAATGGGCTTTAATAACGAGGGAGCGGACGCGGTCGCCGAGCGATTGAGCGAGCTTCCGGGGCCCGGCCAGCGCGGGATACCTTTAGGGATCAATATCGGCAAGTCGAAGGTAGCGCCTTTGGATGAGGCAGTGGCGGACTACCGACACTCTTTTCTCACTCTGGCGGACTATGCCGACTATCTTGTCGTGAATGTTAGCAGTCCCAACACCCCGGATTTGCGCAAACTGCAGGAAGAGTCTCGCTTGCTGGATCTGCTGGGCGAATTGCGGCGATTGAATCAGGAACGCGCTGAGCAAGCTGATAAGCAGCCGATTCCAATACTTCTCAAAATCGCGCCGGGCCTGAGCGATCCGCAATTGGATGCCATTCTGGGAATCCTCATGGACCTGGAGCTGGCGGGAATCATAGCTACCAATACGACTATGGCGCGAGAGGGATTCTTCGAGACTGTCGATGAAGCAGGTGGCATCAGCGGCAATCCGGTGGAATCCATGTCGACGGATATCATTGCCAGAATCCATAGCAGAACGGAAGGTCGTTTGCCGATCATGGGAGTGGGAGGTATTTCTAGTCCTGATACGGCTAAGCGAAAAATCGATGCGGGAGCGACGCTCGTGCAAATCTACACGGGTATGGTCTATGAGGGACCGTTCTTGGCCAAGCGAATCGCTAGAGCTTTGGCGGGATAGAGGGTGAAAGCACTCAGATCGCGGCGTAAACTTCGATGTTGCCGGTGAAGACCACTTTGGCAGGGCCGGTTAGGGTGATGTCGCTGACTTCATCGCCTTCTCGGGCGAAATCGACTTGTAAGGTGTCCCCGCCTCGCACGCGCAAGGAAATCGGAGTGGGCAAATTCTTGGTCAGGTTGGCGGTGATGGCAACGGCCACGACTCCTGTTCCGCAAGCGAGAGTCTCGTTTTCCACGCCGCGCTCGTAGGTGCGGACTATTATGAGACCATCGTCTTCGATTTGGGCAAAATTGGCATTGGTCCCGTCAGGGAATCGTTCGTGATAGCGGATGGCGCTGCCTTCAGGCACGATGTCGATGGCTTCCACATCATCGGTGAACACAACTACATGTTCCACCCCGGTATTCATAAAAGCGAAGTCGTAGGACCCGTGAGTTGTGGCAAGGGTTTGGTCGAGTTCGATTGAATGCACGGGCGTCATGCGGATCGTGTACTGACCATCATCTGCGTCTGCCCGCATTGGCCCTGCATCGGTCGTGAAATTCACCTGTTTCCCGTTTCCAACTCCATTGAGGATCGCGAATGAAGTGAAGCAGCGGGCCCCGTTGCCGCACATGTCCACGCGAGCCCCATCGGCGTTGTAATAGATCATGGTAGCATCAGCTCCCTCCGCAACCGGGGGATTCAGGAGGATGAGGCCATCCGCGCCGATTCCAAAGCGGCGATCGCAAAGGTTGGCGACTTGTACGGAAGTCAGCTCGATAGCTCCGTCCAGATTTTCGATTATGACGAAATCGTTCCCGGCCCCGTGCATTTTTGTGAATTCGATTCGCATGCTGAAAGACGTACCTAGGAAACGATTAGACGTCGCTTGGCAATACGGAAATCGTCCGGAAACATAGAGTATTCAATTGAGGGCTGTCATTTCCTCGACATTAATCGGCAAAGGCACTTCCGTTGATTTGCTATCTTCAGAAAACGATTCTCGTTCCCATGACCTCAAAACTATCCCAAAGAAGCTTCGTTCAAGGCTTCGTGGCTGCCGGGGCAGCGGGCGCCCTGCCGCAAGCCGAATCTTTCGCCGCTGCCCTTCCAAAGAATGTTGGCCGTCTAGACGGAGTGCAACTGGCGATCGCCACCATTTGCGTAGACGGATTTGGAATGCATCGCCACGAACCCGCCTTCCGAGTCATTCCTGACCTGGGCTTTACCAATGTGGAATTCAACTTGTGGTATCCGGAGCTGATTACGCCTCGCTATATCGAGAGCATTCAGGCCCGTTGCTATCAAACTGGCTTGACGCCCGTGAGTATTCAGGCCTCCAGTTTTGGAGGCCAAGGCAATGCGGATATAGCCAAGGACCTGGCTCATAAATTGGTCTTGCTCGACGCTTGCAAGGAGTTAGGGGCGACTATCTTGAAATGCACTGGCGCGAGGAGAGAGACTAATGGCGGTCTGGAGTCGGTAATTGAAGTTCTGAAGCATTTAGCACCGGCAGCGGAGGACAAGGGCATTATCGTGGTTCTCGAAAATCATGCCAATAATGTCCTCGAGCGTATCGAGGATTATGAAGAGATTTTCTCGGTGATCGATTCGCCTAATGTAGGCATGTGCTTGGATACAGGCCATTTCGAAGGAGTAGCCATCGATCTTGGGGAAGTGGTAGACACGTTCCAAGAGCGAATTCTTCACGTAGATCTCAAGGATTGCAAAGAACGGGGAAAGGGCCACGACACCGTACCGTTCGGAACTGGGGTCACCGATTTCGATGCCTTTCTTTCCCACTTGAAGCGAAAGGATTACCGGGGCTACTTGGTGGTGGAGCAAGCATGGTCAGAGCCTCGGGGAGATTGGGTTAATGATTTGAAGGCGGCGTACAAGCTATTCAAGAAATGGGAAAGCTGACATTGTAATTCGAATACAAATTTATGATACTAGAACAATTCAATTTAGCTGGCCGTTCAGCGCTAATCGTTGGGGGCAATCGCGGCTTGGGAGTCGAAATGGCCAAGGCTTTGGCAGAAGCCGGAGCAGCGGTGGGGATTGCTGCGAGAGACGCGTCGAAAAACGAGGAGGCCCTCGGCTTGATCGAAACCGTTGGCGGAGCAAAGAAAGTTTCGCGAACCTGCGACGTGACCGACGAGGCTCAAGTGGCGACCATGGTTAATGAGATTCACGAGGAGCTGGGGTCTATCGATATCCTAGTCAACTCGGCCGGTATCAATATTAGGGGATCGATTGAAGAGGTTTCCGCTGAAGATTTCCGGAGCGTAATGGATGTTAACGTAACCGGATCTTGGCTGACCTGCCGGGCCGTTTCCCCAATTATGAAAAAGCAGGAGTATGGGCGGGTTATCAATATCGCTTCCATGCTGTCGGTCATAGCCATTCCGGATCGAACGCCCTATACGGCGAGCAAAGGAGCCGTTATGAATATGACTCGTGCATTGGCTGTAGAGTGGGCTCCGCATAAGATTACCGCTAACGCTATTCTGCCTGGTCCGTTTGCTACGGAGATGAACTTGCCCTTGCTGGACGACCCGGAAAAGTACCAAAACTTTGTAGCCAAAATACCTCTCGGCAGATGGGGCGAATTGACGGAAATCGGTGGGCTTGCTTTGTTTCTAGCTTCCGATGCTTCCTCCTATTGCACGGGAGGCGCTTTCACTATCGATGGCGGGTGGACTGCCCAGTGATTGATTGAGGCGTTGCAGGTTTTGAGATAGGTAAATAGTTAAAGTTGTGACTCGACCTTGTGTCTTCATTGAAATGGGTAACGGGCTTTCTCCGAGCGCTCATCCTAAAAAATGCGTGGGCGCTCGGAGATCGTCCGCTACCTTAAACAGTTTTATGCCGCGATAACCGATTCGGTCGCACTTGAAGTTTCAATCATATGAAAATCGTCATACTTGATGGACACACCCTAAATCCGGGAGACCTCAGTTGGGAGGCCTTCGAAGCATTGGGCGAAGTCGTTGTTTATGATCGTTCTACACCAGAAGAGGTTGAGGAACGGGCTAAAGGATGCGACGTTCTGATCACCAACAAGGCGATTGTATCTGCTGAAACGATACGAAATACTGATTCGTTGAAGTATATTGGAGTTACGGCGACCGGCGTGAATATCGTTGATGTCGATGTGGCCACGGAATGCGGTATCCCGGTGACCAATGTTTCTGGCTATGGACCGGATTCGGTGGCTCAAATGATGTTCGCCCACATATTGAATTTTACGAATCGAATAGCGGAGCAAATAGACGATGTTCGTGATGGTGGTTGGACTCGCAGCGAAGATTTTTGCTATTGGCTTCATCCCTTGACCGAGTTGCGGGGTTTGACGATTGGCATAGTCGGATTGGGCGAGATCGGTGGCGCAGTGGCTCGTATCGCTCATGGGTTCAGAATGAAGGTAATCGCCTACACGCGAGATCCCGGACGCGAATCTCCGGATCACGTTGAATGGGTAGACCTGGATGAGCTGTTCGCGGGAAGCGATTTCGTTACCCTTCATTGTCCATTGACACCAGAGACTGAAGGAATGGTTGACGAGCGGCGACTCAGGCTGATGAAGCCGAGCGCTTATCTTCTGAATACAGGGAGAGGCCAACTGGTAAATGAGCAATCGCTTGCCAATGCTTTGAATGAAGATGAGATCGCAGGCGCCGGCCTGGATGTGCTATCTTCCGAGCCACCGAGTCCCGATAATCCTCTGCTCAGCGCCAAGAATTGCTCGATCACGCCACATATAGCTTGGGCAACAAAGGCAGCTCGGGAACGCCTAATGCAAATGTCCGCCGATAACTTGAAAACCTTTGTTCAAGGCGAGGCGATCAACACGGTGAATTAGGGATATTCGTCTTGCTGGACTGTTTTGAATGAACTTTTTGTAGGAGCGGCTTTATGCCGCGATTAGCATCATTCCTTGATCGCGGCATAAAGCCGCTCCTACGGATTGTAGCTCCAATATAGAATAGCTCTTATGACCCCAACTTCTTCTTCAAGGAATCGCTAGTTAGGTGTTTTGCCACATCGAAAGGATCGCACTTGCGTGCGCCCTCGCTAAAATCGATGGGTCCCAATTCGCGGGCTAACTCGAGCGCTGTCTGATTCAAAACTTTAGGGGCTAAAGTAGCTTATGGATACCAAACCTCTAATAACACTCTATTCTACAAGTATTTATGTAGTGTCCTGTTAGACTTCAATTTGAGCACTCTTTTCGTCCTTTCAAATCCCTGCAACCTGTTGGAATCGAGGGTCTTGAAAGGACGAAAAGAGTTCACAAGCTACTTTAGCCCCAAACTTTATTCCGTTTTCCAATCCCCATCAACGCTGTTCCCATGGCCATGCGCGTCCAGGTGTCTTCATTTACGAAATGCGAGCGGACGCGATCAATGCACCCAGGGAAAAACTCGTTAGTCAGTACAGGCTTACGCAAGTCTATTGAAAGTTCATAAATCAATCCGTATCCGCATCCGCGGCGCATGGGATCCGCATTCTCGATCCAGTCGCTAGCCAGCTCGAATATGAAAGTAGCTTTGGCCAGGGTGGCGTTGCAGGAACTGAATAGATGGGCAAGTAGACCCATTCAGACGTCCCCTACTTGCGATTCCGCCTGCTCGCGGGTCAGCTCTTTCGGTTCGTCGATTAGCAAGCCGAGGATTTTGGCATCGTAGTTGTCCGATTCCCAGAGCTGTAATGCGAGCGCATGATCGCGACCGATCTTTTTAGCAAGTTTG
>CAZFUD010000055.1:0-19845 GCA_964521705.1 uncultured Opitutaceae bacterium | reverse complement strand
CAATTTTTAGTCGAGCATAGGAGCGGGTTCATCCCACGATATCCTTTGACTGATCCTATGGAGATCGCGGCGTAAAACCGCTCCTACAAGACGTTGGTGATGCTGCTACTCTTTCTCGGTGATTCAAACTGAAATTCAGGAAGGAACAAAGCCCTTCTTGTAGTCGTATTGGCTCTCCAGGTACTTGTTAGCGTCACGATTATTGGTAATGCGCATCCGCTTAGCATTGTACTTGATTTTACCACCCGCCTGCATGGCGACGAGTCCCAGCAGCGCCGTTTCTGTAAAATCTGCCGCATAGCTGAAATCTGAACCCGACTTTTTCCCTGCCTTGATGGAATCGGTGAACTCCTTGAATGGCCCGCCCTTGACCCGTGGGAGGGTTTTTGGCGGAAGCGCCCTATTGGAGCGCAATTCTCTGAAATAATTATCCGGATACACGCGCACGGACGAACTATAGGTATCCGTCCAGATCGTTCCTTTAGCGCCAATAATGAAAGTGCCGCTGGAATTCTTTTGGCGCTTGCGTCCATTCTCGAGCGTTTCGTTGGCGAAGAAATCGGGCTCGACACCTTCAATCTTGTTCAGGTCCGGTATGCGATCGCCGTCCATCCAAGTCACCTTGGGGGCCTTGCGTCCCTTGAATTTGAATTCGATCGTTGACGCCATTGGGAAGGTTTCATCGTGAGAACCCGAAACGTTAGCTTCAATCTCGACAGGCAGCCCCAAATCCAATCCTGAGAACGAGGAATCCATGATGTGGCAAGCCATATCCCCTACTGCACCACAGCCATAGTCCTTCCAGCCGCGCCAGGCGAAGGGGACTATTTTATCGTCAAAGGATTTTTTCGGGGCAACTCCAAGCCACAAGTCGTAGTCTAAGGTGGCAGGGATCGGTACATTGCGTCTTTTTATTGCACCTTGAGGCCAAATTGGGCGATTCGTCCAGTGAAGCACTTCGACGACGTCTCCAATTACACCAGCTTGAGTCCATTCCTTGATGTAGCGGAGGCCTTCGTGCGTATGACCTTGGTTACCCATTTGAGTGATAACACCGGCTTTGGCCGCGGCCTTTTTCAGTTCGCGAGCCTCCCCAATGGTACGAACTAAAGGCTTTTCGCAGTATACGTTGATGCCTTGTTCCAAAGCCCAACGGGCGACTGGATAATGCATATGATCGGGAATAGCGATCGAGACGGCGTCCACCTTGCCCGCGATCTTATCGAACATCTTGCGATAGTCTTTGAAACGGGGAACGTTGGGGTGCTGATCGTAAGTCGGCGCGGCTCGAGCGTCGTCGACATCGCAGAAAGCGATCAAGTTTTCATTCTGGTAGCCGGTGACATGAGCCCGGCCGCGGCCACCGGCGCCAATTTGGGCGATATTGAGCTTTCCGTTGGGCGATGGCGACTTTCCGATGACCCAGTTGGGAAGGATCATGAAACTGGAGATTGCTGCGCTGCCTTTTACAAATGTTCTTCTATTCATAGTTTAATACGAGTTTGGGGCCATAGACGTTGAACTTACTGAGTAGCTTCCTCGTTTTCGACTGAGATTTAGACATGTAATTGCGAATGCAAGATTGTCAAATCCCCGATTCTCGCTTCGTCAGTTCAAGTTTCGGGATGAACGATTCGCTTGAGAGTGAGACAAGGGGAGACAGTGCTGTTTTCTCCTTGAAGCTCAGGAAAAGGTTTAGGCGAAGTTTACGATTCTCCCTTTTTGAGGCGATCATTTCCTTCTGAGCTGAGGCAGGCGACAAGCTCTTGATTCGCAGCGACCAGCATCTCGTTTGCTTTAGAGACTGATCGATGTTCGAGGCTTCCTAATTTTTGCCTAGGAAGATATCTTCATTCACGACGTCACCGTGAACGTCATGGTGTCTGAGACTGATTCTGGGGCTGCCTGAGTCTCGCTCCACGGTCACGCTCAGAAAACCGCCCTTGATTCTCAAGAAGCGATGCTTGGGGGACCTAAGCGATTGTCTGAACCCTCCCGCATGAATGTCTGAACCCGCTCCGCAAGAATATTCGCGAGCCCCGGTTTTCTCATCTACGCTCACATATTGCCAGTGGCGGTCGCCATTGAGTATGAAGGCATTTTTCTGGCTGCCTATAAATGCCCGAAGTTCATCACCTTCATAGGTGAAATTCGAATTGGCATGATTGTCTTTCTTTTTTTCCCGATCCGGCCCAACAATTGGGTTTGGATTGATCACTATTCGAAAAGTCGCGTCAGAATTGGCAAAGGTATCGAAGAACCACTCCTTTTGCACTTTCCCCCAAATGGTCTTATCAGGGCCATCCGGGCTGCTGTTGGCGCTCCGATATTCCCGTGACTCCATCAGCCAAATCTGCAGATCTTTGCCCCATCGAACGCTTCTGTATGGAGGCTCACCCATCGGGAAGGTCTCATTGAATATTTCGATGCCTCGGTCCCAAGTGAGCTCTCCATAAGTGTCCCCTGGCACACTGTCATTCTTGAGGATGTCGTGATCGTCCTTCATAAAATAGGATGGAATCTGGCGATAGAACTCCCGGAAATTCGGAAGTCCGAATAGCCGATCCCACTTGTAGTAGGCTAAGGCTTCGGTTTTCGCCCAAGGACCAGGCTTATCGTAGTATTCGATATCGCCTGCGTGAACCAGGAAGTCTGGATTAACTCGATCCAGCATAGATGGATAAATGTAGTGGCCATTGATGAGATCATCTCGCCGCGGAAAATCATGGCAGGTCACGAGGACGAATTTGACCGGAGCACCCTCGCCTCTGCCAGGAGCTGTTTTAAAGTTTCCCAGTACCTCGACTGACGACGAACCTCCATCGCTGGGACGGCCTTCGATTCTTAAAGTGTATTCAGTATTTGGTACCAGATTCTCCAACTTGTATTTGACTGAAAAATTGGCCTTCGGGTTTACCGGCATCCATTGTAGACTTGCCGCCCTGGCAGGGCTTTGTGCCGGCCAATAAGAGATGCGGACATCTCCCTCGCTTCCAGCGGCGCTGTATTGCATGTCACCAATACTCAATCCGGCAGGAAGGGCTTCATCGTCTTTCTCCCATTCCCTTCCATCCAATCGATAGTTTTCATTTTCCGTTAGCCGAGCCCAGATGATCGCCGATGTTTGATCAACCTCGCCAATTTTGATGCCGCTGGCCATGAAGGGACCTCCATTCGCATTGGCGTTTAGAAGGGCGACAAATAGCGAAATTGATGAATAGAAAGTGGCGGCAGTAATAAAGGTCTTCATTGGCAATGGGGCTGCAATTGTCATCTCATCATTCGGGTTAGTCATCAGAGGTCAATCTCCTCGTTAGCGCCATTGCCGCATTAGCAGTCGGGAGCGAATAGACGGCTAGTAGAGAGGCGAGAGGCCAAACCACTCCCTTTAATGATGTTCCAAATCCCATCCCTCTGCAGTTTATAAAAAAGCGCGCAGCGTCAAACGCCGCGCGCCATTTCACCTTAAACCACAAACGGTTGCATCCAATTCAGAATAACGGCGCTGCCGGCGTCTCCCAATCGCGCGGCTTTCCGTAATAGTCGTAAAGCTTGTGGTTTTCATCTTCATTGACCGGGTCGAAGGGATCGAAGCGAGGAGCCATTTCGATTTGCTTCCTCGTCAGATCGACGTTCGCCGTCTTGGTTTCCCAGTCGAAGGATTCCGCCCAGCCGATATCGATTAGCGAGGGCTTTCCTGGCAGCCAATTCTTGGTGTCGATTACCAAGTATTGCAACCGCCAGTTGCTGTCATCGAGAACGAAATCTTCCACATGGCCAAATGAATCGTCCTTCGCATGGATATGGTAACCCATGATCTCGTGGGCCGACCGAAGATGTTCACCCGCGATTTGCCTCATGCGAAATTCATGAGCCTGACGTTCCGCTTCGCCTTTGGGGCTGTATTCCGGACCAATCGATGACGGAACAGCCGCTCCACCAAACAGGTAGGGATCCATCCAATAAGTGGGTAGATCATAGTATTTGGCGTGTTCCTCTTCGAATTGCATCGAAACCGGTTCGTGTTCCTTCAACTCAGGCGATCCTTCTACCTGAGCCTTGTTCAAAACTACCTTGAGGCAGTTGCCCACCCAACCCGTTTCCAATTCTTTCAAATGGAAGGGGCTTAAAAGGACTTTCTTCTTCGGGAGCCAGGTGCCTGTATCCACAACAACGTAGCGCAGGCGCCAATGGCGATCGTCGAATAGAGCATCCTTGACTTTTCCAACTACTCCATCGGTGGCTTCGATGGGGTATCCAATCATATCTTTTACGCTTCGCACCGTGGCTATATTCCTTTCAGCTTAATATTTCGGGTGGTGATTTGGTATTGGGATTTTCAGTGTGTCTTATCTCCAAATAATGTATACTATTTTAAATACATTGATTACGTTTTGCCGTTTCCGCGGCCCCCCGATGCTCTTCTGTCAATCTTCCGCCAATCGGGGGCTTTCTTCGTCTTCTTTTCTCTTCTTCGATGTTAAGGCTAGTATCGCTCAATATCCCCAATTTGGCATTGCAGATCTGGACTTTTCCTGGGCAAATCTTGCTGTTTCAGAACTATTTTGTCTACTGTAAGACCCATCTCGACAAAGACTTCTGTCGTTCATACAAACGATCGGCCCTTTTGGTTGCGGAGGCATCAAAACGAAAAACGCGAATATCGATCGTCTCGATGCTTGGAAAAATAGGTAAAGTCTATCCAATAGGAGCAAACAATCTCAGCAGAATAAAATGAATCTTTCCGGCCACCGTTCACTCGCTCTCTCAATATCCATCATTGCTTTTGCCGTAGCTGGCTGCTCGCTTCCCAAAGGAGAAGCTCCAATCAACGCTCTGCTGATCACCGGTGGATGTTGTCATGACTATGATTTTCAGAAGCAGGAATTGACTACGGGGATTTCCAAGTTCGCCGAAGTCGATTGGACTATTGTGCACGAAGGCGGCGATGCAAGAGACTTCCAGTCAAAACTTTTCGAAAATCCCTATTGGGCAGCTGAATATGATGTCGTTGTTCATAATCAGTGTTTCGCCAATACCAAAGATACCGAATATATTTCGAAGATCGTTTCAGGTCACAAACAAGGCGTATCGGCGGTTGTAATACATTGCGCTATGCATACCTACCGAGCTACGGATGAAAACCTCTGGCGGGAGCTCCTAGGTGTAACGACAAAGCGCCACGATCATCAGAGCCACTATCCTGTCACTATCACAGAACCGAACCATCCTATCATGGAGGGATTCCCTCAAGATTGGGTCTCTCCTATGGATGAGCTTTATATAATTGATAAGTTGTGGCCCAACGCGACTACACTAGGCACCGGTGTTAGCGAAGAGACGGGAAAAGCGCATCCTGTTTTCTGGACCAACCAATATGGCGAGGCCCGAGTATTCGGAACTACCTTCGGCCATACCAACGAAACGATCGCCAATCCTCAATTCCAAGAGATCGTAGGTCGAGGACTTCAGTGGGCAGCTGGGCGGCTCTAGCAATTCCCTATCTTAGGGAACGGATAAACAAAACCAGCGATTCCACATCTTCGTCAGAGAGGATGCCTCTATACGAGGGCATTCCAGCTTCTTGATCGTCGTAGCCTTCTGTGACGACAGCTGAAGGATCCAGTATCGAGGTTCGCAAATACTCTTCGTCCACTCTCACTCGGCTACCATCTTTGAGCGTACGACGGCTCTTGTAGGCCCCCAGCCAGGTCGGGCCACTTCGACCCTCGGTTGCGCCATCGATCGAATGGCAGCCAACACAACCCATTTGGGAGTAAAGTTGCTGCCCCCTGGCTACCGAAACAATCGAACTGCGAGTCGCCTTCTCGCGTGGGGCAGGTTCAGAAGCGAACAGCTTCTTGAAGTTAATTCGCTCGAAATCATCTTTAGGCAGTTTCGTGGCAACTAATTCGTTGACCGTGAAGTAAACGGGCATCCATTTCCCAAACAAATTGTATTGAACTTCTAATTGCATGGTCTCCCAGACATCTTCGATGGCCAAAAACACGGATTTCCTGTCTTTAGATAGGTGCACGGAATGAGCGAACCATTCGTCTGCGCCCGGCGTCCCGTCCGCTCTAAACTGAGGGGATCCATACTCGCTGGTGCGCCTGTATTCCCAACTGCTTATTTGGTAGTTTGCTGGATCTAGAGAACGCTCTGGCCCCAAAGGCTGATCGAATTCGAGTAGCACTCCATTTTCAGATACCTCTGCGGCGACGGGCCGTTCATTGGCTCCATCTAGAACACGTATCCGACAAAGACCTTCCAACCTGCTGGCGACCGAGTCCCAAATCTGGAAGCCTACAAAATAGGGAGAGCCGTCTATCGGGTTTATAGCTCCTTTCAGAATGGGCGTTTCAAAGGCAATCGGCAAAGGAACCCCTGCCGTTTGCGTGAAATCCCCGTCTTCAGGGATGAAGATCTGGAATAGGCTCGGTTTCTTGTACTCGACATAAAGAATTGAATTGTTTAACGGCCCCATTTTTCCGTCCATCGGCCAAAGCTGTTCTATGCCCGATTGAACAACCCTATGAGGCATCCATAACGCAGGTGGATGGATGGGTTCTTCCCGTTCAGGCGCGCCAGGCTTGTATCCAAAATATCGCTGATCACGAACAACCAAAAATGGCGTCGAAGGCACCCAATGGCCTTGCTGGTCACTCGCTGTTATTATGTTCTTTGTCGGATGTGATGAAATATAGGCATTGCGTAACCCGTATCCTAAATATTCTACCTGTTTGCCATCGGCCGAAACTGTCATTGCTCTGCCGCTATGTGGCGACCTGGCATTCACCTGCTGCCCTCCCTTGGCGATAACAAAACTCCCATCCGGCCTAAGCGCTAAGCTCATGGGATAATCTCGTGTATCCGCGCTTTGGGTAAATCGGTTGCAGAACATCTCGTAAAAGTCAGTTTCCCCATCGAGATCTCTATCGAGCAGCCGCGTTATCCCTAACCGGCTGAATACAAATATATCGTTATCTCTTATGCGGATGGATTGTGGCTCGTTGAAGCCCGCAGCGATTCGTCTCCACTGAATTTGATCGTTGTCTCCAGCAAGGCCCGACAGTCTATACACGTCGCCATCAAACGTTACTAGCACCGCTTCCCCGTCCAGGAAGAAGTCTATGGCTACCGGTCTTATACGACGTTTCCAAGGATTCGGATAAGGAATGATCGCTTCGTCTAATGCGAAAATACCTTGAGGGTCTCCCAGTTCGATTCCTGCGGTAATCGTTTCGGGCCAGAGAGGTTCATTATTGCTAGGAGGAACTTTAACCACTCCCTCTTCTTTCTTGAGGGATATCGCTCCCGTCTCTAAATCGGTTGCCAACACGAATCTTGCGTCCGCATCAGAAGCGACATCGATGCTGGCCACCACGTAGCGTTCGTCGATGAGAGACAAATCCGCCCCATCTAACTCGACTTCCGGCTTTGCTTCTCCCAAATCGGTTACGCCCAGAGTAAGCGGATCCCGAACGCCTTGGAGGGCGATATTCCGAATAAGCTTCAAACTACCGCTATCTTCAGCTACTTTAAAGCTCTCCTCAACTCTGCCTCCTTGGAGCTTGTAGTGTAATACTGAGTACGATCCTATGATTTCTGTTCCTGCCCACTCTCCTTTTTTGGAGTCCATGGGCCCTCTCCCCAATTCTCTCTCATCGAGCCAACGATTTCTGGGATCGCTGAATGAAAGCTCGACCGATTCCTGCCAGCCCGGATATAGACCGTTGGCTAGCAAGGCCTCTCCCAAAGGCTTAGGCAGATCTTTTTGCCCGCCCCCCATTTTCCTGAGGGGCGCCTCGTAAGATAGCATCGCTAAGCCACGAGGTGTTAGAAACCCGCCTTTCCAAACGCCGGCCACGCGAAGCAACTCCGTATCGAAGCATACGAACACGTCATGACTCAACGGCAAAACAATCGCTCTCGGAACCAGATTGTCCTTGTTCCCAGCGGGAGCGATACCACGAAGATCCACTGTCGCCTCCAAAAATGGAAACGACCTGTCCAAGATTTCTGTATACAGTGGTTCTGCATCTCTCTTTACATAGGGAGGGATAGAGAATAGCGAGGTAGCTATCCACAAGCTAAAGAGGAATATCGAGAATTGGCTCGGTCGATTCATGTTCGATTAAATCTCTACCTTGGACCTGGACGGTTTATCATAGCCGCTTCATTGGATTCGCCAGGCGTTTCCCCGCGGAAAGCGTCACCTAGCCCGAGACGATTACCCGTCTGACGATCAAACTCGTCTGTGGATATCCGCTCGGGACTGCTATCGCCTGTAATTCGCCACCAATCGCTCAATACTTTTCCCAACCGCTTCTCCAATGCTGCATATTCTGGTTTACCTGAGATATTGTCGAGCTGATGAGGGTCCGTTACCGTTTTATAGAGTTCGGTTCGGGGCCGTGGAGCCAGGAGGACATCAGCTTGGGCTTCGGTGAGTGATTCGTTTTGCTGACGATTCAGCAGTTGAGAAAACGAAGGTGATCGAACCGAATCCGCCGGACCTTGCCACGGGGCATCGGGTCGGTCATTCACTATGTATAGATATTCCTTCGTGCGTGCCGAACGTCCAAGAGCTTCATAATCGTGCCAATTGTGTTCAGAAAAGGCATATTTTCGAACGTTTCTGTAACGATTCTTGAATACAGGCGCCAAGCTCACGCCCTGAAAGGTCGGACCAACCTTGAGCCCAGCTAGCTCAATAAGCGTAGGGGCTAAATCAATAACGCTAACCAGGCTATCCGATACCCCCTTCGACCGAATCCCGTTAGGCCAATGAGCCACCAACGCGGTTTTCATGCCGGAGTCGTGGAGTCTGGTTTTCGCTCGCGGGAAGGGACTACCATTGTCCGCAAAGACGAACATCAACGTATCATTCAAAACGTCTTGCCGACGCAGCTCTTCGGCGACTTCTCCTATAAAATAATCGAATCGAATAATTTCTTTATAATAGGATGCCAAGTCCTGGCGAGTGGGCGCCTCAACGACGAGAAACGGTGGCACTCTTACTGCGGCTGGATTCGTTTTTGGACCATATTCCTCTTCGATCCAGTCGCCGTCAGCATCCCAAGCCCTATGGGCATCGTAAGCCGCGAACCAGAAGAAGAAAGGCTGGTTTTTCGGGCGATTTTGGGTAACGGAAACCCAATTGGCCTCCCCGCCTCGGTTTCCATCGACATGATCAAACGGGTTTCTACCCCGAGGGTTTTCTCGTTTCATATGGTGCTTGCCCGATATGGCGGAGTAGTAGCCGGCATCCCGTAGCGACTCCGGCAGCCAAGGAAGGTGGTCGGCTATCGGCAAATGCAGTTCAGCTGCCTTGCCATTGTTATGTGGATACCTCCCTGTGATGATGCTAGCTCGACTGGGACTGCAGCTGCTGGCGGTCAAATAGGCATTGGTAAAGCGGATCCCATTCGCCGCCAACCGATCGATATTCGGCGTACGAACGCCTTGATTTCCGTAACATCCGAAATCATCCCAGCTAACGTCATCGACAATGAAAAATATGAAGTTCGGCTTCCCGATGGCCGACGAAAATAGAGAAATTGGGATAAAAAAGACTAGGCTAAGAAAACAAGCGTTCCTCATGGAATGCAAAGAAATGGAGTCGGTAAACACGCGCAAACTAAATGATCGTGTTGTCTTTGAGGAAATTTGCCTTTGACTGGTCTCGATCGGCAGCTTTACAGGAACCAAAGCCGCCTCTCCCTCGTCCCCTATGAAGATTGCTAGCCACAAGGTCACGCCCATCGCTTTCACAGATCCACCGCTACGCAATGCGGTCGGACTCCATGCTCCCTACGGCTTACGCGTTATTCTCGAGCTCGAATTCGAAGATGGAATCACCGGAATCAGCGAGAGCCCCTGCACCGATGGGGTTACCGAATCCTTAGAGCTGGTATGCCAAGGTCTACAGGGTGAAGATCCCGTCCAGCTCACTAGGCTTCTTGAAAAGGCAAAGACCTTGATCGAGGTTGATGAAACAAGGGGCGACGCGCCTTGGGATCAACGAGTTTGGGTCCACGTTCAAAGCGCCTTGGAAGTGGCTTGCCTCGACTATTTGGGCAAGCGGTTTGGAGTTCGCATGTGCGATCTTCTTGGGGGAGCTGCTCGAGAAGCCGTTCCCTATGGGGCGTATCTATTCTATAAGCTCGAAGGAGCCGGCGGCGAGCTTGGCTTTGCTAAAGATGACAGCGCTCAAGGCTGGGCAGCAGCTAGACAAAGTGAGGCTATGGACTTGGATGGAATCGTGGAACAAGCCAAAGCCATGACTGAGGCCTTTGGTTTTCGATCAATCAAACTTAAGGGGGGCGTCCTTCCACCCGACGATGAAGCCGCCGCCATGTTCGCGTTGAGAGACTCTTTTGGTCCCGATGTACCGCTTAGATTGGATCCGAACGCGATTTGGTCGGTAGAAACTGGAATTCGAATCGGCAAGAAACTAGATCCGATCCAAGATTACCTTGAGGATCCGGTTAGAGGGCAGAAAGCCATGGCTGTGGTGGGCAAAGCTATCGAGTCGCCACTAGCCACAAACATGTGCACCACTTCATTCGAAGACATCCCTCGCTCCATTGAGCTCCATTCAGAGGACGTAATATTGACCGACCATCATTATTGGGGTGGTTTGCGCCCTTGCATTGAGCTTTGCCGGATCTGCAAGACTTTCGGGCGTGGAATTTCAATGCACTCCAATAGTCATTTAGGCATTTCGATGGCAGCCATGACGCATCTCGGCGCTTGTATACCTCAGCTTGATTACGACTTGGACACCCACTATCCTTGGCAAAGCGATGAAATCATTGAAGGAGGCCCGATGGAATTCGAAAACGGAACGATCGCCATTCCGGATGGACCCGGCCTAGGTGTATCCATCGACCAAGAACAATTAGCTCGGTTGCACAAAAACTATCTAGAGAGCGGGCTCGACTTTCGCGACGATGAATCAGAAATGAAGAAGCTGGATCCTGACTGGGAATTCAAACCCATTCGATGGTAGGAAACAACGCCTCCAATGGTACAGTATCAGTTTTTATCATACGGTTTACTGCGGGCTCAATGGAAAAGAGAATAGTTCGATGGATAGACTAAAATTTCGACAGAAAGCCCTAGCAGGCGACAAGCTGATTGGCACGTTTCTGAATACAGGCTCTCCCACATTGGCGGAGATCGCTGGTGTAGCCGGCCTGGATTGGTGCTTGCTAGACATGGAGCACGGCTCCGGATCCTGGGAAATGCTTGCTTATCAGTTGATGGCGCTGAGCGGGACTTCAACGGCTCCGATCGTCAGATTACCTTCCCTTGATAGTGTGTACTTCAAGAGAGCCCTCGATCTTGGCTCCTGGGGACTCATGCTCCCGAATGTCAATACGCCTGAGGAGGCCCGAAATGCCGTAGATTACTCTCGATACCCGCCACACGGAACCAGAGGCGTCTCTTCCGTAAATCGAGGGGTCCAGTACGGCACACGCTTTGAGGAGCAATTGGAAACCGCTCATTTGAGCACGCTTCTAATAGCCCAGGTCGAGTCTCCGATGGCTTTGGGCAATCTAGAAGAGATTGCGGGAGTGGACGGTATCGACGCTCTTTTTGTCGGACCTGGCGATCTCTCCGTTTCAATGGGAATCCCAAAGCAATTCGATCATCCTGACTTTCTCGAGGCTATTAATAAGACAATTAACGTGGCTTCCGATCGTGGCATAGCATCCGGGATACTTGGCTTCACGGAATCCGACATCCAACGGTACTACGAAATGGGATTCAACCTGGTAGCGGTTGGTTCGGATGGAGGCATGGTAGCTAAGGGATTAAAATCACTTGTTGCAGCCTCACGTGAATTCCGTCAGTAATGGATCAATAGAATGTCTGATTTTCCTTACCCAACTAGCCTCAAGATAACCAATGTACGACCGACTTTCGCTAACTCGAAAGCCTATCCACTTCCTCGACTCGTACCGGTGCTACAGCGTTTTCCAGAGGACGTCGTCACGAATGTCGAGGAGGAAACACATTCGCAGCTCGCCCAGTTGCCTTCAATGGATCTGAGCGGCAAGCGAATAGCCATCACCGCGGGCAGCCGAGGGATTTGCGGCCAAGTAGAGGCTATTAGGGCTCTCGTATTCTATTTTAAGCAAAAAGGCGCCGATCCCTTTATCGTCCCTGCCATGGGTAGTCACGGCGGAGCGACAGCTGAAGGTCAGCTAGCTGTTCTCGATAGCCTAGGGGTTACCGAGTCTTCGGTCGGGGCGCCAATTCATTCGTCCATGGATGTGGTGCAAATCGGGAGGCTCGATGAAGATACTCCAGTTTGTTGCGACAAGAACGCTTTCGAGTCTGATGGTATCGTCGTTTGCAACCGAATTAAAGCCCACACTGCTTTCGCTGCCGAACACGAAAGTGGCCTTCTCAAAATGATGCTGATCGGATTGGGTAAACATTTAGGTACAACCGCTGCCCACAAATTGGGCTTCCGGCGATTTCATGAGGTCATTCCTGCGGCAGCTAAAGTCATGCTCGAAAAAGCGCCGGTTCTTTTTGGGCTCGGGATCGTGGAGAACGCCTATAATGGAGTAGCCAAAATCGAAGCGATCCCAAAGCAATCCATTTTCGAGCGTGAAAAGGAGCTGTTGAGTTACTCGAAACTGATAATGGGGAAAATGCTCGTCCCGGAAATCGACGTGCTCATCATCGATGCGCTAGGCAAGGATATCAGCGGCGGGGGCATGGACTCTAACGTGACGGGAAGGTCAGCCTCCAACCTCAAGCGAGACTACACCCCCGATATTAGGCAAATCGTTGTTCGGGACCTTACTGAGGCGACCAAAGGCAACGCAATTGGGATAGGTATGGCCGACATAACTACCCGTCGGGCAGCGGAGAAAATGAATCTGGGTATAACATACACGAACGCTCTCACTGCGAGAACGACCATCTCGACGCGAGTCCCCCTTGTAGCTGAAACGGATCGTGAAGCTATCGAAATCGCCTGCCGCATGGCAGTCGCCGAAGAAACTGAATCGATTCGAATCGTCCAAATCGCCAATACCAAGCAAATCAACAGAATCTGGCTATCATCCGCTTACCTGCCCGAAATCGATGGGCGCGATGATCTAATGATCGACGGCGAACTGGAACCCATGAAGTTCGATGATGAGGGCAATCAGATTTGGCCAACAAGTCGAGAATGACCCTGCCTTAGGGAGCTTCAATTCTTCAGCCATTTAAGCGCTTCGGCTTCGGAGATAAAGCATCTAGCTCTTTTTTCGAACCAACTGCTTCTAGAAATCTGATTTTCGGTTCTGTTGAGCAAGCCTCTCCTCCGGAAATGTCTTCTACTAACAGAGCTAGCTTGAGATCTTTGGGAATCGTTTTAGCGAACTCCAGAATCTAGGATTAGTCTGGGGTCGTTATTTGTTCTTTAGTGTCTATCAAAAGACAATCGATCCTGTGCTTTTTCCTTAACGCGAGTATTTTGTCCATAGACTTTCGCCACTCTTCTACGGGAACACCCCCTACCGACTTAACGCGTAAAAGTCCATTCGCTTCATCTACGATTACATCGTCAGGCATCGGGTAACTAGCTGAGGTGTCAGAGTTGGAAGAAATATCGCAAAAAGGGATTCCTATGCGAACCACCCATATTTTCTGCCGTAAGCGTTAGCTTGTAAATACGATATTGCTACAATGCGTCCACATTCGAGGGATTTCGCCGCAAATATCCTTCGCATTTCAAAAGCTAATGCATACGGTTACTCCACTTATGCATTTTTCTCGATCGATTAGGAGCATGATTGTCCCTCTCTTCTCCTTATCAATTGCCCTCACGTCCTTTGTCTATGCACAAAACGAAAACAATTCCTTTTACGAAAGTGGTCAACGAACGCGAGATGGCATCGGCAAATACTATCTCGGTCGTGAAATTGCTCAAGTGATGGGGCATCAAGGAATCCCTTGGTTGGAACGCGACAATCGGGAAGACGAAGAGGCTCCCAGCAAAGCGATAAGCTTAATTGAATTGGAGGCCGATCAAGTGATAGCCGATATCGGGGCTGGATCCGGCTATTACAGTTTTCGAATAGCCCAGCGCTTTCCCGAATCCCAAGTGATCGCAGTTGATATTCAGCCTGAAATGCTGGAATTCATAAAACGAAGGTCTCGCGATATAGGTGTATCGAATGTAGAGATACAACTTGGTACAATAGAGAGCATCAAGCTGCCCGCAAAAACCATAAATGCGGCGCTGTTCGTCGATGCCTATCATGAATTCTCCCATCCCTATGAGATGATGCGCTCTATTTATGAGGCCCTTAAACCCGGTGGCCTGGTCTATTTGCTCGAATACAGGGCCGAAGACCCAAAGGTTCCCATCAAGCCGCTCCACAAAATGACTCAGGCCCAGGCTAAAAAAGAGATGGGCTTCGTTGGATTCAATTGGGTGGAGACCAAAAACGAGCTGCCCTGGCAGCATTTCATGATCTTCGCAAAGCCGCGATGATCCAACCGACCACTTTTTCCCCCAACGGCGCTGCGCTACCGGCTTTTTTACCGTTCTCTTAGAGCTCTATCCGCATACCCGTTGTCACGCTCCAAGGACGAGTGCGGTAATAGGTGGCGTAGAGCGGACTTCCTTCGTAGATTCGGAAATAAGGTTCGTTGGTAATATTATCCCACTCCACATAAAACCTGGATTTGTTTTGCAGTTTGTAGCTAACCGAAAGATCGACACGGCTTCTCGAGCCGGCGTACCGATCGCTTTCGACATTATTGCCGACTCTGAAAACGTTGTCGTCCTCGTTCCAGAATTTCACCTGGGCGAATAGTTTCTCCTTTTCGTAAGTAAGAGAGATATTCATCTCGTTGTCCGGCATTCTTGGAAGTGGGAGGGTTTCTCCTGGTCGTTCTGGATACTGCAATTCCGACTCTTGCTTTACGTACTTGGCATTAAGCGAAAATCCCTCCTCAAACAGTGGTAGACGAATCGGCTGATTCCAGGTCATGGATACGCCTCGCAGAAAAGCGCTGGAACTGTTCTCCTGCCTTTCGAGTTCAAATCCATCGTATATACCACCGTTTATAGTCGTTTCGTTGCTAAATATGTAGTCCTCCAGCTGCCTGTCGAACAACTCCACCGAGATCATCCCATCATTCCTCACTCTCATATCGACCGAAAAGTCGAAATTCGTGTAAAGCGTCGACCGCAAGCTGGGATTGCCTTCCTCGACTTCCCGATCCTCCAGGGCAACCAAGCGGTATGGCACGACATCAGCATAACGCGGACGATCAATAGTCTCCGTATAGGAAGTAATAAACGTAGTACTTTCGTTCAACCGATACCGAAAATGCGTATTGGGAAAGTAATGACTGTATTCATTAGAGCCAAATGTTGGACTCGTGCCCAGATACACGATTTCGTCGAAATCGCCATCCAAATCCTTGTCGAGAGGGTCCTTGCCCAACAGCACTTCGTTGGCTTCGAAATCGATTGACGTCCTCTCCTGACGCAAGCCTACAAGAGCTCTCCATTTCCCGACGCTATAGTCGCCCATCGCATACATTGAGTCTACTTGCTCCTGGACGGAATAGGTGGATGAGTCGGAAACTTCACGGGAACGCCTCTCATCGTAGAGGAAGCTGTCGAAATCTTCCTCAATAAGGCTTTCAAGTTCCACCCTATCGACGGCGGGGCCATACCGATAGCGGTCACTGATAAGATTGATGCCATTATCCGTCCACTCCGCATCCGCTAGAGTTAGCGGCAACTCGCTGGAAGCGCTGTAGTAAGCAGTTTCGCTGAAAGTATCGTAGTCTCTTTGCCTGCTTTTCGCCCCGACTCGAAACGAAAGCATCTCATTGCAGAAGGCGTTTTTCCATCTCAAGTTTGCAGATCCGATGGAATCCGTTTCGCCACGATTGCGATCCCGGATAGTAAAATCCTCGAGGGCAAACTGGGAAGAATCATCGATGGAGCCACCATTATCTATTGTCACTGTGGGGAACAGGTAGCTGTCGAGATCGTAGGTTGCGTCCACATCCGGGCTTACGAAATCGACATTAAAATAATCGATAGGCTGGTAGGTGTCTTCTTGATACACCAATTTGAGATCCGCTTCCCAATCTCCCTCTTCCCATTCGGACCCCAGAGTCGTTTCCGCTACTTCGTACTCATTTTCGTATTCATACAATCCGCGCTCCACTTCGAAACCTTCTATGCTGGCCCCGTTGGGATCGATGACCGCATAGGATCCTTCATTGAATCGGTACTCGAGCTGAGGGCGTTTTTCATGGTTCCGATATAAGCTGTGGCTTCCTTTCCAAAAGAAACGCAAAGACTCGTTCGCTTTTAGATCCAAGGCTCCTGTAATATCCCGATCGGTATTCCACTCGCGAATGTCGTTCAGTTTCAATTCCCTGAGAGCTAGCTTGGATTCGCCGTCAACCGTTCTACGAAACCAGTCTTTATTGATGTACTGATCCCCTCTTGTTTCATCCTCATAGCTAAAGGTTAATCGACCACCAATCGTCCGCGCCTCGTTAAGGGGTCCACCTACTGAAATACTGCCCTCGTAACCAATTTCTTCAACGTATGAGCGGTATTCGCTCTCCAGCATTATTTTGGTCGAAATTCCTTTCTGAGTGTATGATGGCCGAGTTTTCAATCGGATCGAACCTCCACGAGAATCGGCGTCTTGATCAGGAGTCACTGCTTTCAATACCTCGACCGAAGTGACGTCTTCAGCTGAAATACTGTCTAGCGATTGCCGCGAACCCTCCCCGTCGATGGTTACATTGGAAAAGCTCAAATCCGGGCGTCGCTGTATCGCTTCGCTGACGTTCGAATCTTTAACCAACTCGACTTCATCTTTTTCGCTCACGATGAATTCGCTTTCGACGTTCTGAGTGCCGCCCTCTTCGGGATCAACGGCAGCCTTAGCCCATAATTCACCTGTCGCAGCTCCTGCAAGTGTCAGAGCGACAAGGGCGCGTATCGCCTTTTGGCTAATGGCTGAATAACTAGAAAAGATCTCAGGTATCATTGACAATTGATCGAGCCACGACGGAAACCTCGCTTTCGCTATTTCTCCCTCGGGCCCTCTTGTTCCTAAACTGGTTGTAGCCGTGGTACTACCTATTAATTCTAAGGAATTGGACTTAAAGTGATTGCGAATATACCTCAATCCCCTGAATCACGCCATTTTTATGTAGAAATTGGCAAAATGCAACGCGTTGAGGCCAAAAAATTGCCCAATCTTGTCCTAAACGCAGATCGTGGATCACCCTCTCGAAAACTAGGGGCTAATACGCTAATGAGCGAGACACCCTAGGGCTAGCGGATATTCAATGGCTGAGTGGATTGCAAATAGGCAAACAAGTCGACCAAGGCCTTATCGTCTAGGCCGGCCAATAGCCCTGCTGGCATAAGCGAGCCACCCAAACTTTCCATTTCAACGATGTCCGACTTCTCGACGATTAGACGCTGTCCCCCAACGGGTCGAATTTCGACAATACGATCATCCTGATCCGCCAAAAATCCGACGATCCTCTGTCCATCCCGCGTCTTTATCGAGTAGTTCTCGAAGCCTTCTCGCACTTCCGCGTTCGGATCCGATATGGCAAGAAGCAGGCTGTCCAAATCATGGCGCTGATAGCCGGTTAGATCTGGTCCAACTTCACCTCCTTCGCTGTGCAGACGATGACAGGCGGCGCAACGACCTAAATAGATATCTCTTCCCGAGTAACGGTCTCCACTGAACTCCGCTCCATCAAGGATCCCCTTGAGTTTGGCTATCTCGACATCTCTATCGTTAGACGGCGCCTCCCCGCTGGCTCCCCACAATTTGCCAACGAGAGAATCAATCTTTCGGTCGTCGTGCCGAGCAAGTCCCTCGACAACGTAGCTAGGCATGGACTCTTTGGACATCCTTCCCGCTTGGATTGCCTCGAGCCACCTTAGCGACCATTCCGATCGACTGGAAAGCATCGTACGGGCGGCTACTTGCAAGTTGTCGCTGAAATTCGAGTACCTTTTCAGTACAGCGTCCGCTGCCTCTATCTCTTTGAACTTCTGGAGAGAGGCCAGCGCCACCATTACCGTCGCTTCATCTTCTCGAGACAACTGATCGATGATTATGCCAACAAACCCGCGTTCCGTCAGCTCTCCTAGTGCGCTGATTATCTGGCGCCTCTCGGACTCCTCTATTTCCTCTCCGCTAAGCTTGGCAACAGCCTTTTCAATAGCTGCTGGGTCGCTACGGCGAATCCCCATAGCCAAAGAACCCCCTCCCGATCGTGAAATCGCGTCAACGAGCTCATTGGGTAATCCTTGCATCGCCCGTCCTTCAAAAGCCTCTTCGAAACCTGCCAACAAGGTCTTTTTGGACGATGCGTCGGAGGCTAAATTCAACAGCCGAGCGCAGTAGCCTAGCGATCTCCGGTCCCCCTTCATGGCAAATCGCTTCATTAAAAATCCCAACATGTGATTCTTCACCATCGCGTGACCAAAAAGAGAGGCGTCTTCAAACAGGTCCATGGCGCGATCCGGATCTTCGCTACAGAGATCTTCCAAAGCCCACCAGGCCATCAAGGGCATATAAGGATCTGTGGCGTCTTCGTCTCGCTTTAGAAGGCCTTTGAGGATATTCGCAGATGGGCCAGGAGGGAGGCGTTTCGCAGTAGACGCCAATTGCTGGCGGACCTCGACATGGGTGTCGTTCTTGGCCAGCGATGCGAGCTTTGCATATTCCTGCCCGTTTCCCTCTTTTTCATCTCCGATCAAGCGAGCAGACCACAGGCGAACCCAAGGGTTGGGATGCTCCAATGCTTCAACACGTAATTCGCCCGTAAAGGAGCCTAATGAGTGCAGCGTCCACAAGGCTTCTAGAGCAACTTGCCCTCGCACGTTACGTAGTAGGTCCTCCAGTTCAGGCACAACGCTTCGATCCTTTCTTTGCCTCAATAGACGCCTGGCTGTTTCACGATACCACCTTCTTTCATCTGAAAGCGTATCCACAAGTTCGGCACTACTATAGTCTTCAAGAGAAATCTTTACCCCAGGATCCGAGTCCGCATTGCGTAACCTATAGATCCGGCCGTCCGAAGAGCTCAGGCGTCCTTCACTGTTACGCATATGGTTCACCTGGCGATCATACCAATCCGCCACGTACACCGCTCCATCTGGCCCAGGAACTAGATAGACCGGGCGAACCCAGCGATCATTGGCGACCATCGCTTCGTCGATCGGATCAGAATGAAAACTGGCTCCTCTCATTCGCTTTCGTGAAGCAAGAACTTTTCCAGCCAATGGATTAGCAGTAAATATCGCTCCATTGTATCGAGCTGGCAAGGACCCTTCTTCGTAGACCATCAAATTGGTCGTCACCCTCTGCGATCCCGCTTCCTCGATACCGGTAAAGTAGCCGAATGCGTAGTCGTTAGAAAGATCTCCATGCTTTCCGAAATTCTTGCGACTGTAAGAGCCTTGCATATAGTGGTAGCCGAGCTTTCGCCCTTCATTGGCCCCCGCCAGCAAGCGTCCTTTCGAGTCGAATTCACAGCTCCAAATGTTTCCCCCACCTTCAGCGAAAACTTCATAGATGTTCTTCTGAGGGTGGTAGCGCCACATCAGTTGGCCGATACTTTTTACGGGCGCTTCGTTCCTGCCGACCACGCTTACAGATGCCGTCACGGTAGATCCCTGCGCCCCGTACAGCCATCCATCGGGCCCCCAAGTTAAACTGTTCACTGTCGAGTGCGTGTCCTCTAGACCAAATCCGCTCAAGCGCACGTCTGGAGGACCCTCTGGAACATCATCCTAATCACAAACGAAGTAAA
>CAZFUD010000054.1:0-20273 GCA_964521705.1 uncultured Opitutaceae bacterium | reverse complement strand
AAAACGGATGGGAATCGTCGTCTACTCCTACCATCTAAGGCGTTCCTCGAAAAACGCGAGCAAACAGTATCCGCAATTTAAAGACCCCATTGATTTAATGGCGCATTGCCATTCGATCGGAGCGGGTGGCCTGCAAGTAGGCGTCCGAGGATGGGACAAGGCTTTCGCTAAAAAGGCTCGAGATCAAAGAGAGCGTTTGAGGCTATTTTTGGAAGGGCAAATACGATTGCCAAAAGAGCGCGCAGACTTGAGTCAGTTCGAACAAGATATCATCAGCGCGAAGGAGGCTGGGGCGACAGTCCTCCGGGTGGCCGTTGGGGGCCGTCGCTATGAGCAGTTTGACGCATTCGAAGGTTGGAAAGCCATGAAGGAGCAGGCTTGGAAATCCTTTCGATTCGCCGAACCGATAGCGGCAAAACACCAGGTTAAGCTAGCGGTCGAAAACCACAAAGATTGGCGTATCGATGATTTGCTGGAGTTCGTTGAAGGAATTAGCAGTGAATGGTTTGGAATATGCTTGGACACGGGTAACAGCATAGCCCTCTTGGAGGATCCGCTAGAAACGGCCAGCGCTCTAGCTCCCTACGTTTTCACGACTCACGTAAAGGATATGGGGGTAAGGGAGTACTCGGACGGCTTTTTGCTTTCGGAAGTGCCCTTGGGCAGAGGATTTCTCGACCTGAATCGCATCTTTGATCTCTGCGAGAATGAGAATCCCAAAGTCCAGTTCTGTTTGGAAATGATTACCCGCGACCCTCTCGAGATCCCTTGCCTGACTCAAGATTACTGGGCCACCTTCCAAGGTGTAGAACCTCGTCAGCTAGCGAAGGCCTTGCAAATGGTGAGGGCGAATAAAAGCGATGGGCCGCTTCCAAAGATCTCCAATCGCCCTCCTAACAACCAGCTCGCCTACGAAGAGCACAATATCAGACTCTGCCTGAAACATGCAGAAGAAAGCCTGGGGTTGACTGGCTGAAGCCTCCCACACAGTCACGTATTAGCGTCAACTGGAATCAACTAGAGACGGTTCCAGCATCATTTGGCTCATGTAGGAGTGGCTTTACGCCGCGATCTCTAGACAATGATATCGCGGGATAAACCCGCTCCTACACAGCAAAATACTTCACTTGCCGCCTACATGCGGGTGTCGGACCGTGTGAGTTCGATTCAGCAGTTTCAGAACGCGGAGCTAGCGCGGACGAGGCCAAGCCCTCCTATCGTTTTTGTTGATAGGAAGATTATGACTATCAGGATGATTCGCTACAGGATTCCTCCCCGTAGTCGTGGAGCTCTCAACTCGAACCCTGACCTCGATACCTATGCTTCCCTCCGTTTTCGCCGCTATTAATCCCGCCGTATGGCCGTTCACCGTCCTTCTGATAGGGATCCTTTTTGTGGTCGTAGCCATCGCCGTTTTTCGGATACACGCCTTTCTGTCACTAATATTGGCTTCCGTGGTTGTAGGCGGTCTGGCGACTTCCTTACCCGGGGCCGAAGGCGGCAATCAGATTGTGACGGCGATTGGCCTGACCATGACGGAATTCGGGAGCACCGCCGGAAAGATCGCCTGGGTTATCGCTTTGGCGGCGATTATCGGAGTCTGTTTGATGGAGAGCGGGGCCGCTGACCGAATCGTTCGAGGAATGGTTCGGACACTGGGCGAATCCAGAGCCGGAGTCGCGCTGGTCATTTGCTCTTTCATTCTCAGTATACCTGTCTTCTTTGACACCGTCTTTTTTCTTCTAATTCCTCTTGCTCAGGCTCTCGCTTTCCGTCTAGGCAGGCACTATCTCTATTTTGTAATGGCCACTTGTAGCGGAGGCGCCATTACCCATGGACTGGTTCCTCCCACCCCTGGTCCATTGGTGATGGTAGAAACCTTGGATCTAAATCTCGGGTTTACCATTGTGGCTGGTTTCGCTCTCGGAGTCATTCCCGCCATTTCCGGGCTGTACTACGGCAAATGGATCGATAAACGCATGCCGATCACTGTTCGAGAAAGTCCGGGTATTAAGATCGCCGATATCGAAGCCATTGTGGCTAAGGACGACAAGGACTTGCCGCCTTTCTTCATGTCCATGCTACCTGTGGTACTTCCAGTTCTGCTCATCGCCTTCGCTTCTTTTCTAGCGATCTGGACAACCGAAGGCCCATTCTACCGGGTTATCGAGATTCTTGGAAACAAGAATGTAGCCATGTTCATCGGCACGGTTATCGCTCTATACCTTCTAGCCAAGCAACGCCGCGTTAGTATCAAGCATTTGGGGAACGCGATGGAAGGACCTCTCGGCACGGCCGGCACCATCATCTTGATCACTTCCGCCGGTGGCGCTTTCGGAGCGATGATTCGACATGCCGGGGTGGGGGATGCGATCTCCGCGATTTCAGAAGGGAGCGGATTCTCTCTCATCATTCTCGCTTGGCTCGTGGCCGCGGTACTGAAGGTAGCCCAGGGATCCGGCACGGTCTCCATGATCACCACCTCCGGGATAGTCGCGGCCATTCTGAGTGGTGGTGTCGTTATTGACTATCACCCAATCTACCTTTTCGCTGCCATCGCCTTTGGCTCCCAAGTCGGATCCTGGATGAATGATAGCGGCTTCTGGGTCGTCTGTAAGCTTAGCGGTTTCACCGAAAAAGAGACTTTAAAAACCTGGACAGTATTGCTGGCGTTTATGGGGGTTGTCGGATTGATCGAAATACTGATTGTGTCCGCCATCCTGCCGAACTTCTTCATGTAAGGGGCTCCGATTCGCAAACTAGCGGTTTTCGATAGTTCCCTCCTTTGCCATTCGCTCGATAACTTCCATTAGGGCTTCGGTTTCCAGTTCCTCCAGTACCCATTGGGCGCCAGCTTCTCTTAGGGTCTCGATCCGTTGTCCGGTCCCGATGAAAGGAATGCCTAGCATACGGCAGGCCCTGATGTCCCATACTCCATCACCAACGTAAATGGTATCCTGCAAGTCGCGTCGCGATCGCTCTGCCGCCAGTTGAATGATACTTGAGCGGACAGGGTGATCGGAAGAGGTTGCATGGACGAAGCTTTCAAGCGAGATGTCAGCGGCCTTTAGCTTGAACCGGATTGTCTCCAACCAGTCTCCGGTAGCGATGGCTAGATCGATCGACTCATGTAATTGCAGATCCTCTAGCAATTGCCTGGTTTCCTGGGTGCTGCCAAAGGCATTCGGATTACGTTCCCGTTCATCCCTGAGATTCTCCAGACAGCGATCGCGAACCTTGAGCTCTAACTCTTTTTGCTCATCCTCAGGCAAATCCGCGAGGCCCTCACGCACGATAGCGGAAGCGGTTATTTCGTCCAAGGATTTCCAAAATTCGATGGAGAATGATCGCCCAGTAACTTCCGTAAATGCGTCGTTGAACGATTTCCAATCATATTCCTCCCCATCTATAAGCGTTCCATCAACATCGAATACCACCAGCATTCGGCAGGACTAAGAGACCTTGCTGGGAATTCAAGCGAGAAGCTGATAAGTATCCTCATACGGTAGACGCGGCCGTTAGCGTGTCGAATTGTTAGATTGGTAGGGCTTGTCCCCAGACAGCCGCTATATTAGATGGCCAACTCACGGCTGCTTAAGGATAAGCAGCCCTACCTTATTACCCTAATCGGGAAGTATTCGAACGATCTCTCAATATGCAATCACGGCCGTAAGACCGTGACTGATCTCCACAAAAAACCCGCGGACGCATCCATGGGTTTGAAAGTATTTGTAGTATTATAAAAACTACAGTTTACCGCCGTAGACCGCGTTTGGACCGAGTTCCTCCTCGATGCGAAGCAACTGATTGTATTTGGCCACGCGATCGCTTCGGCAGAGCGACCCAGTCTTGATCTGGCCAGCGTTGGTAGCCACCGCGATGTCAGCGATGGTGGTATCCTCGGTTTCGCCAGAACGGTGGGAAATAACCGATGTATACGACGCTTCCTTGGCCATCTCGATCGCATCCATTGTTTCCGTAAGCGATCCGATTTGATTTACCTTCACTAGAATCGAATTGCCTACACCCATGTCGATTCCCTTCTTCAGGAATTCGGTGTTAGTGACGAACAGGTCGTCCCCGACGAGCTGCGTATCCGCGCCCATCTCATCGGTGAGGATTTTCCATCCCTTCCAGTCGTTTTCGGCCAGGCCGTCTTCGATGGAAATAATGGGGAAGCGGCTTTGAAGGTCCTTTAGGAAATCAACCATTTGCTTGCTCGATTTCTTAGAGCCATCCGACTTGCCGAAGACGTATTTGCTATTCTTGTAGAACTCGCTCGAAGCCACGTCCAAAGCAATGAAGATGTCCTTACCGAGCTTGTACCCAGCCTTTTTGGTGGCAGCGGCGATTACTTCCAAGGCGTGTTCATTTGAATCGAGAGCCGGAGCGAATCCACCCTCGTCGCCGACAGCCGTGGAGAGATTCTTCGCTTTTAAAACGCCTTTCAGGGCGTGGAAAATCTCTGCCCCCATGCGCAGCGCTTCACGAAAACTGTCCGTCCCCTTGGGCATGATCATGAATTCCTGAATATCAATCGGGGCGTCTGAATGGGCGCCTCCGTTAAGTATGTTCATCATGGGCACGGGAAGCACCTTGGCGTTAGGTCCGCCCAGATACTTGTAAAGCTCCAGGCCAGAAGCTTGAGCGGCGGCCTTAGCGTTGGCCAGCGAAACACCAAGGATCGCGTTGGCCCCAAGCTTCGACTTATTCTTGGTGCCATCCAAAGCTAGCATGGCACCGTCCACGGACACTTGGTCGCAAGAATCGATACCCACAATCTCCGGGAGAATCTGATCGTGTATATTGGCAACGGCTGTCAGGACTCCTTTCCCCAGGTAGCGCTTCTTGGCACCTTTGGGAGCTTTCTTTGCAGGCAGAGCTCCATCGCGCATTTCTAGCGCTTCATTCTCGCCCGTGCTGGCTCCTGAGGGAACAGCTGCTCGTCCTACAATTCCAGATGCAAGCACTACGTCCACTTCGACGGTCGGATTGCCGCGGGAATCAATGATTTCACGAGCATTTATATCGATGATGTCAGTCGTCATGTTGTCTTATTTCTAAGGTTCAAAAGTCTCCAAGGTAGAGAGAGCTTGGTTCTTATGACGCTTGGTTTTCGAAAAGCAAGCGAGCAATTGAAAGGGTTCCTGCCCCTCGTTCAGGGGAGGATCCGAGCCCGCTGATCGTCAGTTGGAAGCGGGCAATTCCCCTTGTCTATAATCGAGCGGCGCCTTTCCGCGACCCGATCGTAAAACCAGTCACGAAATCCGACCGGCAGGATCTTAGCCAATGAGGCGATCTTCCAGAATCCGCCAACTCGTTTCAATATTTCCAAGGTCGCTTCGGATTTCGTCCAAGCTTTCTGAGCCCGGTCTAGATACACCAGGGTCTTTAGATTCTCTGGAGTTCTCAGGGATTCATCGAGTAAACGAGTGGCCGTTTGGCCCTGTAGAGGGGAGAAGCGAAGATGCCGCTTGCGGTCGATCTGCATTATCTGCCTAACAGCCGTGTCGCAAAAGCCGCATTCTCCATCAAAGAATACGATGTCTCCATCCTCGCTCATTGCCTATAGCTCCTCATCTCTTAAGCCGCCCCATAAGGGCTAAATCTTAGTGACAATTTTGTTTCGTCCCGTTTCTTCTGCGCTTGCTTTTTGAAATGCGGCTGGCTTCATTAGCCAACTTCATTTTTTTAGAATCTTACTTAGCAACTAAAAACGCTTCAAACGATGGAACAATTTTCGCTAATATTCGCTCAAGCAGCCCCTGGTGGAGGGGGATCCGGCTTGGGAGGCTTTCTCCCAATTCTGATCATGTTTGCCGCCATGTACTTTCTCCTGATCGCTCCGCAGCGGAAGAAGCAGAAAAAGCACCAGAAAATGGTCTCCGAGCTGGCGTCCGGAGCGGATGTGGTCACATCAGGCGGCATTTACGGGACAATCACCAACGTGAAAGACGATCGATTCGTTCTCAGAATAGCTGAAGGCACGAAAATCGAGATCACCAAGAATTCCATCGCCAGCGTCATTTCCAGCGACGACACCGTCTCTTCTTGACCCACGCCAGGGGTGGAGAGATCGCGAATGATAGCTTTGCCAGGTCCCTGAATTCTATTAATTAGTAGCAACTTAGCAAACGAACCCAATTTCGAACCATGTCTGGAAAGCACATTTGGAAACTCGTGGCGGCCATCGTCATCGCAGCCTTTTCCATTTCCTATCTTATACCGTGGGAGGACAAGGACTTTAGCGAATACCTAAGAGAAGCCTCCGAAAGCGCGGAATTCCACCAGTTGCTCGATCGAGCGATCGCGAAGACTAAGACCGATGATCAGGTGGTTAGCGTTTACATGGCCCTGAAGGCGATTTCTAGCGATGAGAAGATCGACCTGTCCGAGTACTTCCCTCAAATCGCTCTGGAACGCTCGCTGCGAAATATAGAAAAGCGAAACCGCATTCTACTCAACGCATTGCTAGATGATTCCAAGGCGGACCTCCGCCCCGGGCTCGATATTGCAGGTGGTGTCGCCATGACCCTTCAGGTAGATCCCGCGGCCCTGGAAGGATCCGACAGTTACGAGCGGCAAGAGAAGCTTTCCAAAGCCATAGAGATTATGGAAAGCCGGGTGAATCTATACGGCGTTTCCGAACCCATCGTTCGGCTCGTCGGCGAGGATCGAATTGAAGTACAGCTTGCGGGAATCAGCGTTAAGGACAATCCCGACATCTTGGAGGACATCAAACGTCCGGCTCGTTTGGATTTCCGCGAAGTTCACATGACAGCCAGACCAGGCATCGATCCCGAGCCCTTTGGTTATGAGGTGATGACGCTTTCTCGCGAAGCCGGCGATCAATCCTTTGAGGAGGAGCTCTATGTCAGTCGTTATCCCGCCCTGACGGGTAAGTACGTGGACGATGCCAATCCTATGCAAAACTCGGTTGGGGGCTTCGAGATCTCCCTGAATTTTGACAACGAAGGGGCTGGTCGATTTGCGGAGATCACCGAAAAACTCGCTGGTCAGGGACGATTGGCTATCGTTCTCGATGGTGTTCTCTATTCGGCCCCATCGGTAAACGAACCGATTCGAGGAGGGCGAGCATCCATCTCCGGCAGCTTTTCTCAACGAGAAGCCATTGAATTGGCCAACGTTCTCAATAACCCGCTAGAATTTTCACTCGAGGTAGCTGAACTCTACGAAGTAGGTCCGACGCTAGCTAAAGATTCCATCGATTCTGGAGTGCGAGCGGCAAAATGGGGTGTGTCTCTGGTAGCTATTTTCATGACCGCCTACTATATGGTTGGGGGCGTAATCGCGCTTATAACGGTCGTCCTCAATTTGGCTATCGTACTGGGCGCCTTGGCGAGCGTAGGGGCTACCTTAACATTGCCTGGCATCGCCGGGGTGATTCTGACCATCGGAATGGCAGTCGATGCCAATATCCTAATTTTCGAGCGTATTCGTGAAGAGCTTAAGCTTGGGAAATCGCTAAAGGCTTCATTGCTTGGCGGATTCGACAAAGTGTTTTCAACGATTTTCGACGCGAATGTAACGACATTCCTGGTGTCCATGGTGATGATCTTCTTTGGCACAGGTCCCGTTCAAGGTTTCGGACTAACCTTGGCCATCGGTGTCGTCACCACCATGTTCAGCGCCTTGGTCGTTAACAGGCTGCTGCTCGAACTTCTGATCGATACGGATATCATGAAGAAGTTCCGGATGCTATCGATCGTCAATAACCCCAAGGTGCCGTTCCTTAACTTCCGACTACCCGCATTTGCGGCTTCATGGACACTGGTGCTGATCGGCCTAATCGCCTTTTACGTAAAATCGGACAGCATCTTCGGAATCGATTTCACCGGGGGTGACGAAGTCTCGCTCACTTTCGAACAACGTATCGAACAATCGGATATAACGAGTCTTGTGGCCGACCAAGAGCTGGGCGAAGTAAATCCTCAATACGTGACTCCTCTGGGTGGAGGGCAAGAGGTGCTGAAACTGCAAACGCCTTTCGAAGAGAGCGCTAAAGTGGTCGAGGCTTTGCAACAAGCCTTTCCAGCGGCAAACTTGGAAGCGGTTGGCACTAATGTAATTGGCCCTTCAGTAGGTGAGGAAATCCAGAAGAACGCGATTTACGCGATTGCGCTATCTCTCGGGTTGATTCTCCTCTATATAGCCGTCCGTTTTGAGATCGGTTACGGAATCGGAGCGATTGTGGCCACAATTCATGACATTTTACTGACGATTGGCGTTTTCGTACTTGTTCCTGGACACCAATTCACGGCTCCCATGATTGCCGCCATCCTACTTATAGTGGGGTATTCGCTGAACGATACCATCGTTGTTTTCGACCGTATTCGCGAGGAGCTGCAGCTCAAACCAACGGCCAAGCTGAGAGACATTGTCAACTTCGCTCTGAACGCCGTACTCTCGCGTTCGTTGCTAACCAGTTTTACCACGTTGCTGGCGGCGGTTTCCCTCTACGTTTTCGGCACGGGTATCATTAGCGACATTGCCTTCACGTTCACCATCGGCATCATGACAGGTACGTTCTCGTCAATATTCATCGCTAGTCCTATATTCTATTGGTGGCATAAGGGCGATCGCAGAAGTGTCTAAAAGAGCCACGACGTCGCGCCCGAGTACGAGTGGCAGGCTGGCGCCAAAGAGGCTAAGGAGGGGAACTGATCTCTACCTTGGCTGTTTGGGAATACAATCCGCAACCAGCGAATAGGGTAGGAGCCCTACGCAAGCAACTGCAGATAAGCCAGGCTACCGCTGAACTGGTAGCCCGAGCGGGCTTCGAATGCCCGGATTCAGCGAGGGAATTTCTTCATCCACGCCTAAGCCGCATCTCTTGCCCCTTCGAAATCCCCAACCTTCAAGAGGCGGCTGAGCGAATATGCCAGGCGCTTGATCACGGACAACGCATAGTGATCTGCGGAGACTACGATGTTGATGGCGTAACCAGTACAGCCCTACTGGTCGACTTTCTCCAGCAATTCGGGAACTATCCGAAATTCATCGTTCCACTTCGTCTAGAGGAAGGCTACGGGCTTACGCAACGCACCGCGGAAAGGGCGATGGATTGCGGGGAAAAGGCCGACTTATTTATAGCTTTGGATTGCGGCACTAACTCGGTTGACGAGGCAGATTATATTCGCTCTCAAGGCTGCGATTTAATGATCGTCGATCACCATCAGTCTAAAGGAAAACTTCCTGAAGGGGTTTTGCTGGTGAATCCGCATGTAGAAGGCAATGGCGACGACACCGACTTCTGCACCGTCGCTTTGGTATTCAAGCTCGCTCATGGAATCCTGAAACTGAAGCGGGAACGCCAAGAGGCTGAAGCCTTTAATATCACGCTTCGCGATTATCTCGATTTCGTATCCATGGGAACCATTGCCGACCTGGTTCCCTTGACCAGAGAAAATCGGATTTTCACGCGTATCGGCTTGAAAGCTCTTTCCAGCACCAAACGCAAAGGCCTGGGCAGCTTGATGCGAGTATCCGGCATGAACGCCCAACATGGAGTTAAACCCGTGGACGTATCCTTCAAACTGGGACCACGGATCAACGCCAGCGGAAGACTGGCGGATGCCTCTCTCGCCGTGGAATTGCTGCTGAGCGACGATTCAGCTTTCTGCATGGAGACCTCTTTGAAACTCGACTCGTTCAATCGGGAACGCCAGGAAATCGAGCGGTCCATCGTTGAAGAGGCAAAGCAGCAAGTGGAGGAGACGCAATCGGAGAGCAGCGGCCTCGTCGTCTTCGGAGAGGATTGGCATCCGGGAGTAGTAGGCATTGTAGCCAGTCGGCTTTCCCGAGACTACGACCGCCCTTGCATTGTTTTGGGAAAAGAGGGGGATTTCGCCAAAGGATCCGGCAGGAGCGTCGAGGGCATCAATTTGGTTCACGCGCTGAGTGGATTTTCAGAAAAGCTGGAAAGCTGGGGAGGCCACCCAATGGCCGTGGGAGTCAATATTCGCATCGAGTTCATAGAGGAACTCCAGTCCTACTTTCACGAAGCCATCGTAACTGCCAACTCCAATCCCACCTACGAAAAGACGCTCGAAGTAGCCACTTACCTCGAACTCGAGGAGATCACTCCCCAGTTTATGGATGAGTTCTCATTCTTGCAGCCATTTGGGCAAGAGAATCCAGAGCCGATTTTCGCCACTCGGAATATCCGTTTTCGACAGCGCCCGAAAGTCTTCAAAGAGGCCCATTTTCGATTCTCTTTGAACGATAAATATGGACGCCCTCTTCAAGGAGTAGCGTGGAACTTGGCTAGACGTATACCCAAGTTGGATACCTTTGTCGATATTGCCTATCGGCTAGCCTGGAATTCCTTCGGTAGACAAAAAGCGCTGCAATTGGAGCTGGTCGACTGGAAGTATGCCCAGCCAGTGTAGCGACGTATCGTATGCTCAAATTGAGATCGAGACTAGCCAGTTTTCGGTTGAATCGGCTGCTGACTCTTTCGCTCCTGCTGATTTCGGTATCCTGCCAGCCCAATTCCCAGCTGCCAATGGATGCCTTCAGGTCATTTGAACAGGCCTGGAAATCCAGCGATACGGCATCCCTCGATTCTCTGGTGGATGCGGACACCCATGAGTACTTCGAGGCCCTACAGCCATGGATCATCGTAGGAAATGAGGAATCACTGGCATCGCTTAAACCCTTTGACCGGTACCTCGTCTTCCTGATTCGAATGCATCTGTACTCCTTTGGCGATTCGGATTGGGAAAGCTGGCTAGACCGGCTGCAATCAGGGGATGCGGACAATGCTCTCGATGATTACCTATTGGGCTTGCTCGAAGAGTCTTTTTTTCGGACCTCCCTTGGGGAAGTGGACAGCTACGCAGGAGTAACGGCGGGACCTTTATACCGATTAGGAACTGACACAGGGCTGAGGGTGCGTTTCAAGAAAGAAGGGACCTGGAAAGTGGACCTCAAAAGCTTCCTTCAGGATCAGTTTCAACAGGAATTGAAGCCGTATCTATCCGATCTATACAAGAACCGGGATCGCGTCTGGGAAATGCTGAAAGAGAAATACGGGGAACGGATGAGTTTCGAACTAAGGAGATCGAGAGTTGCCAGAAAGGACGCAGACACTACAAATTGAATTACCATGAGCAATGAAGGAGCAATTCGCATTGGAGTGATTGGAGCGGGAACCAACACTAAACTTAAGCACATTCCCGGTTTCCAATCTATCGATGGCGTCACCGTCGACGTTATCTGTAATCGTAGCGAAGCCTCATCCCGAAAGGCGGCGGACGAATTCGGGGTAGGGCGAATCGCAAACAACTGGCAGGAAGTCATTGAGGACGACTCTATCGACGCTATATGCATCGGTACCTGGCCCTATTTGCACGCCCCTATCACGATTGCGGCTCTCAATGCGGGGAAGCATGTCCTCACGGAAGCTAGGATGGCCATGAACGCCCTTGAGGCGGCTGAAATGCTGGCTGCCTCCCAAGCTCATCCGAATCTTGTCGCCCAAATCGTGCCATCGCCATTCACCTTAAAATGGGACGCCACCATAATTGACATACTATATTCCGGCGAGCTAGGCAGATTATTGGAAATCAGCGTCATCAAAACACTGCCCATGAACGCCAATCCGGGCGACCCCATGAACTGGCGTCAAAATATTGAATACAGCGGCAACAATACGCTTATGTTGGGCATTTACTACGAAGTGGTCCAGCGATGGCTGAAACGGGAACCTCAGCGCGTATGGGCCCATGGCAGCATTTTCAGTCCGCAACGAAGCAATCCCGAGACCGATGCTTCACAGGAGGTTCGTATTCCAGAGACGATCACCTATATGGCGGACTACGAAGATAGTCTGCAGCTCACCGGATTGATGAGCGGAGTTGAACGTGGCAGTGGTCGCGATTCCTATGCGATTTGCGGAGACCAAGGAACCCTTCGTTTGGACCTGATATCAGGGCAGCTCTTCAAAACTCTGAATGGCGAGCCGGAAATCGTGGTCGAGCCGGCCGCGGACAAGGTCGCTTATTGGAATGTGGAGGCCGACTTCATTCGGTCGATTCGAGAAAAAGCTCCGGTAACGCTAACCAGCTTCGAAGACGGTTTGAACTATATGCGTTTCACCGATGCGACTAGAACCTCCTTCGATTCCGGAGGTAAATGGGTAGAGCTGTCCTAGACCTCAACGAGCGGATTGAACTCTAGCTGCCCGGTTTGACCGGCGGGATCGACTTGAGGTGTTCGGGCAACTTGTCTGGCTCGAAAGTAGGAAAACCCATTTGCAGCAAGGATATCAATGGACAATCGAAGTGGGCTTTACCTTGGCTACGATCCACTAAAACTGCCACGCCTGCCACCTTGCCATCGTTGGCCTCTACAATGTCGATCGCTTCTTGGGCCCGGCCACCACGGGTTATAACGTCCTCTACGATCAAGATGCGTTCATTTGGGGCTATTTTGAATCCCCGTCGCAGCACGAGCTTATCGTCTTCTTTTTCGACAAAAATATAGCGAGCATTGAATTGCCTCGCCACCTCCTGGCCAACGACGAGCCCTCCCATCGCGGGAGCCAGAACGGTCTCGAACTCCAGTTCCTTAATTTTAGGTTTCATGAGTTCTATCAGCCGGGTGACCTCCGCCATACGCTGGCACAATTGGGCGCATTGGAAGAAATATTCGCTCCGCAAGCCTGAGCGAAGTATAAAATGCCCCTGTAACAAGGCATTGGTGGAACGGAAAATCTCTAGAACTTCATCTTTTCTTGAGTCCATCACGCTACAAATTGAACAGGCCTTGAAAAGATGCCAGGAAATAGTTGCGGGCAAGGCGATCCGAATGCCATGCTATGGCATGAAGACAGGACCCTGGCCGCAACAAGGGAACTCAGCTACTGTCTCAGGTACTAAGAAAAAACGTCGATTGTATAAATGTGGAATCTCCAAGTCGGGATTTCCAGGCAACAGGACAAGTGGAACAAGATACTACAAGCTTATCAGTTGGAGGACTCTGGGGAGCTCTCTGGGTGTTTTACGCGTTTATGTACGGGCGCTACTTCGGCCACGTTGCTGCCCGTATCAAGCCGGAGGCGGATCTTACCGGCTTGCCCGGTTCGCCTGAACGGCTGCGAGTGAAACAGGCTTGGTCCTACCGGTTTTCCGCATTCATGCTCATGCCAACAATACTGGAAACGATTCGCAGCAGTTGGTTCACCGGCATCCTCATCACCTTGCTGCCCTGCGCGTTTGGCGTTTGGGTAATGCACGCGGTTTGGAGAGAAGTTCTGCGATCAGAAGTTCCTCAAGCTCAGGCGGCAAAAAAGCACCGCTGAGCGTTTTCACTCTTCCGGGCTCATCCCCAAGCGTAGTTTTTTCTGAACACGACCGCTTGCATTTCGACGAATTCGTCAGACACGTTCGAACGAAGTCGCATGCTGTTCTCCTTGGAGAATTTCTTGAAAAGAAGATTCAGCCCCCTGTCTCTATTGTCCGCATTTCAATGGACTCGCAAGTTCCCATAAATTCGAACAAGAATTCCATTCCTGCTCCGTGAGAAGCCATTTCAATCTGCATCGCTTGAATCTTCCGGCAAAAGCTGGAGATCTGCAAAAAGTCTTCAGCGAGATCCAAGAGCTTTAAGGTAGCTCGTTCATCAGCGTTCTACTCGATGTCCCGTGGCTTGAGCCGGCTGTTCATCGCATAGGGCACGTTCAGGTGAGACATTCGTTCAAAGGCCCATTTCTTCAGAGCGTGCGGACAGGATATTTTCTCCAGTCCCTCCTCTTCAATGTATTGAACATTTTCTGCATTGTGCTAGAGGAACTCTGAGGTAATTCCTACTTCGAACGAGGACGCCTCTGTCGAAGCTTTCAAGGCGTCCGACAGCTCGCCCAGGGATTGGCCAATCAGAGTTCCACTCCCCGTTGGTTCATGGCTGAGGAATTTCTCTTTCCCGTGAACAGCCAGCACTAGCCGCTCACGCTTTTTCCCGTTTCCTTTTGGATGGTCCGATTTCATAGCAAATAGAATCTCCCGCCAAAATTAAAAGTATGAAATATTTGAATACGATATAGGTATATTGGTCCAGCGACGAACAGCCGGCAAAGACTAGGCGATCGACGCTTTCCATTTTACCTGATACTCGCTTGGTAAAAATACCGAAATTGGATCAAAAAATCGAAAAAATGGACCTGTTTGTGCTGGTTGCCTAAGTAGGCCTGCGGGAAAGGGTCTTGTGGATTGAGTCGAATCCTCCATCGCCATAGAGCATTGATCTATCCCGACTTGATCATACGTCCATAGAACGGCAGGGGAGTTACACATGCTCTCGCCCATTTTTGAGAGAAACCAAACTCGCTATTCTCCTTATTTGCATCTTCAGAAATGGGATGATAATTGAGAATGGTATTGAAAAACCTATTTCGGCCACTTCGCTGAAGTCTACGAACCCTTAACCGAGCAATCCGAAGAACGAGAGATAGATTATGGCGAATGCATCTGATGGCATGACTTACAACCCAGGCGGGCAGAACAAACCAGTTGTAGAATCAGGAGAATTCATGTTTGGCGTAGCCGCTCTCGACCACGCTCACATAGACGGTATGACCACGGCCTTGGAAAGCGCTGGGGCTCAATTGAAGCGGATCTACGAACCGAATCGGGAAAAGGCCGAAGCGTTTCAAAAGAAGTTCCCTCACGCGACAATATCCAGCAGTCTAGACGAGCTGCTCGACGACCCGGAAATTCGCTGTGTGGCAGCAGCGGCGATCCCCAACGTACGTTGCGATCTGGGCATCAAGGTCATGGATGCCGGAAAGGACTACTTCACGGATAAATGCCCTTTTACGACTTTGGAGCAGTTGGGTCGAGCACAAGAGAAGGTATCCGAGAACGGTTGTAAGTATATGGTCTATTTTAGCGAACGGCTTCACAATGCCCCAACCTTTTTCGCGGGCGAATTGGCCCGGTCAGGCACCATCGGAAAGGTGCTGCAAATCATGTTGATGGCTCCACATCGCTTGAGCAAAGACAACCGCCCGGAATGGTTCTTCCAAAAAGAACGTTACGGAGGCATTATCACAGACATCGGCAGTCATCAATTCGAGCAACTCTTGCACTTCACTGGAGCCTCGGATGCCAAAATCAATTTTTCCCGGGTGGAGAATTTCGACAATCCAGACAAGCCGGAACTAGAAGACTTCGGCGAGACTTCGCTGACGATGGACAATGGGGCTTCCTGCTATTGCCGGATCGACTGGTTCACTCCAGATGCGGCGAGGGCGTGGGGAGACGGACGCCTCTTTGCCTTGGGAACTGAGGGATACATTGAAGTGCGTAAATATCTAGATATTGGGCGGCCCCGCGGATCTCCCAGTGTCTTCTGGGTTAATCAGGAAGAGGAGAGGGAAGAGACATTCGAAGGCCCCCAGCATTTCCCGTTTTTCGGCGAGCTGGTATTGGATATGCTGAACCGCACTGAGAATGCTATGACTCAAGAGCACGCATTCAAGGCCGCCGAGCTCTCTCTGCAGGCCCAGAAAATAGCTGATGAAGCGCGATTATGACTCGTCCCTTCAATGACCATTGAAATGGCTCTGAGTGAAGCCATCTTTCGATAAGCGTCGCAAATTGAACGTTTTCCGTTGATTTCGTCATTTGGAGGGAGAAGGATATAGCTTCCTTTTCCGCGCCACCGGAAAAACTCCTTTAAAAACCTTTCCCGCAAAACCCATGCATACTAGAAAAACCTCTCTCGCGGTAGTGCTGCTATCGTTGTTCTTCCTCCCTACAATCGCCTTAGGCCAAGATGTTCCCGTTTTCGATTCCGGAGATACGGCTTGGATCCTGGCAGCTAGCGCGCTAGTGCTATTCATGACGATACCAGGACTATCTCTCTTCTACGCGGGATTGGTCAGAGGCCGAAACGTGCTCTCCGTCTTGATGCACTGTTTCGCTCTGACGGGATTGATGACAATACTTTGGATCGTCGTCGGCTATAGCTTAGCGTTTTCGACCACAGGGATGGAGGCTGGAAAGACGGGGCTGAACGCGTTCGTCGGAGGACTGGATAAAGCCTTTATGAAAGGCATTACGGTGAACGCCCCTTGGGGAACGATCCCAGAGCCTCTGTTCGCTATGTTTCAGATGACGTTTTTCATCATCACTCCTGCGCTTATGGTGGGGGCCTTCGTAGAGCGTATCAAATTCTCCGCCATGCTTTGGTTTTCGGCGCTATGGGCGCTCTTTGTCTATTTGCCCGTTTGCCATATGGTCTGGGGTGGAGACGGCGGATTCTTTGCCGACAAGGGTGTGATCGATTTTGCAGGTGGAATCGTCGTTCACATCACCGCAGGAGTCGGCGCATTGGTGGCCTGTATAGTTGTTGGCAAACGCCGCGACTACCCAAATCGCCAGATTTTGCCTCACAATTTGCCTATGACAATCACCGGCGCAGCTATGCTCTGGGTAGGATGGTTTGGATTTAATGGGGGCAGCGCATTAGGAGCCAACCCAGATGCGGCAATGGCCATTCTGGTCACCCACGTCTCAGCCGCAACTGCGGCATTGGGCTGGATGGTGTGCGAGTGGATCAAAGTCGGCAAGCCTAGCGCTTTGGGACTCGTAACAGGATCGATCGCCGGATTAGCAGCCATCACGCCCGCGAGCGGATCGGTAGGCCCTCTGGGAGCCATTGTCATAGGAGCCGTCTCTGCCGTCCTTTGCTATTGGGCGTGTACGACTATCAAAAGTCGCTTCCAATACGATGATTCTCTAGACGTGTTTGGCGTTCACGGCGTTGGAGGTTTTGTCGGAACAATCCTGGTATCCTTTTTTGGTTCTCCCAGTCTTGGAGGGAAGGTCGAAGGGCTCGAGATGGGCAAGCAGCTCGGTACCCAATTTTTCGCCGCGATCGCCGTTACCATCTTCACTTTAGTCGTCACCCTAATCATCCTGAAGATTCTGCAGGCAACCATTGGACTGAAAGTCGATGAACAGGCCGAAGTCATTGGCCTCGATCTTAGCGATCATGGGGAATCTGGATACAACGACTGATAAAGGCCCGAACAATCATCGAGATGTAGAAGTGTTTGGCAGCGTCTTTTGTCCATACACTCGCCAAGCAACGCGGTTGCTGGCGGACAAAGGAGTTTCCTACCAGTATCGCGAAGTGCCCATGCTGCTAGGCTGGAAACTGCCGCTAAAGAACTATCTCGAGATGAAACGTCGGGCCAAGGGAGATAAAGCTGTTCCGCAAATCTTTATCGACGGTGAGCACTATGGCGACGAGGAGCGCCTCTTCGCCGACGACAAGGATGGGACGCTGGACCAAGTCCTAGGACGGTAGAAGCGGCTACAGGGACAGGCTTCCCTATGCCACCGTTGTTCTGACGTGCCAGCGGCAACTTGACTCAATGAGCGAAGATTTCAGGATCATTGGCAACTTGTAGGAGCGGGTTTATCCCGCGATTCCAATATCGATTCTCCTCGTACTATCGCGGGCTAAACCCGCTCCTACATTCGACGCTTAACCAATGACGCCAACAAAACGCAGTTAAGGGCAGGTCGGCACTATCTAAAAAAAGCGGCCCCGGAGTTCATCCGGAGCCGCTCGATTATTAAAATGAATAGGTCGCTTTTTTCCGTCGCCCTTAAGCGTTCGCTGGAACAGGAACTTCGGCGACCGTCTTGAGAACTCGGGAGCAGATCTGATAAGGATCGCCTTGGGAATTCGGACGACGGTCTTCCAGGTATCCTTGATACTTGTCATCGGCGACAAAGGAGTGCGGGACACGGATAGAAGCTCCACGGTCGGCAACTCCCCAAGAGAACTTGTCGATCGACTGGGTTTCGTGAAGACCGGTCAAACGCATGTGATTGTCGGGGCCGTAAGCCGGGATGTGCTCATCCTTGTTCTTTTCGAAGGCGTCCATCAATGCCATAAAGTAGTCCTTGCCCCCAACTTCACGCATGAACTTGGTGGAGAAATTGCAGTGCATACCGGAACCATTCCAGTCACCTGTGAACGGCTTACAGTGCCACTCTACATAGATGCCGTACTTCTCGCAAAGGCGCTCCAGCAAGTAGCGAGCGATCCACATATCGTCTGCGCACCTACGAGAACCTTTTGCGAAGATCTGGAATTCCCACTGGCCTTTGGCCACTTCCGCATTGATACCTTCGTGATTGATACCAGCGTCGTGGCAAAGCTCCATGTGCTCGTCCACGATTTCGCGAGCGATCGAACCCACATTCCGGTATCCAACACCAGTGTAGTATTCGCCTTGGGGACTAGGAAAGCCTTCTTCTGGCCAGCCCAAGGGGCGTCCATCCTCGAACAAGAAGTACTCTTGCTCGAGACCGAACCAAGCATTCTCGTCATCGAGAATTGTTGAGCGGTGATTGCTGGGATGAGGCTCGCCATTAGGGAGCATGACTTCGCACATCACGAGAAACGCGTTTTTGCGGCCTGCGTCTGGATAGAGGGCCACCGGCTTGAGCATGCAATCCGAGTCGCCGCCTTCCGCCTGCTGCGTTGAACTGCCATCGAATCCCCACATAGGGCAATCGTCCAGCGACTTTGGCGCTTCGGATGCGACGCGCGTTTTTCCACGGAGATGAGGTACGGGCTCGTACCCATCTAACCATATGTATTCGAGCTTGTATTTAGCCATAATTTTATCGTTAGTTTTTAAGGGTTTAGTTGTCCCGAAAGTCATTTCGCTTCCAGGAGCAGATTGCCAATTTAGGAACGGGGTACGACAGGAGCAAAAGTTGTGCCGATACACAACCATTAATAAAATCACAGGAAATTTTTCAGCCGGCGCCCAAAATTACTCCAGAATCAGCTCAAAATAGAACATGCGAGAGATCAAAGATACGCAACGAGCGAGCGTTCGAATCGGGTATGACCGAAAAGTCCACAAGACGTTTCGCGGCCCGGAAGCTAAAGAGCGCTTCGACAACGAAATAAGGGTCCTTAAATATCTGGAAGAGAGGGACTGCGAGTTCGTCCCTAGACTGGTCGAGTACGATGCGGAGACGCTTTACATAGTGACCACCAATTGCGGGGCTCGGGTCGAGGATTCCATAAGCCAGGCTCGTACCGATCAGCTGTACAAAGAACTAGAGAAGGAGTACGGCGTACGCCATGGGGATCCCGCTTCTCGCAACATCACTTACAACGCCCGACTAGGACGATTCTGTATCATCGATTTTGAATACGCTGTAATTCTGGAAAGCGGGGAAGGGCTCCTTCAACCGGAGGATAGAGAGAATAATGAGTGAGAACGCTAGCCAGGATTCCGGCTTTAGCTTGAGTTTGTCTTGGCATGGGCGGACCGATGTTGGGCGTTTTCGCAAAAATAATGAGGACGCTTTTCTCGCCTTAACGTTCGACGCTCGCGAGGTTCGCTACCTAGGCAAAGACGGCTCAGCTCCCATGGATGGAGACGACTTTATTTTCGCGGTCAGCGATGGGATGGGCGGCGCAAAAGCGGGAGAGTTCGCCAGCAAGATCGCCGTCGACAAAATTACCGATCTGCTGCCCAAAACCTTCAGCTTGGCCGCCATGGGAATCGACCGAGGCTGCGCTCAGATCTTGGGAGAATTGTTTTCGCGGATACACAGCGAAATGGCTACCATGGGCATTCATTACGAGGAATGCCGCGGAATGGGAGCGACCTTAAGCCTTTGCTGGTTCACTCCTGATCGTATGTACTTCGCTCATATAGGCGATAGCCGGATTTATTATCTGCCTAAAAACGAGGAAATGCGACAGCTGACCCACGATCATACCCATGTCGGACAATTGGTGAGACAGGGAAAGATCTCCGAATTCGAGGCGAAAACGCGCCCGGACCGCAATATCCTGAATCAAGCCCTGGGCGGAAACATCCAGAAGCTAGATCCGCAAATCGGTTCAGTCGACTATTTGCCTGGTGATCGTTTTGCCCTTTGCACCGATGGTGTCACCGATGGTATTTCTAATCGCCGAATTCATACATTGATCGATTCGCCACCGTCAAATCTAGCGGAATTCAATCCAGTTGAAAGAATCATCAAAGATTCGATCGACGAGAGCGGCCGAGATAACCTCACCGCGATTACGATCGAAGTTAAATCCTGCTCAACCACCTAATTTCTACGAAAACACGCTGGTTGACTACGTTTGCATTGACTGAACGTAAAATTGATCGCCTTTCTTTATAAGGTGCAAAAAAATGCAATTAAACTCTTGACAGTAGTTTTTAAATTGTACTATATTGCACCTTATAAACT
>CAZFUD010000053.1:0-20409 GCA_964521705.1 uncultured Opitutaceae bacterium | reverse complement strand
CATTGAACGAATTGAACGTCGAGCTTTGCTAAGTTAAGTGGCCGCTCGAAGATCGGCCGCTACCCTTCCCAACTACTTCAACTCCATGGTCACCGGACAGTGGTCTGATCCCATAATATCAGCGAGGATCCCAGCAGAAACTAATCGCGGCCTCAGAGATTCGGAAATCAGGAAGTAGTCGATGCGCCAGCCGACATTTCTGGCCCTGGCATTGGCTCGGAAACTCCACCAAGAGTAGTGCCCGTTTCCTTGCGTGAATTCGCGAAAGGTATCGATGAAGCCCGACTCGACAAGGGCGCCGAAGTCTGCCCGCTCCTCGTCCGAAAAACCCGCGTTCTTCCGGTTGGTCTTGGGATTGGCCAGGTCGTCTTCCGTGTGAGCGACATTTAGATCGCCGCAAAAAACAACCGGTTTCCTTCTCTCCAATTCGAGCATGCGTTCGAGAAAGGCTTTGTTCCACTCTCTACGATAGGGCAAGCGACTGAGCTCGTTCTGAGCATTCGGAGTATAAACATTGGTCAGAAAGAAATCATCGAACTCCAGCGTAACGACTCGACCCTCATTATCGTGTTCTTCGATGCCCAATCCATAAGTCGCCGACACCGGTTCATGGGGAGTTACGATCGCGGTTCCGGAGTAACCCTTCTTCTCCGCCTCGTTTGCGAATACCTTGAGCCCATTGTTCCACCCCATTCCCTCGACGATTTCCCTGGTGGCTTTGGTCTCCTGAAGGCAAATAAAGTCGGCACCTGAAGACTCCATGAACTCCAAAGCCCCCTTTTTTGCCGCGGCTCGGATTCCGTTAACATTCCATGAAATGAACTTCATAGGCCTGGTCATAGGCCTAACGGCTAGCCAAGCAACCGTTTAGTTTTGCCACGATCCGCCCCGCCGGGAGACCTCTAATGACGAGATCGGCGCTCGACACCAGCAGGGTGAATTCTAAAGTCGCGGCCTCTTCAATGATTCCTGACCAGCAGATCCCATTGGGCAAACGCATTCCCGATGAACTCCACGCCGTTTCCGTGAGCATACCAACCATGGCGGATGTGATCGGCTACGAGGAGCGCGATCCAGACACCATCGCTAAAATGGACGCTGGCTACCCTCGATTCGTCAAGCACGAGTGCCTCCAGCAAATCGAATCCTGCTGGCAAAAATTCTTCGATCGGCCAGAACTCCCCATCTGGCTTACCGCTTCCGAGCGAATCGCTCAACAACTTGAAGCCTATTTGAAGTGCCCTGAATCCAAGTTTCTCAAGCATCAAGGCGTATCGGGAATCTGCCTACCCGAAGATGAGGACCTGAATCTGCGAGCGAAACTTTATCTGCGCCACATTGGCGGCTACCTTTGTTCACGAGAAGCAGAAGACTATCTAGTAGCGAACGGACTGCGGAAAAGCGTTGAAACAGAAGCGTCCTACCAAGGCGACTCTGAGAAGAAAGTTCTCGACGTCCTCACTCCCTTATTGGGCGCGCGATCTACCAAACAAGTAGTCATCTCCGGTTCCGGAATGAATGCCATCTATTCGGTTTTCCAAGCCGTAAATGCCGTCCAATCGCCAAGGGGCCGAAAGTCATGGATCAAGTTAGGTTGGCTGTACGCGGATACGATGCACATCCTTGACAAGCTGTCGCCAGAGGGGCGGGCCAATCGGGAGCTGCTGAACGTTTTCGATGTCGATAAATTGGAACGCCTTCTTGAAAGCCGCCCGGATGAATTTGCCGGCATCATCACGGAATTCCCAACCAATCCGCTTATTCAATCGGCTGATTTAGAGCGTATCCGAGACCTCGCGACGAAGTTCGGCGTCTATCTGATTGTCGATCCCACCGTACTCTCTCCCGCCAATGTAGATGTTTCCCCGTACGCGGACATCATAGTCAACAGTCTGACCAAGTACGCAGCCAATCAGGGCACCGCAATTGCGGGAGCCGCCAGCGTCACGCCGCAATGTCCCGATAGCGAAGTTCTCGTCGAGAAAATTCGGGAGCAAATCGTTCCGCCCTACTCGCGCTCACTCGACTGCCTGGCCAGCCAGATCGATCGTTATTCCAAGCACGTCGAGACCGTCAATGCATCCACAGAGCGAATCGTCGAATTCTTGGAGTCCCACCCGAAGGTCAAAAAAACGCATTGGGCCAAGGAAGAGCGATCTCATAGCAATTTCGCCAAGGTCGCCCGGAGAGGGAATGCCGTAGGCGGGATGCTTGCCTTTGATCTGAACATGGACTTAGCCGATTTCTACGATCGCCTTCGGATCGCTAAAGGTCCCAGCTTTGGGATGATCCATTCCCTCGCTTGTCCCTTCATGTACCTGGCCCACTACGAATCGGTCACCGAGAAAAGCGGGCGAGAATACCTCCAATCTGCCGGCATCAATCCAGAACTGATTCGATTCAGTGTGGGAACCGAGGATGCGGACGAGATCATCGGAGCCTTGAGCGAAGCGCTTGATTGAACAAACGCAAATCGTTGTGTTCAGACCGGCTAGTAACTCTCGAATCGCCCCCCTAGAATCCTTTACCCATGAAAAGCCCGCTCTCTAAAAATGCATTCCTAGTGCGCGAGCACGTCGGTCTGTTCAAGGCCGCGAACAATTTCGATATTCTCGATCCGGAAACCGGACAAATCGTACTGGAGTGCCGGGAAGAAAAGCTGGGATTCTTAACTAAGCTCCTCCGCTTCTCCGACTACAAAAGATACACACCCTTTCACATCGAGATACGGGAACCTCAGGGCCACTCGCTAATCCACATCAAACGAGGAGTCTCACTCTTCTTGTCAAAAGTCGATGTCCGAGACGAAGATCAGGCCTTGCTCGGGCGGTTTTAACCCCGATGATCAGGTTCTCTGCCAGCTAACCGGCAAGTGGACAGGCTGGAATTTCTCATTCGGCTACCAAGGCATCGAATTCGCCCGCGTATCCAAAGAGCGGAGCGGAATCGGCAAGGAATTTTTTACAAGCGCCGACAACTACATCCTGTCCATCGACTCGAGCGTCGAGACTGACAGTCCGCTCCGATCGCTAATCATGGCCGCCGTCATGTGCATCGACATGGTACTCAAAGAGTGACCGACTGCCAATGTTCTAAATATTGATTTGTATTACCCGCGGAAACCGGTACATCCACGCCTATGTCAAGAAATGGTAGACCCGATACTGGAGAGATCCACTACGATCTGCCATCGCCCTATATTCCGCATGCCAATGGCTTGCTCCATTTGCCCCGATTCATCGCCAAAGCGAAACGCTACGTTAAAGGCGAATTAGGGAAGTCCTATATGCGAAATTACAAACGCGGATTCGATCGTTTTCTATGCTTCCACCTTGGTGTCAACCCGGATGCCATAGAAGACATCGTTCGTTCGAGTTCAGACGATGAGGAAATCGAGAGACGGATCGCGGAAATTCTTCCCGAAAATCTGAGGGTGGCCAAGTGGAATCGAGAACTCGTCCAGAAAGGCATGAGCGAGATGGGACGCGAATCGCTCGAGCAAACGAAACGAAAGATGGGGATAGCGGACCGAGAAGACCTGATAAGCTTTGCTGACATGATAGAATTCGACGAAGAGCGAATCCCCTAAAACCTCGTGAATCCCAACTCCCAAATGAACGAAAAAACCGATCGCGAGTCCATCCGCACTTCCAGTTCAGTCGTCCCAGTTTTTGGCTGTCACGAAATTTCATTTACAGCTAGCCGAGCGGATGGCCCCGAACTGCCGCTTGTAGTATCCTACACCCTTCCCAGTGGAGCGATCAAAACGACACGGGGTTTCGCCACCAGCGATGGAAAGATGAAGGCCCGGGCCTACGTCGACGAAGAGGGGTTTTGGTCTTGGGAAGCCAAAAATTATGAGGGGAGGCTCCTGGAAACCGGGTCCTTCAAGGCAGTTGGATCATCGCTGCCGGGCAAGATTAGGATTTCCACGCAAGACCCACGCCAGTTACAACAAGGAAATGGAAGTTGGTATTTGCAATTTGGAGACAACGAATACAGATTGCTGGACCGGAAAGAGCCCAAGTGGAAATCCTGTATCGACCAAGCAGCCCAGGGGGGATTCAATCGCATTCGAACCTGGCTTTGCCCTCCCGAAGACTCTCTTTTGGATAGCGACGGCAACCGGCTTGATCTCGATGCTTGGGAAGGTGTGGAAGAGCGATTGCTGTTCGCCTTGCAGCGACACCCCGAACTACAGTTGGAAATCTCCCTATTTGGAGCTGATCACGACGAGCTCGCCCGTTACGGCGACGGAGAACCCAACTCGCATCTACGCGTGCGCTACGCCATCGAACGTTTCGGGCCACTACCAAATGTTCATTGGAATATCGCCAACGATGTGCCTGAAAGCGACTCGGCCTTGGCCCAGGCAGCCATAGCCGTCGGTCAAGCGATCTCGGAATATGATTCATGGAATTCCGTCGTTACAGCCACAAGGCCGCGCTTTGAGCCAGCCGCATTCGGGGATCAGAAATTTCTATCCATTCAATCAATCCAATCTCTAGGCCAGGTCACCGGTGAAGCGGTAATATCCGCCCGAGCAACCGAATCGAAACCCGTCGCCCTGGTGGAAGACCGATCGGAACACATCTTGAAGCCTCGATACCCAAGGTATTTCTTCCGACGCCTCTTCTGGGGCACTCTTCTTTCTGGAGGCCTGCCAACTTATTCGGGCCTAGATACATCGAAGAGCTCGGATCGGGGAAACCCTTCCATTTCTGGCTACTATGATGCCTGCAATTCCGGCGATCTGCGATTCGGGGCCCACGACATTCTCAACATCCGAAAGTTCTTCGCGGAGACCGGAATTCGCCTGGAGAATTGGCAACCTAATGACCGTCTCTCCGGGGACAATCCCCTCCTCGTCAAATCAGCGGTTTCGGGGGACGAGAGCGAAGTGATCGCCTACGTCGCCAATCCCCAATTTCACGAGAACCACAATCCCGATGGATATGCAGGGAGCTACTCCGATGAGATTTCCGACGCCAATGAAACATTCACCACTTTCACCATGGAACTGCCCTTCCCTGACGGCGTGGCCAAGTGGTTCAATCCCCTAACCGGCGAGTGGCGGGGCGAAGCTAAGATCACCCGGAATTCGACAACGCTGCTTTCTCCCGAACCGAGCGATTGGGCGGTGTGGGTCAAGCGAGCATGAACGGCCAGGTGGATCGAACCACTGCGACAGCTACCAACTTGCCCCAATGCGATGGATAAATCTCTCATAATTGAGAAGATCATCGATTCTATCGAGGCCGATCTAGCGAAAACGACGGCGGCTGCATTGGAGTCGGCCGAATCCGCCACCCACGAGGAATCTAGATCGGAGGGCAAATACGACACCCGCGGACTGGAAACCTCCTACCTAGCCACTGGTCAAGCCAAACATGCCTTGGAGCTACGAGAAGCCCTAGCAGCTACTCGGACGTTCTCTCCCCCCGAGTTCGATAGCTCCTCTCCCATCGCTCTGGGGGCCGTAGTTCAAACGCTCTCTTCTCAGGGCAGGGAGCTTTTCTTCGTAGCGCCCGCTTACGGAGGAATCGACATTCATACGGGCCACGAGCAAATAATTACGGTCATCAGCCCAAAATCTCCAATTGGACGCGAAATGATCGGGCGCAAAGTGGGAGATCGCCTATCTGCCGGTGGCGGTAAAACGGTACTGCAGGTTAGGTAATGCGCGCTTACTCAGGGAATGATAAGCCGCATTCCCGGCTGCAGCTGGGATTCGCTCGGCAACACGCCTCGGTTGGCTTCTAAGATCTCTCGCCAGCGGCTTGGATCGCCGTACATTTGGCGACTAATTTTGTATAAGCTATCTCGCTCTTCGACCGTGTAAATACGACGGCCTTGAGAACTTGGAGCGTCTGGCCGGCTCGGCTCTATTCTTTCGCTAGACGGGCTCAGAGAGTTATCCGTGATGCCGCTTGACTTGGGCGTTTGGGAAAAGGCGCCCGAAGAGACAGCTCCGCTGGACTGCTGTTGCCGGAGCTCTTGAATCTGCACCTTCATGGACTCGTTTTCGTCACGCAACTGCTCAATCGTGTCCAATAATTTGAGACGATAATCCTGAGCGTCGACCGTCATAAGTAATTCCTTCTTGGCCGTGCTCACCAAGTCCTCCACTCTCGCCATTCCCGCATCCCGTTGGCGCGATTGCCGTTCCCGCTGCTTGATGGCGATGTACCGCTTGAAGTGATAGATTGCGGAAATGGGATCCTTGATGTGATTCAGATGTATAAGGCCCGCCTCCAAATGAGATTCTGGAGCGATGCCATCTCTCTTGGCGATAAGCTTATTGAAGTTCGACAGAGCTTCGCTGTTCAAGTCTCTAGCTAACAGATCCTTCGCCCTCCGATAGATGGGATCCTCGGTCTCGTCTAGCACTTCAAGGGTCACGCTTTCCGAACAGCCATAGACCAAGGCCACCACCAGAAGTAGTAAAATATGTTTTGATGCCGAGAATGTTCTCATCATGCTTTCAAGCGTCTACATAAATGAGAGGGACTCTAAGACACATTCCAAGTCTAAACCCAAAGAGAATCCTCGAATCGCGGATCGCCATTCTCCCACGATGAACAACAACGAAATAATCGCCAAAGGCAGACGCTGTATCGACATCGAAGCGGAAGCCCTTCGCCAAACCAGCGCCCATCTCGGAGAGGACTTCGCTCAGATAGCCACTGCAGTCTTTAAAGTCCTGAATGACGGCAAGAAACTGATTTTCTCCGGGATCGGGAAGAGCGCGGATATCGCGCGCAAGCTCGTCGGCACCTTCAACAGCATTGGAGCGCCCTCCACTTTTTTGGATCCTGTCAACGCTTTGCACGGCGACATGGGGCTTTGCCGCAAGGGCGACGCTCTCCTAGCCTTTAGCAACAGCGGGGAAACTGAAGAGCTTCTCAAATTAGTCCCTTTGCTAAAACGCTTCGATACCCTGGCGATAGCGATTACCTCCAAACCAGAATCCACTCTCGCTGCCCTGTGCGATCACAGCCTGACTTATTCCGTAGAGCACGAAGCCTGTCCGCTTGATCTGGCCCCCACCGCTAGCTCCACCGCTTCGATGGCTATTGGCGATGCCTTGGCGATGGTCACCCTAGAATGGCGGGCCTTCAGCCGAGAGGACTTCGTCAAGTTTCATCCCGGCGGCAGTCTGGGAAAATCGTTTGCCGCCAGCGTGGACGATATCATGCGGCCAGCAGGACAATATGCCCAAGCTTCAGAGGATGCGACCTGCCAGGAATGTCTCGAACGCATGACGAATCCCAACAGCGGTTGCATCGCTCTAACGAGCGCTTCAGGAGCTCTGAGCGGCGTGTTCACCGACGGCGATGCCCGTCGATTGATCCTGAAAGACAGGGATTTTCTAGCTAAACCCGTATCCGCTTATATGACACGGGGTCCCATTACCATCAAGCAGGGTTCTCTGGCGGTAGAAGCCTTGCGGATATTCGAGGCCCGTAAAATCGACGATCTTATCGTGATCGATGGCGACGGGCGCCCCGTCGGAGTCATCGATGGACAGGATTTGACAAAAGCTCGGATCGTCTAAGGGGAACCAAAGATTGATCGCTGCCCACTATCTCATATAGCATTTTAAAAATGGCTCTAGACAAGCATGGCGTATTCATTGATCAATACATCCATTAAGTTTTTGTTTCTGTTATTGTACCTGAATTGGCATTCGGCCAGATGCAGCATGAACTTATCCTCCCTTATCCCGTTAAACTGGGCGAGCCTTCTTTTGGCGAAGGACCAGAAGGCCTCTATTCCGTTGACGTGGCTTTTGCCGCGGACGAACTCGTTGGCGCTATGAAAGACGCGGTAATGGTCGTAGCCGTTAAGGATTATGCTGTCATAGGCTTTCCAGCCGTCAGAGTAGATCGGGCTGCCCTCGAGCACTTTCCCCTCTATGATAGGCATCAATGCGGCCCTGCTGGCCGAGGCGACGACCGTCACGAACACTTTGCCGCCACGCTTGAGCAATCCGAACACGGGCGTCTTTCCGGCTGCCCCGCGGCCTCTCTTGCCCCTGACTCGGCGGGGCCCGAAGTAGGACTCGTCGACCTCAATTTCGCCCGACAGCCGCATGACCTCCTCGTACTGCCATGACAATATATGCTCTCGAAAGACATTGTAGTAGCGGTTCACCGTATTGCGGCTTATCCCTGTCAGCCGAGCGGTTTTCGAAGCCTCTATGTCCTCGCAAAAGTGCATCAGAATTTTTCTTCGCTTATACTTTGATAACCCTCTGCTCATTAGCGACTAGCAATGGATTTAAGTATACCATGCTTGTCTAGAGCCTTAAAAATTATCAAGCCGCGGCCGACGGCCACATGGATCGAGCCACACAACCATTTTTGTTTCGGAATTTTCGAAATCGCAGTCATGTTACGGATCAAGTCGTCCCTCTGGGCGGAATGCCCCTGACGGACCGACTCCAGAATAAAGACCTATGAGCCACGCATCCAATATGCCCAGCCAGAGCAACCCGGAGCTGCTGTCTGAGCTATTCAATCTCCTCAGACCGCACTTGGCGGAGCTGGACGGTTTCCTGAAAAAACAGATCGATAGCTTCGAGGAGGAGATTCGCGAACACGTGGCCTATTGCATCGACACGAGCGGAAAGCGTATTCGCCCTTCGCTCATTTTCTTCAGCGGGTGGTCCGGCGACCAGGTCGTCAATGAAAAGCTGGTGAAATTGGCCGCGGTTATCGAAACCGTGCATCTGGCAACTTTGGTTCATGACGATATCATGGACGAGGCGGATATTCGCCGCAACCGAGCAACCGTCGCCAAGATTCAAGGCAACTCGACGGCTGTTCTCCTAGGAGACGCCCTCTTTTCCCATGCCGTCTATCTAGCCACCCAATTCCCGACTTCAGAGGTGAGCGAGCGCGTAGCCATAGCTATGCGAAATGTTTGCACTGGAGAAATTCTGCAGACTATGAAGCGAGGCGACCCGGACATCAGCCTGGCTACCTATCGGCGCATTATCGACCTGAAAACGGCAGAGCTCTTTCAAGTTGCCTGCTTTCTGGGGGCCCGTATGGCAAATCGGTCCGAGGCCTTTGTTCAAACCGTCGGGAAATTCGGACGCCACCTTGGCATCGCCTATCAGATTTACGACGATCTGACAGACCTCGTGGGCTCCGAGGAGAAGGTCGGCAAGACGCTGGGCACAGATATCGCTACGGGCAAGGCAACGCTTCCGATCATCTTGCTCCGCGATCGGTTGACCGATGGCGAGGAAGCGAGGTTGCGGCAAACTCTTTCGGGCAAAGGCGACGCCGATATCGACTTCTGGCTATCCAAATTGTCGGAAACCGGTGTGGTTTCCGATGTTAGGGAAGCGATTTTCCGGGAAATCGAGACGGCCCGGGAGAGCTTGGGGCCGTTTTCCGGCAATCGAGACGTCGAATTGCTGGGCACGCTTAGCGAATTGCTCTGGAACCAGGTAGACGCGCTCCAGTCCCAACAAGTCGGCATTTAAGGCTACCCTGCGAAATCGTTAAAATTGACCTAGTTTTGACGATGGAGCCTAGACAATGCCTATAAAGCGTGTAGCGTAGATCGAAAGTCCAATTCATGAGCTTTACCAAGGCCATCTCCAAATCGCTGGTTTCTTCGCCCGAAAGGCAGAAGGAGGCGGATGAGGATCTTGTCATCGTACGCAAGATTCAAGATGGCGACGTGGATGCCTTCGATGCCCTGATCCTGAAATACAGGGAACGCGTCTACTCGGTGATCTACAATTTGACTTCCAATCGGGAGGATGCTTCCGACCTGACTCAGGAAACCTTTATCAAGGCCTTCCAGTCCATTAATCGATTCAAAGGTAAATCCAGCTTTTTCACCTGGCTCTACCGCATCGCCCTCAACACCTCGCTTACCTATTTGAGGAGGAATAAGCTGAGACGGTTCTTCAGCTTCGAGAAGATGGTCGACGAGGACCACACTGAGGGATTCATCGAAAACATGACCGCGGACTCGGATTCGGACAAAGCGGCCTTAATGTCCGAGCTCCAGGAAAAATTGAACGACGCCTTCCAGAAATTGTCTGTAAAACACCGCACGGTGATAACGCTTTTTGAAATCGACGGCCTCAGCCACAAGGAAGTCGCCGAAATCGTCGGCGCTTCCGTCGGCACTGTCCGCTCACGTCTTCATTACGCTAAGCAATTTCTTCAAGGCGAACTAAAGGATTATTTGCGCTAAATCCCCCACCTTTTCTGATGCTCTCTAAAAAGCCCAAAACACCAGCTGACGACGCCCGCTTGAGCGAACTGATTCGCCTTAAGAAATTAGAGCGTCCCGATGCCGCGTTTTGGGACCAATTCGACCGGGAGCTTCGTAACCGTCAGTTGACGGCTCTTGTTCAGACACGGTCCTGGCGGGAGCGAGCTGGAGCCATCGCCCTGATCGTCCTCCGCAAGTCAGCAGTATTCACAGCCACGGCCAGCGTTCTCGCGCTCGGCCTATTTACCGCTCATAAAGCCGGCCTATTTCCTGGAGTCATGACCGATTCCAAAGGACCGCTCGTTGAAACTCCCATCGCTCAGAGCGAAGAACCGCTCGTCGAGACGCCTATTTTCGTGGTGGAAAATACAGTAGCTTCCCCAAGCGACGTCGTTGCGGACGCAGCTCTCGACTATCCCGGGGCCCCTTCCTACGAAGTGCATCGGATCACAAAGCAATCTGTTCCCGTCAGCTATCGAATAATGGCTGAACCCAAACAGTTCAGGGCCCGCCAATCGTCGACGGAGCAACAAAGTTTGGGTGCCAAAATCATCCGAACCGGCAACCATTTCTAGCGCATGGGCAGATGGCTAACGCATCGCGCCTGGACCCGTGCGGGCGCTGCAGGATTGATCGGATTGGCAATCTCCTGCCCGCCCTTTTCCCAAGCCAAAGCTTCGGAAGCCCTCCTCGACTTGCAGAGCGCCCTGCAATCGATCTACTACGATCGCCAGGATACCATCGTCAGAGTTAAAGCGGCTACCGCCAAGCAAGACGGGGACGAGGACCCAAAAGCCGAGTTGCTTGTCCTGTCCGGGTTTTTCGTCAGCCAGAACGGAGAAGTGCTAACCAGCCACATGCCCCCTGATCGAACAACGAGAGTGTGGATCGAGCAGAAGGGGATTTCCTATCTGGCAGAGGTCATCGGAACTGACGCCAGGACCAACGTGGCCTTGCTGCAAGTCATCAACTTGCCGAAAAATTTCGGTTTTATCGAATTGAACCCCGATAAAGAGAGACAGGCTATCGGCTCTCTCGCCTTCGCCGTTACCAGCCCCCTCGATTTCAAGCCTACTCCTAAGTTCGGGCTAGTCACGGGCTTGGAAAGCCACTTCGCCGAATTCATTTTCCCGCTAACCTACACCCGCCTCAGCATTCCCATTGGTCCAGCGGAAGGCGGATCTCCCGTTTTCGACGCCAACAACGAGCTCATCGGAATCCTCATGGGTTTCATCCCTGAAGTAGAGTCGTCTTACATAGTTCCCACCAGAGCTTTGGATCAAATCGTAGCTCAATTGAAAACGTATCAGAAAGTTAGGTACGGCTTGCTACCAATGGAATTCGAGGAAAAGGCCGACGAATACAACATCGATCGGCAAGTGCTCGTTAAGTCGATTGTAGCGGGGAGTCCGGCCGAGCGAAGCGGTCTTCAAGCCAAAGATGTCGTTACCAGCATCGATGGCCAAGCCATCGCCAATCTGAATGATCTTCGCGATCTGATTTTCTTCAAGAACCCGGGCGATTTCCTCCTTTTCACTATAAAACGGGGCGGCAAGGAGCTCGAGTTCGCCATATTGCTAGAGCCACAGGAGGACCATCTTCCAGAAAACGGCTCTGCTCGCGGAGCCCGATAACTAGCTGGCAAGCTCCTGATACTGCCCATGAGTTTCTTTCAGAGCGAACTGGCCATCAGAACGACGGGGAAAGGTACCTACGATCTGACATCGCAAGCGCAAGAAGCCCTATCCCATTCGGGGGTAGCCGATGGAATGTGCGTCGTCTTTTGTCGCCACACTAGCTGCAGCCTGGTCCTTATGGAGAATGCGGACCCATCCGCCAGGCGGGACTTGGAGAGCTATCTCGATCGTCTCGTTCCTGATGAAGACCCGTATTTCACCCATACCTACGAAGGTCCCGACGACATGCCCAGCCATATAAAGATGGCTCTAACTAGAAGTTCGGAGTCCATTCCTTTCAGAAACGGGAGGCTACAACTGGGAACTTGGCAAGGACTCTTCCTCTGGGAACATCGAGTGCAGCCCCATCAGCGATCGGTCCTTGTCACTATCCAAGGCGAATAAGCCTCGCCAAAGGAGGCGTACTGCATTGAAAACGCGAGGCAGCAGCCCCGCTACAACGAAAACAGGCCTCTTCCGAAGAAGAGGCCCGCTGATAAAATTGGTACGAGATACGCCTATTGGTCTAGCTACCCAAACTGGGCCACGTGATTCGTTAGTCTGGATGTTATGATTATGTGGTTAAGGTTGTATAGGAAGCCAAGGTTCTGGCGGAAGGAGGCCGTAGGCCGAGTGGAGCCAGAGCCTTGGCTTAGATTGCTCTTGGTTTAACCGCTGAGCGAACTTCATTGGGCTAATGTAGCCAAGGGAGCGGTGCGGCCGGATGTCGTTGTACTTCCAGCGCCAGTCTCCGACAACCACTCGGGCCTCCGTCAAGGTCCACAGTTGCTCGCGGTTGAGGCACTCTTCGCGTAAACGGGCATGGAAGCTTTCGATGTATCCGTTCTGCCATGGGCTGCCCGGCTCGATGTAAAGAGCCTTGACCCTCTCGCGAGACAGCCATTCGCGGAGGTTGCTCTCGATAAACTCCGATCCATTGTCGCTGCGGATGTATTCAGGGGATCCATACTCCTCGATCAGGCGGGCCATGACTTTCTGGACTTTCCCGGCGTTGATCCTGCGGTCCACGCGGATGCATCGGCATTCTCGCGTATACTCGTCCACAACGGTGGGCATGCGCAGCTTGCCGCCCCGCATCGTGGTGCCATGGACGAAGCCCCAACCCCACACGTCATTGGGATGCGTAGCCTTGGCCGGAAGCCCCGTTGAGATGCCCCGGCGCCTCTGGCGTCGCTTTTTCGGCGGGATGGCCAGTCCAAGTTCCCGGCGCAAACGCTGGACCATCCTAGCGCCCGCTCGGCCTCCCGAAGTATGCGGATCTTCTGCTCTGTGGCGTATCTTTTGCCTTTCGTTGTCTGGGTCCTTTCTAGTGGCCCAGACTAACTTTTCAAGCGGCCCAGTTTAGCTCTCCTCGACCAAATTAGCCTATCACCCTGCCGGAAGAGAAAATCCTCCAGCGATAAAAAAGCCCGGTTCCCTTTCGGGATCCGAGCTTTTGAAATTCTAGGTTTACGCTACCGCGATCTGGGTAGCGAAATAAAGCCTATTTTACACTAGCTAGCGCCAAGCTTGGCCCCGTAGGCACCTAGTAGTCCTTCTTCTTATGGCGATTCGATTTCAAGCGTTTGCGACGCTTGTGCTTCGACATCTTATGACGGCGTTTCTTCTTTAGATTACCCATAGACTACTGCTTCAAAATTCTGGAAAAGCTCGAGAAGGTGATCGCTGCCCGCTTAGCTGTAAAGAAGAAATTAAGGATTCTTGCCCCTTGGAGGAAGGGTTTCGGATCCTGGAAAGCCAGGATTCAAGCGCTACTTTAAATTAAGGGGAACTTGCCCTCGCATGGCTCCCCGTAAAGACCTTCGGGTTGAGTAAGCTAGCGAAATCCGTCGATCCTGCCGGATTCATGAGTGCCAACCAAATGAAGAGTTCAGTGTAGAAGCGCCCCGCGCCCTGCGGAACCGCGATTTCGCGATCAGTTGTATCGAATGTCTACATAACGGCTGCAAAGGGCACAGCCTAATCTAATCATAGAGCCCAAACGGCAACCTGCCTTGCGTACGACTGTAGGAGCGAGTTTATCCCGCGATTCTTTCATTCTACCCACTAAAACTAATCGCGGGATAAACCCGCTCCTACAGTCCATTGCAAACAGTAAACTTGTTTGGGACTACCGTCCCCTTGATCGCCCATGCCGGTCCAGAGCTTTTAGCAAGGTTTGGAAGCCCTTTGGCAGCGGGGCTTGAACCGGCGGGAGCTCCTTTTCTGGAATACCGAACTCTACCGATATCAAATGAAGGCAAAGCCCTTCGTAAATGGGAGACTCTTCCTGGCCGCCAGGCCGGTAATCCCGTTTGATTCGCGATAGGTAAATGCGGTCGCCTCGAGCATAAAGATACTCTCCTGCAATCTTCAATCCGAGCTCTGCTGCATGGACACGAATCTGATGCGGACGCAAATCTCTTGTCTCCGCTTCCCACAAACCGTATGCGCCATACGCCCGCAAAAAACGGAATCGCGTATGGCATTTCTTGCCCGCCCGATGGGACACGACCATTCGCTTCCCGTTCGTGTGAAAGGCGATCGGCAAATCGCAATCGAAAGATTGCTCCTGACCATCGGTGCTAGCGAGCAGGTGGAAGCGGAAAGTCAATTGAGAGGAGCCCGCTGCATTTTTAAGAAGCTCCTCCCACACAGGAGTTTTCGCATAAAGCAAAACGCCGCTCAATTCAGCATCCAACTTGTAGGCCCGAAACAGGCCTTCAATACCTAGCTTTTGCAACTGGGGCTTCTCATTGAGCAGCTCCCTCCGGAGGGCCATGGAAATATCCGGCTTACCCTGATTCCAATCGTGCTGGAAGCAGGCCAAGCCCGCCGGCTTATTGATGGCAAAGTATCCCGGATCATCTACTAGCAGTGAAAACTTTACGGGCCGCTCACCCAAGTATCGCGCAGGAAAGGAAATGAATGGGGTCGAGTCGGACATGCGAGATGAAAAAAGAGCCCCCAATCGCCGAGGCGCGGGAGCTCATGGATGGGAGGGAAAAAGTCTAAATTTAAGAAGCGAGCAGCTTGGCCACGGATGACTTTGCCCGATTCGCCTTGTTGCGATGGACCAAATTGCACTTGGCAGCCCGGTCCATGGCGGAAACGTACTCCAAAGCTGCAGCTCTCAAGGCGTTCTTGTCTTCCTGCTCCGCCAAAGCTTTAACTTTTTTCGCCAACGTTTTCAGTCGCGACTTCTGAGATCCATTTCGCAGCGTGCGGGCAATGGTCTTGCGGCTATTCTTGAGAGCTGACTTAGTATTGGCCATGAGAGGGGCGGATATTCAGCCGATTTGCCCCCTTGTCAAGGCATTATACTGGGGAAATTACCAACCATAAGTTGGCCACGAGAACAAACACCTCAAATCTGCTCGTTCGTAATTTGGTCCATGTACCTCCGCACTGTGTCCTCGACCTAACCTATTCGAATTTATTGGTCAAACAACGCTTCGCCTGATGCCTGCGGCAACAGGATTTGGCTTCGCCAAGACAGGATTGTAAAGTTCCCCGGGGCAAGCTCAGGCTCTGCGACAAGGCTGCGTATCCCTGGCGATGTCCCGCAATTGCGCATTTACGTCAACTTGACTAAAATATGCCGATTAGCTCGCTTAGGAAGCTCCCTGATAAAAGGTTCTAGAGCGGCGCAGTGGCCGAGGCCAAAGCGGAGGTGCTGTCAAAATTGAGGCACTCCGAGCTGCCTCGCAGCTCGCGCCAACGCGCTGATGCCGAAGGAGCCATCGTTGTTGAAATTCTTCAAATTCAGATCGTAGTGGACGGCGGCATTACCGATGAGCGTGATCTCTTCTCCCACTGTCGCTCCTGATATATTTCCGTTACCTTTGATCTCCAGGTCCGCATTGGGAGCGTAAACGACACCCGCGAAATCGCCATTGCCCGCAACTTTGATATCCTGATCACTACCTGTCGGAGCGGTCCCCCAAAGCTGGAAAGCTTCCGGGTTCTGTTCGTCGTTCAATACCCCTTGGCCTACTAAACTCACATCTCCGCTCACATAAAGTTCCAGATAGGCATTCGGTCCGAGGATGTTTAGTTCCGCTTGCCCTGAAAAACTGAAGGCACCGTCGACAATCATCACCGTCGGACCAACCACGTTGACATGATTAGGTCCGCTAAAACTAACACTAGAGGACAGTACGTAGACATCAGGATCCGAACTCCACGATGCGGAAGGATCGCCAATATCACCAGCGGCTAGAGAGGTGTAGTCGGCGGTTAAGGATGGGGCATCCGGCAAGTCCGCGTCAAAATCGTCCGTTGTTCGTAGAGGATCTACATCGACGCCAGCGGGAGTATCCTCCCCTTTCACGCTACCGTTCGGACCAATGTCAAAAATCCCTCCGCCAGTCGCCAAGTATCCCCAAATATCTCCTCCGTTCCCGACGTCAAGGGCTCCATTCTTAACAGAAATACTGGCCACAGAACCCTCGTCATCTCGATTGAGGGTAGAATTCCAAGGACCAAGGGTTGAATCGTAGGCATCGACGGAAATGCTGTTGCCGTTAAAATTTATGGTATCCTTAGCTGTGAGCCCATTCGCAAATACGCTTCTCGTCTGCATGTCGACTCGAAACTGCTTAAAGATTTCGCTCCCGTCCGGCTCAACAGTGCGGCCCTCGGAGACCAGGATGGGCAAGGAATCATAGTCCTCCACATATACCCGAATTCGAGCGACCCGAGAATCGGCGAAAGTTACATTGGTGATGTCGCGAAAATATCCATCGGAACCGACCACCGTCCAATCCTTCGTATTGATCGAGTTCATACCGAGCTCCAAGCCTGCTTCAGCCAGGTTCATGGCGAACTGCAGTTTGAATGACCGCTGAGAGAGCTTGTATTCGTTCAGCGACATCGTCAAATAGCCGGCGATCACCGATGCGCCAATGATCGCTATACCGATTGTTCCCACCAGAACGGAACCCCGCTTTTCTCTTGTTATAGCTCTCATAAATTTCCCTAGCTACTGACCTGGCGATTCCGTAACATGAATCGCGCGGAAATGATTTCGTCCGTGTCATTGAGGTTGAGCACTCGTTTGAGCAGAACCGCTTCAATTTGCACCACCTTGACCGACAAGGCATCAGTCGTTGCCGCCCGATTCAGGTCCAAATAGGAAAAGCCAAATTTTTCCACATCGTTGAGAACGATCGAAGATACGCCATCGTAGTTTCGAGTAAGCGTATTAGCGTCAGCATCAAATGAATACGTCACCATTGAATTACCGCTGCCGGCATTATAGGCCGCAAGGGTAAACGTTGTGGAACCCGATACGGATACATTATTAGCCATGCGAACGTCGTAAGAGAAAATGTCTAGTGCCCTTCGGGAGTTGCCGCTCATATCGGCATAGTTCCCCAAGCTCATAGAACTGCGGGCCCATACGTTCAGCGTTGTTGCTGCCCCAGCGAGCACCAATCCAGCTAGTGCCACAGCTATCATCATCTCCACTAGCGTAAAACCGGAAGGTTTTCGCGACCTTGCCAGCATCGATTCTCTTCTTTTGTTCGCTTTCATGACTTCAAAATGAGCGGTGATAGAAATCGTAAAGGCCGTCTTTCGAAACCACTGTTATGTATTCTCGCAGGTGCCCCGAGCCGCTGTTGTCAAGCCAGCCTACCTGGATCGTAACCAGCTTCTGCGTGCTCGAGCGAGTTGTGATCATGCGCTTTACCGTGTAGCGGGCTGCATAGGCATCGGTAAAACTAGACTGAGGCGAATACTTTGCTTCGGCTGGCAACGCGATCAACGCGTCCCAATTATACGTCCGCAAATCTTCTACTTCGCTTTGCAACACCTGAGAAGCTCTCGTCTCATCACGGGAAATTTCAATCAATCTATTCCCTTGAGCTAGGGCTCCTAAGCCACCGGCAAAAACGATCACAACCAGGAAAGTTGCGATCATCACCTGCATCAAGGTGTACCCGGCTTTCCAACGGGTATTCATTCCCTCCGGATTGCGGCCAAAATCGTTCTTCAATGTGATCATGCGTTTCAGAGAGTACCGAGCCAGCCTCCTCCAACACCTCAAGTTATCCCCTCTGAAACGGCATAATTACCTAGATCTATTGCGAGCCGGCAAAATATCCTTGGATTTGGCAGTAAAGGTCTAGCTCCGGAGCCGATAAGCCGGATTCTGTGAACCACCAAGGCGGAACCGCGTTCATTTATCTGACTCGCGAAGCGCGAGCCCCTTTCGAAAAAGGCGCGACATACCCGGGGCATTGGCGAGCGGGCCGCTCTGCCCCCTATTTTGTCTTGCGCCGGATTGGGCTTGCCCTGCCCGCCCGATTACTCGGAGCGGCGGTGGGCTCTTACCCCACCATTTCACCCTTACCTCCTTCACCAAACAGACACCCTAATCGGGGCCTGCCCGCCGAAGCCTTGGCGAAGGTAGGCGGTATATTTTCTGTGGCGCTATCCGTAGACCCGCCTTGAAGCGAGCCTCCCTCGCTTTCGCGAGGAATCCTGCCCTATGACGTCCGGACTTTCCTCTCCGCTATCAAAACGGATTTGCATCAATAAAGAACGGCGGAGCGAACGCGTGGCTCCGAAGCTAGGCGTCCCAATAAACGATGCGGCCGCAATTGTCGCAAGTCGTTATTTCGTTAGCCTTGCGAGCCTCCACCTCGACGGCTGCCGATACCCGCATGTGGCAGCCTTTGCACTTGGCATTCCGCAATGGGACGATGATCGGGTACTTCAGTCCTCGGGCAACGCGGCGGTAAATCGAAAGAGGCTGTTTTTCGACCTGGGACTCGGCTTCTGACACGGCGTCGCGAGCGGCGTCGATCTCGCTTTTCAAATTCGCCTCTTTTTCGTCCAGCCTGGAAAGGGCCCGAGACTCCATCTCGATCTTCTCTTTGATCTCAACTTCGTCCTTAGCCTGGGTTTCGCGGGCATCGTCGAGCTCGTATAAAAGCTCCAGCTCGGTTTCTTCCAAACTGGATACCTTGGCTTCCGCCAGCTCGATCTCGTGGGTCAGGGCCGTGTACTCCTCGTTTTTCTTAACCTCGAGCTGCTGGCTCTTATACTTGAGAGCCTGGTTCTCGACCTCGCCAATTTCGGTCTCGATGGCCTTGCCGCGCACCTCCATCTCCTTGATTCGCTGCTTTCCCGCCTCGATCTCCGACTCGAAAGCCGCGATCTTCTTTTGGATCGATTCCCTTTCGCGGGGCAAGGACTCGAGGGATCGCTCGATGCGCTCTAGATTCATTTCCCGATCCTGAAGGATCAACAAACTCGTAGTACCATTATCGCCCATAAAAGACGTTCGATTGGAGGCGGTATTCCGGACCCCGTCAAGGAGCATCAGCAGCTTATCTTAAATGTAATACATCGCCTTGGGCTCGTGGACTGCCAGATCGGCCAGGCTCATCGACTCGGCCCCTTGTTCGAATTGCCGCCAGAGCTCCTTCCAGGCCGCTTCCACGGCCTCTCCCGAATCGCCGCCGACCCGAGCGCTATCGCCAGACCAATCGCCCTCCACGACGGAAACGATATCCAATAGGGAGATCTCCTTCGGCTCTTTGGAAAGCAAGTAGCCCCCTTGTTTGCCCCGGCGACTCTCCACCAGCCCGCCTAGCCGAAGATCGCTCAGAATCTGAGCCAGGTACTTGGCTGGAATCTCCTCGGCTTCAGCAACTTGGTCTATGCAGGAAACCAGGCCACGCTCGTATCGCTTCGCTAGCTGAGTCATGGCCCGACAGGCATAGTCTAGCTTCACCGTCCGCTTCATAACGCAATCGAAGCTGGCGATGGAGGCTCCTTCGAGCGAGGAAAAAATGCTTCTCGAAACTGGCGTTCACTCCCCTTTTTGGATCCATTTCCCATTCACTTAAAAAGGCCTTGCCCACCATAACACAAACGTTTCAATGGCCCGCTTTGATTCTCGCCGCGATTCCGAAATCCGCGCCCAAATCGCACGGAAAAATGCTTCGGAATTGAGCGTAGAAAAAGGTTGTGATCGCCCGCGCGATTTGCGACTGTTTCAATTGACTAGTTCTATTATATGGATCCTCAGATTGACGCTGAAAATAATCCCGTAAACCACGAAGGGGCAGAGGACTACGATGCCTCGAAAATCCAGAAGCTAGAAGGCTTGGAGGGCGTTCGAAAACGCCCGGACATGTACATCGGGGATACGAACGAACGCGGCCTTCATCACTGCGTGTTCGAAGTGGTCGACAACTCTATCGACGAAGCCCTGGCCGGCTTCTGTAAAGAGATCACGGTTTCCATCCATTTGGATGGCTCTTGCTCGGTCGAGGACGATGGGCGAGGCATCCCGGTCGACATCCACCCGAAGTACAACATGCCTGCCCTAGAACTGGTACTCACCAACCTCCACGCGGGAGGCAAGTTCGGCAAAGGCGCTTACCAAGTATCCGGTGGCTTGCACGGAGTCGGAGCCAAGTGCGTCAACGCCGTTTCGGAATGGTTCGAGGCTGAGGTGCGCAAGGACGGC
>CAZFUD010000052.1:0-20620 GCA_964521705.1 uncultured Opitutaceae bacterium | reverse complement strand
AGAGCGCTTCCTCAGAGTTTGAGAAAGGCTAGGCCGTTGTTGGGATTCATGGGGATGACCAACTGGTGCTGAATCGAGTCGTAGCACATCGACGCTGCGCTGGGAATTCCCTTGGCGATGATCTCCGCTTTTTGACCGGGACGGATGCGCGAGACGCTGCCGTGGCGAACGCTGCAAACGTATTTGGTTCCGTCGTCCATGATGACGATGCCATCGCTTCCTTTTTCACCGGATTGCTCGACGCGGACTAATTTGCCGCTTGGGCTATAGGTAATGACATCCCGGTTACCGATATTGACGACGACTACGTTGCCGTCAGGATCCATGGCCACTCCATTGGGGATGTTCAGCTTTCCATCGGCGACTAGGACGGATGATTTGCCGTCCTTGGTTACCTTGTACAGTTTCCAGTCGGGACGGGTATTGGATGCGAAAATCGTTCCGTCATCCGCTACAGCGATTCCGTTGAGTAGGGAAGATCCGGGTACATGTATTGAGCGGAGGGGCTTGCCCGACTTAAGATCAAACAAGCGAACAGTATCGGTATCTACGGTGTAAAGGACGCCATCTTTGATAGCGCTTCCCAGTGGATTGTAGAGTTCGAGCCCATCTCTCGTAGCTCCGATCCATTTGGGCGTGTGTACGCTGCCGTCCGGGTTGATGAGTGAAACGTATCCATCATTCTTGGAAGCATCCGTTCGATCACCGGAATTCATAGCCAAGATCAGATTTCTTGCCGGATCGAATGTGCAGCTCTCCGCGAAATGGAAGCTGCCAAAGACCTTCACGTTGTCTGACATTTCCACCCAATCGCCAGCTTCATTTGTGGTGCCCAAAGGCTTTCCGACGGAGAAGTCCTGGGCTTGCATTTGTGCCGCGCTGAAAATTGCGGCAACAGAGATAGAAACGATCAGTCGGATTTTGTGTGAGGACGACGATATTTGAATCATAGTAAGGGGGTTGAACTTATTTAAATGTGAGAGTTAAGAAAAGTCGCTCTATAGTAGTTACGGAGACCACAGATCCAAGCCAATTCCACTAATCGCTCATTTAGCAGTGGCCTATCTATCCGCGAATGGACATTGGCGTCGACTTGAACTCGCTCCCGAAGAATTCATTTTACGCTACGGGCTGTAGGAGCGGCTTTATGCCGCGATCTTCCATAATATATCGCGGCATAAACCCGCTCCTACCTTCCGCCGCTACCCAATTTGACGCCAATGCTGTTTTGCGGAACTGTGCCAATTGGATCCACTTGAGCTGGATATAGATTTGAAATAAGCGATCGGTTTTTGGCTCCCATTTTGGGATTAGAATGCTGGATCAATGAGAGTACCAGTCTTCCAACTTGCTTGCCCAATCTCACGGCCTAACCTGAAGGCTGACTCCCTAAACTATGAGACTTCTATTTCTGCCCCTGATTGCGTTCGCGGCCCTGCCAGCGTTTTCCAGCGAAAAGCGAAACTTCAGTAATTATGAAGGCGATGTTTCTGACATTCGCGAACTGAGACATGTGGATCAGCATCCGGATTCGTGGAGAGTCTGGCAGCCCTTCATAGCCCAGTGGAAGAATCGGCATCTTATAGTCGCCTTTGGAGCCATGACCAATGGAAAGAAGGACATGGGTGACATTTTCGCCATGGTTTCCCGAAATGGTGGTGATACTTGGGAGGAACCTGTAGCGATTTTCGATCACAATAAGAAGCAAGGCGATCTTCAATTCGCTTACGCTAACCCCGTTCTTTTCAAACCCACGGATCAGAATGTCGTTTGGTGCTTCGCCATGCGTTGCTCGATCAAACAAGAGAATAGCGAAGAATCGCATTTGGTGGCCGCATTCTCAGCGGATGGGGGTTGGTCTTGGACACCGGTGGAGCTGTCCATGCACTATACGGGCCCGTTGATTACCAATGCGTCGGTAGTCGAAACGAAGATCGATGGCAAAAAGCGCTACCTGCTGCCCGCCCACCGGAATACTTTGGGATCCGATCCGCGCGGAAGCCGCGATCACTTCGTTCTCAGTAGCAGCAGTCTATTGGAGTGGGAGCTGGAAGCCTACATCCCGCAGCCTACCCAAACACGAGTCTTTTTGCATGAAGGGAACATCGCTCCATGGGGTGATCCGGGAGGACTGAAAATCGTCATGCGTACAGCGAATTACGATGAGACGAATCTGACCACGGATCCGCCCAGGGCTTATTCGAGCGTCAGCCGCGATGGCGGCCACACTTGGAGCGAAGCCAAAGCTGAACCCGAGTTGCATAACGCCAAATCCAAAGGGCACTTTTCCCAAGGCGGGGATGGCACGCATATTTACGTCTACAGCGACGGACCGGCCCAACGCGATTTAACCTGGCCTGGATTTCCCAATGGGGGACGCACTTCTTTGCGCTACAAGACGAGGTCGCCCGGCGGGAGCTGGAGTGAGCAAAAGACCTTCTTTCGCATGGGCGTCAAGAATTCCTATCCTACTTTAATCGAAGTGGCGCCGGGCGATTATCGGGCCGTATGGGATAGTGGCACAGATACGCGGCCCCGGACGCGGATCCTGTTTGGTAAGCTGAAGCTGGATCCTTGATCCATTGTTGCGCTGGTCTAAAGCCTTAGAGAATGAGAAGGAGGGATTGGGCAATCAATTGTGTCGTCTTTTAAATTGGAGTCGTGACACTCGTTTGCTCTATTTAAACCTATCCAGCGGGCAGCGGTTTTTCGCCGGCTACGGTGGTTCTAAGAACGACGCGTCGGTGGCCAGAATAGTCATTTATGGCCGCGTGCAACAAGCATTGATTTGACCACATGGCGAGTGTGCCAGGTTGCCATCGAAGCCGGCAGCTGTACTCTGCTCGACTAGCGTGAGACATGAGAAAGTCGATGATCGGTTTGCTTTCGGCTTCGGTCATTCCGGCGAAGCGGCAAAGTACGGCGCTCAGGAAAAGGTGCTGCCGATTGTTGGCAGGATGGCGACAAACCAAAGGGTGCTCGACCTCGATCGCCTCTAGGGACTCCTTGACCCTATCCCTGACGCCTAGGCTCTTGTGGGCCGCGTTGAGCGCGAATACGCCTTTGCCGGTATGAACGCCGACAAGATCGTGGATCAACGCTTTCATTTTATCTGATAGCCCTTCGTAGGCTGCGGATAGACTGGCAAAAAAAGTGTCTCCACCGAATGGCGGGATCTCTTCGCCATAAAGCATGGTGATCCCTGGAGGCTTTTCCATCCAAGGCATATCCATATGCAGAAACTCTCCAATCACTGGGCCCCGATCATCGGCCTTTCGGATGAATCGGACTACATCGTCATACCCCTCTAAATGCGTGTGAACTGGATTGCCGCTATAAGGGCCGAACTTGCGGGCTAACTGTTGAAAGGACGCGGGATCTAATGATTGATTGCGAATGGCTAAGACGTGATACGTGTCCAGCGCGTTCTGTATACGGGACATCTCCTCATCGTTGGCTGTAGTCAGATCAAGCCCGGTAATCTCGCCCCCGAGGCTGCCGGTCATCGGCTGCAACTCGAAGCTGGATGGGTTGGTGATGGGGCGTATATCGCTGTTCATTGGACTGCCTTTGGAGTCGGAAAATATTCTATTGACGAAGAGGGGGATATCAAGGGTTGAGTTCGGCTGCCTTTTGCGAATCATCGAAATTGGTCCATTAAAAGTACTGGAGCTATTCGATGGCCGGAAAGGATTAAGTTGTTTGGACTTACCTCTCTGCGCTTACAAAATACCGTACTCGAATTGTCCTGGACCAAAAGAGTACTTCTACCCTGATCGAAATTGCATATGCTCCAAGTTATATTGCCAACGCGTATTAGTTAACCCCTATTCCAGCGAGATATGAATGTGACTTGCCCCTTCACAAAATCGGTCATAGCGATTTTCAGCTGTTTGATCCCTGTGATAGCAGTGGCCCAAGAAAGCGATACCAGGCTGAACAAGGCTATCGCGCTGCTAGAAAACGAGGAGCCGGCCCTTGGCATTTTTTCTGGTGACCAATCTTTAAACAATGCCAGGCTGATCGCCGGCTCGGATATCGATTTCGCTTTGATCGACATGGAACATGGGCCTCTTGATTTTGAGACGCTACGCGCTTTTCTCTTAGGATTGACGGATAAAAGGGCTATTCATGAGGGCAGGAACCTGCAGCCGAATGTGACCCCTATTGTTCGTCTGCCCACAAATGGGCGAGAGAGCCTTCAGTTCCTTGCCAAGCAAGCTCTGGATGTCGGCGCTTTTGGAGTGATGTATCCATTCGTTACTAACAAGGAAGAGGCTCTAAATGCCGTGCGAGCATCACGCTACCCCCAGAAAGCGGGAGTGCCCGATTTCGATCCACCAGGTCTACGTGGGCGAGCCCCTGCGAACGCGGCCTGGTACTGGGGGATAAACGCGGGCGAATATGTAAGGCGGGCTGATGTGTGGCCACTAGATCCCCGAGGGGAAATCCTTACTATTATCCAGATAGAGAATCCCGAGGGCGTTGAGAATATCGAAGAAATCATTTCAGTGCCGGGCATAGGAATTATATTCGTTGGTCCTAGCGATTTGGGCATAACGATGGGGTATCCGGATACTCCCGACGCTCCTGAAATTGAGGAAGCGATCTTGAAAATCCTTAAGGCATGCCAGGCAAAAAATATTCCCGTAGGAATTACGGCCAATGCCGGTAGTATTGAACGCCGATTGAAGCAGGGGTTTCGTTTCATAACTGTAGGGGGCGATGGCGGCCTCCGTCCGGATTCTGCCACTACCTTGGAGTTAGGCCGCAAAGCGCTTGGAGAATAGTCGATCGATATAAAGATGAAGATTTCCAACGCCTTGATTGCAAGTTGTCTGTTGTTGGGTTTCGCGTCGCTGGCGGAGGGCGAACGGCCGAATGTACTTCTAATAACTTCGGAGGACAATGGTCCGGAGTTAGGCTGCTATGGGGAGCCATACGTCAAGACGCCTCGTTTGGATGCTTTGGCCGAAAGCGGTGTCCGCTTCCATAGGGCCTTCGTGACCCAAGCGGGTTGCAGCCAGTCGCGTTCTTCCATATTGACAGGGCTTTACCCGCATCAAAATGGGCAAATAGGATTGGCGACCTGGGACTTCCGCATGTATCGGGAAAATACGCCCAATGTAGTTAGAAGCCTAAAAGAAGCCGGCTATCGTACGGGTATCGTAGGGAAATTGCACATCAACCCTGCTTCGGCTTTCTCATTCGACTTTAGGGAAATCAAGACGGCGAACTTTGCTCGCAAAGATCTCGCTGCCTACGCAAAGCATGCGGGAGTATTCATGCAGGCCTCGGATCGACCTTTCTTTCTGATGGTCAACTATCCCGATGCGCACCGGCCGTTCTTGCCCCAGGTGGATGGCATGCCGGCCAATCCGTTGACGGGGGAAGATGTCAAGCCGTTGGCATACATTGGACTAGATCACCCTGAGTTGCGCCAGCAAACAGCCGACCACTATAATAGTATGAATCGACTGGATACGCTTGTCGGAGACTTGCTTGATACGCTGGAAGCAAGCGGCAAAAGAGAAAACACTCTAGTCATCTATCTTGGAGATCACGGTGCGGATCTACTCAGAGGAAAACGAAACTCGTATGAAGGTGGTCTGCGAATCCCTATGATAGCTTCTTGGCCAGGGGTTATGAAGGCCGGCCAGGTTCGGCAAGAACTGGTATCCACCATCGACCTTTTTCCAACGATACTAGAAGCGACCGGCGTTGTTGCTCCTAGTGGTTTGCCGGGCCGCTCGATGCTAGCCTTGCTAAAAGGGGAGGCGCTCGCATGGAGAGAGCACCTTTTCGCCGAGTGGCACCTGCACGGCCTCTTCAATTTTTACCCGCAGCGTTCGGTTCGCGATGATCGATTTAAGCTCATACACAATCTGGTTCCCAGCATGGAGAATCCGGAGGTCGATTTTGCCACCAACCGGTATTTCAAGGAGGTGAGCAAAAGCATTGGCCAATCGAATGATTCGGTATCCGCCGCTTACCGACTGATGAAACATCCGCCGGAGTTCGAGTTGTATGATTTGCAGCGAGATCCCTACGAGTTCATCAACCTGTCGGAGGAAGGAGATTACCAGCAGATCTTGGCGGAATTGAAACGGGAGCTCGTAGCTTGGAGAGAGGATACGAATGACCCTTTGCGTCATCCTGAAATTCTAAAGCGATGGGTGGAAGAAATCGAAACTGCGATTGGGGATGGCAACCCCCGGAAGAACGCGGAATGGAAATGGCAGTATCCAGAATATTTTCACAAACTCCAATAATACCCTCCGGTTCTCTCAAGATACGAACACGCGAACAGATGGCTAGAAGATTCCTCTTTAACTACTGCATTTTACTTTATCCAGTTCTCTCTTTCTCGTTGGAAAACTCAACCCTAGCGGCTGCGGATCATCCAACAGTGCGATGGACAGTCCAAGATTCTCCCGACTTTCGGTACCGATTTTTGGAAAAGACCGAGACGACCAGGCTGCTTTATGCGACTCCCGAGACCGGAACGTTTAACCACCATGGTTACCTTGCCTACTTTGAGGGAACGCTATTCGCATCGTGGGATAATCATGCCCGTGACGAAAACGCCTCGGGCCAAAACGGCGTCTTTCGTTTTTCAACCGACGAAGGAAAGTCTTGGTCTGAGCAGAAGCCCCTCTTCCCATCACTTGCCGACAAGGTCCCGGCTTCAGTAGCGAAAGAGCCTAAACCGTTTCAAACATGCCAGGGATTTGCTGAAATTGGAGGACGCATGTACGCGGTGACTGTTGTTGATCGGTCGTTGAGAAAGAAAGTGTATCGCTTCAACGAAGTCTCGCGAACTCGGATTGGGTTTCTGGCCCGCGAAGTGCATGCGGACGGGTCCTTGGGCCCGGTCTTTTGGCTTTCGGACTCAGTTCCTGCTCCGGAACCCGGCTATCCATCCATCCCGGTTGGAGAACCGTCGTTCGTGTCTAAGATAAACGCGTATTTCGAAGAACCGGCCAACTTGCCGCAATTGCTTTTCAAGCCAAGGCAGTGGCCGGATTCCGATGACGAGCATCGTATGACCGAGCCCACTCAGCCATGGCGTTTAGCGAATGGCGCTTGGGTAAGGCTCTACCGTAATCAGGGAACGATTCATGGAACGACTCGAGCCGAGACCGAGGCTTCCAGGCCTCGGCGGCATTATGCTTCCTTTTCCTTTGATGACGGAGATACATGGACTACACCAACGCGTACAAGTTTTCCCGATACGGGATCAAGAGCCAATTCTGGCCAATTGCCCAATGGCCAGTACTATGTAATCAATAACCTTTTGGCTATGTCGGGGCGGCAGGGAGGACGACAGATGTTGGCGATCTCTTTGTCTGAAGATGGGCTTGAATTCGACCGTATGGCGATCATCAAGTTCAAGGCCCCCGCTCAGCGATATGAAGGCAAAGCTAAAGGGGCAGGTGGATACCAGTATCCGCATTCAGTCGTCGTCGGGGAAAGCCTTTGGGTGATTTATTCGGTGAATAAGGAGGACATGGAGGCAGCTCGCATACCGCTTTCCGAACTCTATTCATTGTAAAAGCAATTAGAGAGTATATTTATTTGGATACATTTTATGGAAACCGGCATGAAACCAGTCAGCTTAATTCAAGTATTTCTAGTTCTGTTTTTGGCGGGTTGCGCTGTTGGCGAAGGGCCGGCAATCAGCGCGGCCGACGCCCAAATGGTCAGTGGTCAGCCCATACTCGTTGGTGGCAATGACGGGGTAGGGCCCTTGCCGTCGATTGGGATCAGCTCAACTCCCTTGGGATTCGCTCACGTTTATGATGGAAAGCGACCGGACATTTTTGTCAGCTCCGATCGCTGGTATCCGGGCTTTCATTTGTATCGCTATGTCAAGGATTCCCCCAACGGTGTCCCCGTATTTTCTCCACCCATTGAAATCGATGTATCAGAACTGCCTGAGCTGGAAAATTATCTTCTCCAGGATCATGCGGTAGCGGGTTACGTCTTTGAGACCTCAAAGAGTGAAGTCATCGGAATCTGGTTACGGCACGAAGAAATTATTATTGCTCGTTTCGACAAGGACGGTCTGCGGTTTAAAGTAGAATCAAAAATCAGCCTTTCGGGTTTGCCTCGGCTGCCAAGCGCGGCTACCGCCACCCTCGGTAACGATGGTCAGCTAACCTTGTTCATGAGTGTAAGGGATGAGGTAAGTTACAAACCGACGCTTGTGCACCACCGTAATGCCGCCTACCGGCCTTTCGATGGCTCCGGCATATGGATGGGTGGGATTCCCAAGGATGGTATCTATCGCGCGACGTTTAGTTTTGCTGATCACCCCGAGAACGTGAATGCCGAGGAAATCTTGTCCCATGAGGATGGCGGGCATTTTGGAATTAATGGGATGGCGGTTCTCGAGAATCGAGGAGATCCCAGGCTCGTCTTCGGGACCCTGCTGGGTGGCCTGCATTCCTTGACTGACTTTATGCCGGAAGACGGAAACGCGTCTGTCAGCAAAACTCCGGTTGTAGATGAACGGGGCATCTCGCTTCGTCATCCGGAAACCTGGACCAATGTCATAGCCTACCCTTCCTCGGATTCCTCGGGGATGGACTTTCTAGCCTCAGGTGAAGGAGGCATGTACTACTATCAAAGACGGCCGGAAAAGGATCTCCCCGATCGGATTGCTTTTAAGCCCATGGGAGAAGTCCAACAGGCCTCCGCCGAGTTGTTTGGCGGCACCCTGGTCGTACCCAATGTAGTCGACTGGGACGGCGACGGCCAATTGGACATCGTAGCGGGCAATTCCCAAGGCTTCTTCCTGTTCTTCAAGAATGTATCTAGAACTTCATTACCTCTGTTCGCCCCGCCGCAACGCATCGCGGCGGCGGGAGAACTCGTGCATATTCAAGGGAAATACAGTAGCATTCAGGGTCCAGGCGAAGCTCGGTGGGGTTATACCTGTCCAAATGTGTACGACTGGAACGGAGACGGTTTATACGACATTCTCATGAACGATGTTCGCGGCATGCACACGGTGTATTTGAATGTGGGTACGAAAACCAATCCCCAACTTGCTTCGGGCAAAACTCTCTACCTAGACGATCTGGATATGCACGGCAGTTGGCGAACCCGACCCGGTATATATACTATCGATGGACAAAGGGTTTATATTACTCTCAATGATGACGATCAATTTCACCTCTATCGTCAGGTCGATGTATACAATCTGGAAGACGGTGGCAGGCTGCTTCTCGAGGATGGTTCTCCCATCCACGCCAATTTTCTCAATGCTGGTGGACGAGGCCGTACGAAGTTCGAGTCCGTCGACTGGGACGGCGATGGCGATTTCGATCTCATCGTGGGTACCCCACGGCACGGCACGGTGCCTGTGGCAGATGAAAGTGGGCTGCCTTGGTCTAAAGATAAGGCCGGAGCCGCGGTACTGCTGCTGGAGAATAAAGGAACGAACCGGGATCCAGCCTTCGCCTACCCGAAGCTAATGCATCACAAGGGTGACCCGGTTCACTTGGGCCAGCACGCCTGCTCGCCCGCGGTGACGTTTTTCGATGAAAAACCTGGCCTAATTGTGGGCACGGAATATGGACGTTTCATATATTATAGTCGTGAATACATTAGCTGGGAGTAAGCGACATTTTAAAAACATGATCTGGCTACTTTCGAAAAATTCAAAAAGAGCTCTGAAACCGATCCTCATTTTCGGTCTTCTTTTGGCTTCGTTTTCGGCCGCTGCAACTTACGCAGAGAAGCCATACCTTACAAAACAAGTCTTGTTCGAGGAGAAAACCGATGGCTTTTCCCTGTCATGGGGTGAAGAATACACTTCGGCTGCCGAGCCGTTAATCTTCGGAGACGAGGAGGAAATGGGCCTAGGCGTACGCATGGCCACGCCCTTGACCGAAAAGGCGACAGGAAGGATCCGCAGCAACCGAGGTCTGGAAACCGCCAAAACAACCTGGGGACAGGAGGCCGAATGGTGCGATTATTCTGGAACGACAGAGGGGTTCCATGCAGGTATAGCCATATTCGCCCACCCCGACAACTTTCGCTCTTCCTGGTGGCACAACCGGAATTATGGCCTCATGGTCGCCAATGCTTTTGGACGTGAGGCCATGAAACAGGGCGATAGGAGCGCGGTTGCGGTGGGAACTAGCGAATCTCTACGCATGCGCTATGGCATCTACTTTCACTCCAGAGAAGAACAAGTGAATCCCGAGTTATTGGATCAGATCTATGAAGAGAAGATGCTCAATTTGTAGGGGATTACGGAACTTGCAGCCTATCGAGAATCCTCTGGTTGCCCATCTGGTCAAGCGAAGTGGACGGCGAATGGGTCTTGATGCACGGAAGCCGATTCCCGATGCTTGGCTTCTTCTTACTCCTCATACATGACGCTCATCGACTGGATTATTCTCGGACTCTACGCCTCCTCTACTATTGGGCTAGGGTGGTGGATGAGTCGGAGGCAAAAAGATACCAGCGAGTACTTCGTGGGTTCGGGTCGAATGAACGCTTTGTTGATCGGGGTTTCGCTCTTTGCCACGCTGCTGAGTACGATCACCTATCTGGCCATCCCAGGCGAGGTGCTCGGGAAGGGTCCGGTGTACCTCTCGAACTACATTTCCTATCCGTTTGTGTTTCTTGTGTTGGGGTTTTGGATACTTCCTGTTTATATGCGCCGCCGCGTGACGAGTGCTTATGAATTGTTGGAGACGCGGTTGGGCTTGAGCGTCCGCTTGCTGGGGGTGAGTATGTTTATCCTGCTGCGGTTAGTCTGGATGTCGCTGCTGGTTTTTCTTACGTCCAAGGCGATCGCCATCATGATTGGCGTGGGCGAGGAATGGGTGCCGTGGATAGTGGCGGTGACTGGCTTGTTCGCCATTACTTACACCTCATTGGGGGGCTTGAGGGCGGTAGTAATTACGGACCTGATGCAAACGATCCTGCTCTACGGAGGCTCCTTGCTCGTGATCGGAACCGTTACCTGGAAAATGGGTGGCTTTGGATGGTTTCCGACAACGTGGCAGGCCGATGTGTGGGATCATCAACCAATCTTTAGTCTGGATCCGTCAACTAGGGTTACGGTGGTAGGGTCGGTTCTGTCAGTATTTCTTTGGATGGTATGCACATCGATGGGGGACCAGGTTTCCGTGCAAAGATTCATGGCTACCGAGAATGCCCGTGCCGCCAGACGGGCCATAGCGATGCAACTGTCGATTGGGTTAGTTGTCGGGGTGACCCTGGGATTCGTTGGGGTATCCCTATTGGGTTTTTATCAAGCGTATCCGGATCTGTTGCCGGAGACTGGGGGGCTTAATGCTCAAGCGGACAAGATCTTCCCGCATTTCATCGCCTTTCAACTGCCGCCGGTGGTAACGGGCCTGGTGGTGTCGGGATTGTTCGCAGCGGCGATGTCGAGTATCGATTCAGGAGTGAACTCGATCACCGCTGTGGTGATGACCGACTTGCTCGACCGCTTCGGCCGGAAACCGGAGAATGAAGCGCAGCATGTACGTTATGCGCGCATCCTGGCCTTTAGTATAGGCTGTGCAGTCGTGCTCCTAAGCAGCTTTATGGATCATATTCCCGGCAACTTCTTGGCAGTGACGAACAAGACGGTAAACTTGCTTACGGCTCCGATCGCCCTGTTGTTCTTCTTTGCCGTATTCGCGCCGTTCGCCAGCCCGACGGGCGTGTGGCTAGCCACGGTGGCAAGTGTGTCGGCGGCAGCGATGGTAGCTTTTTCGGGCGCGATCTTTGGCAAGAATCCGGAGACGGGATTAGATCCGGTGACCTTTCAGTGGATCTCGCCGGTTGCCCTTGTCGTTGGATTGACGGTGGGCCTAGTGGGGAGCCGGGTTTTTCCTGCAGCGAGAAAGGAGACTGCGTAAATTGGAAAGCTTCTTTGGTGGACCACCGATCTCGAGGCTGATTATTGATAAGAACAACATTATTGATCTTCCTAACTTATGAGAAAAAGCAAAACCTTGGCCCGAATTCGAAATGGAGAAGTGATCCGCGCATGCGTGTTGGGTCACTATATACCGGCCTACGTATGCCATGCTGCCCGCGCTGGGTACGATTGCATCTGGCTGGATCTCGAGCACCGGGCTCAAACGGTGCGGGAGATTCAGGCAATGTTGGCCTACGCCCACCTGTACGACATCGATATTATGTTGCGGTCTCCCACACTGGAAAAAACAGGGTTGTATCGGTATCTCGAAGACGGCGCAGCCGGCTTATTGATCCCGCATGTATCCACGCCAGAAAAGGCGCGGATGCTTGTGGATGCGGTCAAATTTCCGCCGATCGGCGATAGAGGGTTGGACAACGCGGGCTTGGATTCGGACTTCCACACTCACGACGAAGATGAGTATGTCGCGTGGGCGAATCGAGAGACTTTCCTGGCCGTTCAAATCGAAACGCCTGAAGGCGTGCGCAATGCGGAGGCGATCGCCGCGACCGAAGGCGTGGACTTGATCTTCGTAGGACCGGGCGATCTTGGCCTGCGCCTCAGGCAGAGTGGAGAAATGACCTTGGATGAAGGCTGGGAAATCGTAGCTTCGGCTTGCAAGAAACATGGTAAGGCCTTTGGCGGACCGACGCTGCCGATAGAGGAAATGAAGAAGCGCCGTGCCCAGGGGGCCCAGTTGCTAATCAACAACAGCGAGTTTCAGAACTGGTCGTCCGGTCTCAAGAACTCGATCCAACTGTTCGAGGAACTCGACTAACCTCATGAGCATCTGACCTTGAGCGGATCGATACTCGTTGGCGGTGAGCGAGGCCCGGAGAAGTTTCATTAGATGTGGGACTCCGTATTTTGCCCGGTGGGTGGTGGTGGTCTTGATTTAGCAACGGCGCGGTGGCCAGCGCTTTGCTAAATGGCGAGGCGAAGGGCAAGGAGGGCGATTGCTCCACGTCGATCAGCGGGTTGCAGGTTGCCATTGTCATCGACGGGAATGAGGTGATTCGAGAGTGCCGAGAGACATGCGGTACCGGTTATCTTATCAGTGATGAGGATGTCTGGGAAATGCAGCGTCGATTGACTAGCGCCCAACGTATTACTTGCCTGGTTACCGGCTCGGACTTCATGGACTCAGAATCGGTTAAGCGAATTCACTCCGATTGCGCCTGTCCAATTGTCGAAGCTGTTTGTTTAGAATCTCTCCGATAAATGGAAAGGTAGGGCTGCGGTCCCGAGTCAGCCATATGGGATGGGCGACTATCTGGCGAGAACTTGAGGCTGAGGATTGTTAACTCGGCCCCGTAGTCGCTGACCTGCGCCGGTCTTCCCTCGGTCGCCCAATTCCGCCCGAGCCATCTCCGCTAGAGCTTCCAGCTTTTGGACGATATCCGGGTGGTCGGCGATGCGGTTATGCTCGCTCCCGATATCTTCAACCACGTTGAATAACAGCTTCTCAGTAGGACCTGGTTGATTCGCTGGATGGTGAGGGTGACGGATGGGGTTTTCGATAGACAGGAACAGTTTCCAGGGTCCCGAGCGCACCGCCTGAAGTTGGTCGCGTTGGTAATAGTAAAAGGCGTCGTACGGCGAGACTGCGCCGGGCTCGTCGAATAATAAGGGCCGCATGTCGTGGCCGTCGATAACCCGGTCCGTTGGGGCTTCCGTTCCCACGAGCCGGGCGAAGGTGGGTAGCAGGTCCATTGTAGTGGAAAGTTCGTTACAAACGGTTTCCGCAGGCACTTTTCCTGGCCACCAGAAAATTGTGGGAACCCGGAAAGCTCCTTCGGCGGTGGTGTAGCCGCGGCCAAACAGGGGCGCATTGGTGCCACGGTAGGGGCTGTCCGGCCGTCGTGTCATGGGGGAGCCATTGTCGGAGGTCCAGAGGACCAAAGTGTTCTTATCGAGCTCTAGCTCTACCAGCTTGTCCAGAATCTGGCCGATGGACCAATCGAGCTCCTCGATGGAATCCCCCCAAGGACCGGCTTCGGATTTCCCTTTGAACGCCTCGGACGCGTAGGGAACCAGGGTCGAGCCCGGCATAGCTTGCGGCATGTATAAGAAGAAGGGTTTGTCCCGGTTGTCTTCGATAAAGCTTAGAGCCCGTTCGGTGTATCGCTTAGTGAGCGTATTCCGGTCGGCTGGGGCCTCGACGACGGTCTCGTTTTCCATTAGCGGCAGGGGTGGCCAAACGCTACCATCCACACTCCAGGTGCGGGCCACCATGTCGTCCGAGTAGGGAATGCCGTAGTAGGAGTCAAATCCCTGCCTGGTTGGGAGGAACTCCGGCTGGTCGCCCAAATGCCATTTGCCAATGCAGGTGGTCGCATAGCCTTGCCTCTTCAGGATTTCGGCAACGGTGATTTCGTTCGGATTTAGGCCGTAAGGAGAAATAGGCCTGAGCACATGGTCGTCGCGGTCGTTCCAATGCATGCCGACCCGCTGGGCATAGGAACCGGTCATAGCTGAGGAGCGGGAAGGTGTGCAAACTCCGGACGTCACACAGAAATGCGTAAACCTGCGCCCCTCCGCCGCCATCCGGTTGAGGCTCGGGGTTTTGATGGTGGTCGCCCCAAACGGTTCGATATCCCCGTAGCCGAGGTTGTCGGCATAGACGAAAATAATGTTGGGAGGTTTGGTTTTTGTCTGCTCTTTGGGCGATTCTGAGCAGCCGGAGAGCAAAGCGATAGTAATCGCGGTCAGGGAAGCGAATGTTTTCGTAGAGGAAGGTTTCATGAAAGGGGGCTCTTTGGTGAGCTTGCAGTTTTGATGGGCGATGAGGGGCTGGCAAAAGAAAAGCGCGGATCAATCTTTTCCCTGCTACATGTCTCCACAGCGTTCACAGTGATGATATAGCAAAGCTTACGATATTGAATACGTATCAAAATTATGAGTACGAATTTCTGATATTTCGTTTGGCCTTTCTCCTAATCTTTGTTCAGACAGTAAGTCTTCGATTGAATATCGTCTGGAAAGATTTCAATAGATGCAACTAGCTGGCTTTCGCTTAGAAAATTGGGAAAAAAAGAAAGAAAACAGTGAGTAGGAACTTTTCAGGGAAATTCATCTGCGGCGATATATAAAAAGGATTTCTATTGCTCCTATTCGGCTCGAGCTACTTCTACTCGATCCCAATACAGTACCTTGTCGTCTCCGTTAATCCGAGAGCGGATAATGACCTGCGCTTGCTGATTTCCTGAAACATTTATGTCGTGTTTGCGAATCTGATACGTTTCGAAATCCTCTTGCGGGTCCGATGAGAAGCTTAGGGAGTCAATCAGCGTTTCATCGCCATCTCCAAGTCTATAGTAAATCCGAAGCGAGTCCGAATTGTTGAATTTGCCGATCTTGATGGCGTCAACGGCGATGGATATTCGTTTTGCGTCCCCGATATCGATTCTCCCAGTTTGCCAGACGGTTTCCGTGCCGGAATCGCGAGCTCGAAACTTGCCATTGCTGACGGCCGTACCTATCGGCGCGTCGCTGGCGCCAAGTATCGTCCAAGCGGTGGATCCGCCATCTATAATGGTTCTATCGGCCAGTTCGAAATCTTCTCGCCAGATCGTACGATGGGTCGCTTTGACTCCAGGAGCTGCGGATAGGGGCTGGATCGGCTCGTTGGCATGCTCCTTTCCGTCCGTTAGCCAGCTCAAATTGAAGCGGACAAAATCGATTCCGTGTTCGCCTCGGAAGCCGTGGTTATGGGACATGGCAATATCGTAGTTGTCTAGTACGATGGTCGAGCTGTAGCCGCCAATTTCGTGAAGCAGCTTTTTATAGGGCCAGGTTTTGCCTTCGTCGTAACTGACAAAACAGGTCAGGTCCTTGCGTTTGACGACCAGTGGGTGGATGGCGAAGAGCAGATTGCCATCGCCGAGTTCCATTTTTGCCAGCGATCCGTGACCAGACTCCCAGGGCAAGTCGCGCTTGGTTTCGAGCCAGTACCACGATTTCCCGCCGTTATCGCTGTACATGAAGTTTCGATACGCTGGATCTAGGCCCGGATCCAACTCGCCGTGTGAACGGATATTCATGAGCACACGGCCATCGCTCAACTCGATGATACTCACCTCGTCGGAGCCTTGCACCGCCGTCTCGCTTACCTGCCAGGATTCCCCATGATCGTCGCTGTACCAAACAACCGAGAAATGCCGATCCTCATGAGTCACGATATGCCCGGGAATGAGCATGCGGTGTTTGTATTTACCCACCTTCAGCTGAATGGCTGGTCCCGGATTGTTACGCCAGCGTTTCCATTCGGGCCGAAGCAGACTATCCGGAATGCGGATAGGGTCGGACCAAGTGTAGCCGCTGTCATTCGAGGTCATGTAAAAGAGCCGCTTTTCGCTCTCATTAGTATTCATGAAATAGAATAGCCTTCCGGTTGCCTCGTCCACTACCGGTGCTGGGTCTTTCCAGCCGGCGTGGTCTTCTTCTAGATGTCCCCATACTGCCTCGTAGGGTCCCCAAGTGATGCCGCGGTCTTTGCTGCGCCGCATGAGCACATCCTTTTCGCTATGGTCGCTTACGTCATGGCGGGCTTCGACGAACGCCAACAGATCGCCGTTAGGACATTGTATAAGCCCCACATTCCGGAAACGGTAGACTTGTCCTAGTTGCTCTCCGTTTTCAAATAAGGGCCGGATCTCGTAGTAGAAAGGCTCCTGGTCTTGAGCTTTTAGAGGCACGGGAGCGGCACAAAGAGCTGCTACGCAAAACAGGCCGATGGCGAATGAATTCGGCAGATTGGCAGTGGCCGCTTGCAAGGCATTTGAAGCCAGGCGACGCCAACTGCAATAAAACAGGGTAAGGTAGGAAGTTTTCATGGGTGCAATAGAGCGTAAATGGGGGCAATCTACCATAAAGCAGATTCAAGGGCTCCATGTACCCATCTTCTCGTGGTTTAATCAAGCAGCTTTGATCGACTTGAGTGCATACGGCGACCTGTCAGAAAAGGCTCTGAAAACACAGCTTTTATCGCTTAGAAAATGGTCAGGCTTGTGTAATGCGTGAAACGTTGCCAGCTTCTGGCTAACCCTAAGGCTCTGGGAGCCCTATTTCCCTGTCACTTGTGAGAACCCCAATCTTAAAACAACCCTTCTACAAAGCGGAACAGATCTTGGTCCAATCCGATTTGTTGAAAGACAAGCAGTACCTGGCCTTCCCAATCACTCTCCGGGTTAGCACCTACGAGATTCTGGTTTCCTTTAAACGGGGTTACCGGCATGCCCATGACACGGAATCGGATTGGCAAATCATCCGGCTGAATCCTATCACTGCCGAGGTCTCGGAGCCCGTCACGATCACTGAACGCAAAGGTGTGGTTCACGAAAATGGAGAATGGTTCGAGCACGAAAACGGCACGATCGATTTGTTCCTCGATGTACAGCTAACGGGGACATCGAAGCGAGAAGGTTTGATTTCCTACCGTTCGAAGGATCATGGACACAGTTTTCAGCCGCGAGGGAAATTCGGCCTCGTTGACGGCGTGGAGTATGGATATGCCTTCCAAGGGCTTGTTGATGGTTCGACGATTCTCCTCTTGGTAATGACTTTCGAATATTTGGCTGGTTCAGGCGGGAAGCGAGCCGTGCATGTGATTGGTTCGGATGACGGAGGAACTTCTTGGCATCGCCTGCGCGACCTTACCTCCGAATTTGGGGACATTCCGATTAATGAAACCAACATGATCCGCTATGGGGACGGGTTCCTAGTGATTACGCGAGGTTATGATGATGCAGCTCGTATCCATAAAGTAGATTCGGATTTCAAGCTGATAAAGCAGACTAATTTAACTGAAACCTACGACTTCATGAAGAAGTACATCAGCCGCCCGCGCATATTCGAAGCGGACGGAGGGCACTATCTCATAGGTAGAAACTATACGAAAACCCACCCGACTACGCTTTCCGAATGGCCGATGGAGCTTTGCTTTTATCGCTTCGATCCTGATAGCTTCGAGATCATTTCCTACTCCGTTCTCGATAACGCCGAGCGACGTCTTGTGGGTGACGGCTACTATGCAACGCCTTACTGGCAGGAGAGGGGAGGGACGCTTTATTTTAACGCCATTACCTACCGCGGTATCGGTTGCCACCATCCTGACAACAAGCATCTTCCCGTTGACCCCTACAAGCCTGATATCGTGCGACTCGAGTTCATCTGGGATGAAATCCGATAGATCGGTCAGGACATGCGAAACGCTTCGCCTGAGCCCGCATTGGGGCTCGCTTTTGTTCATTCGACCGGCTCAGCAGATTCTCGCCCAATGGTCCCTTTTCAGCAAGATAGTAAGAGAGCCTTAAAGCGATTATGATACTGGGTTTACTGCAGCAGATTCATTCCCGGGTTCGGAAATCAATTCGCTGGGTGGTTTACGGGCTGGCTTTGCCGCTGGGGATTACAGCTCTGCCCTCATTTGCGAAAAAGGGCCCACCCAACATCGTTCTTATCTATATCGACAACGTGGGTTATGGCGATATCGGCTGCTATGGGAATCCTGTGATCCGGACCCAGCACATCGATTCGCTCGCGGGAGAGGGAATTCGCTGCACGGACTTCTACATTGTTACCTCGTCCTGCACACCATCCCGCGGGGCTTTGCTGACAGGTAGGTATCCTTTGCGGAACGGTTTGACGCATCAATTGTCGCGCGACGAAAACTGGACCGGTATCGGATTGCCTCATACAGAAAAAATTTTGCCGGAGTTTTTGAAATCAGCGGGCTACGCGACGGGGTGCTTTGGTAAATGGAATATTGGATTCGCGAGCGGTAGCCGGCCGACGGATCGTGGTTTCGATGAGTTTCTAGGATCTCGCTCGGGAAATATCGATTACTACACCCACGTCTACAATGGTCAGGAAGACCTGTATCTTGGAACGGAAGCGATCGACATCGAGGGCTATAGTACGGATCTCTTCGCCGAGGCGGCTTGCGAGTTTATTCGGCGTAATCGCGAAAAGCCGTTCTTCGCTTACGTGCCTTTCAATGCCGCTCATGTGCCCAATCCTAAGAACAAAGCGCCTGGCGAAGCGACTGTCTGGCAGGCGCCCGCAGAGTTCTTCGAACTCTACGGCTACGAGCCAGACTCCACGGATCCAGACGAGGGCTACCATGCCGTCATATCGGCACTCGACGGGGGTATCGGGAGCATTGTTAAGCAAATTGACGACCTAGGCCTGAGGGAGAATACTCTGCTAATCCTCGCGTCAGACAATGGAGGCTCGATTCGGGAAGATCTCATTCTAGAAACCGCTTCCAACGCCCCTTTTCGAGGAGGTCGCACGGAAACCTATGAAGGGGGCGTGCGCACGGCCTGCATCATTCGTTGGCCGAATCGGTTCGAAGCTGGGAAAGTGTGCCGGGAGCCGATCGCCAATATCGACCTCTTCTCTTTGATTTTGAACGCGGCCAAGGCTCCTTTGCCCAAGGACCGGGTGATTGATGGCCGCGATCCCATAGCGACCTTGGCTGGCAATGCTCCTTCTCCGCATGAGTATATTTATTTTGAATACAGAAAATGGAGTGGCGCCCGCAATGGACGCTGGAAGATTGTTCGTTCAAGGCCGGAGCGTCCGTTTGAATTGTATGACCTTTCTATTGACTGGAGCGAGTCCCGCAATCTGGCTGAGGAGATGCCCGATCGCCTGAATCGGATGTCCGCCGCTTTCGAGAAGTGGCGGAGCGAGTTCTCGCGCTGATAGCAACCCATCCAAACTACCGCAAATTTGGATACGGTCGCCGATTCCATTATTGAGTGAGAAGCGTCGCTATCGGGTAGAGAATGAATCGCTTAATACTACAGCGATGATTAAATCCTGAAAACCGCCTTGGGAATTTAGCAGGTCGTTGGCCAGTTTCCGTGCTACCCGCTTGTCTCCAAAATTCAAGGGCCGTCCCGTAGCGTAGATCATGAGTTTTTCGGTCAGGCATTCCGCGAAAAGATCCATATTATCCAGTATGTAGGCTTTGAGATCGGTAACGTCCTTCAGGACGGTTCCATCTGGCATTGTAGCAGAGGCGTCGATACGACGTCCCAGTCGTGTTGCCTCGGAATCGCTGGAATAGAATTCCTCTTTTAAGGGAGCCGCTGCCTCTTCGGTATATACAGGATAGTGTTCGCGCCAGCGTCCAACTGGGTCGAAATTCTCCATTATGAATCCCAGTGGATCGATTTTTTCATGGCAACGAGCGCAAGTCGGGTCCGCTTGGTGGGCTAGCATTTGCTCGCGCATGGTGGTAGTTCCCGAGGTATCGGGAGCCACTGCTGGCACTTCGGGTGGCGGCGGGGGAGTGGGCAGTCCGAGTACATTTTCCAGGAGCCATACGCCTCGATGAACCGGGTGGGTATCGACGCCGTTGGCGGTGGCCATCATAATGGAGGCTAGTCCTAGCAATCCGCCTTCCTTGCCTCCTTTGGGTAGCGTTATTCGGCGCAATTCTCTTCCGCTAACTTCGCTTTCGTAAATGGCATTGAGAAACTGATTTCTGTAACTGAATCCAGGGTCGATGAAGGTATTTAGGGGGTGGTTCTCAATGAGGATTTCTTCGAAAAACAGCTCGGTTTCCTTGATCATGGTTTCCCGGTCGCGAGGGAGGAATCTCAGTAGTCTCGGATCGGGCATCACGTCTTTGAGTTTTCGCGTGCTGAGCCATTG